>JBKCVJ010000032.1:0-5394 GCA_046317915.1 Sphingobacteriales bacterium
CACCCGGATTGCCCGATCCTACATTCAATGCCAGTGGTATTTCCGATGGATTTGTTTCGCTTAAAGTTGGATTAGTTGGCGCACCCGCACTGGATGCTTTTGCCTTTTCGAAAAAACAACCGGGATTCTCCATGTTGGGTATGTTCCGCGTTTGGTACTCCGGCACGTATGACGCATCCAAACCGCTGAATCTCGGCACCAACAGAATGACCTATGAGTTTGGACTTCCGATGTCCATTCCTTTCGGCAACAATCCTAAAATGCCGTTTTGGGTAGAGACCGTTCCTTCCTTACAATTTTATGGTGCCAACAATAATCCAACGGCGATAAGCAGAGCAGATAAAACCAAACAAAAGCCCTTGTTTATCTGGGAAAATCATATCACTAAAAATCTGACGCCAAAATTCTGGGCAGGCCTTGGCATCCGTGCACAGGCAGGAGGAGAATTGATTGTAGATGAGGTTGATCAGGGTAACAGCCTCAATATTGTAGGCTGGTCCGTTCATGCGGGTTATCAACTGCTTGCCCCACTTTCCATCAAAGCATCCTATGGCGATGTGATCTGGGGTTATAACGGCGCAGATTCCAGAATGATCAGAGTAGGAGCCACTTTCTCTTATATCAATCTGAACAAACTGAAAGCACAAAGCGTAAAATAATTTTGCTAGTATTACATCCCAATCAACTGAAAATTCAAAAAGCATGAAACAACTGATTATACTAACACTTTGCTTTTTTTTCGTTACAAACGCTTCCGCACAAAAAGTAGTAAAGCCGAAAAGCGGTCCAACCGGAAGCTGGCGCTACCTTGGCACCACCTCGGCAAAAAGCAGTAATGATCACGATGTGATTGTGGTGGCAGGTCCTTATGATTTTTTCCGGAAACTGAAGTTCAAGGTGGTTGATTCTGATATTGAAATGCGCTATATCCTTGTGCGCTATGATGACGGCGGCGCACCGGAGAGAATCGAAACCGCATTCAATATCCCTCAAGGCGCAGAAAGCCGGGTGCTGGAACTTAAGGGTGGAAAAAGAAAACTAAAGTCTGTCGAGTTCTGGTATAGAGACAAAGGCCTCTTTAATGGCAAGGCCGATGTCATGCTATATGGCATTAAATAGTATCGTCAGATACGGTCTAATGCTGGTGTGTGGTGGGCATCTCAACCCCCTTCCTGAATACCCATTCACTGTGCAGAAGGTAGGCACCGGTCAACACCACAACGTCCCCTTCGCGCAAGCCTGAAACAATTTCAATGCGGTCATCTGTTTCCTGACCCGTTTTCACTTCAACCGGTCTGAACTGCCTGCTGGCAGATTGTATCCAAACCTTCGCGCCTTGCCCGTCACGGATTACAGCGTCAATAGGCAGTGACAACATGCGCCGCGCGGGACTTTTGAGAATCACATAGGCTGGCATACCTGGTTTCAACTGAAGACCCTGATTAGGGATGCTCACACGTATGAGATTGATCCTGGTTTCAGGATTGATCTCGGGATTCACAAAGCTGATCTTACCCTGAATCTGTTTTCCATCAAGATCCGGCAGTTCAACCGTGGCAGTACTTAAGCGGTCAAGATCGGCCAATTGAGATGTATACACCTGCGCTTCGGCCCATAATGTATTCAAGTCTGCCAGCCTCACAACCGTTCCCCCTTCCATCACGTAGTCTCCTTCGCGGATGTCCAGTGACGTCACATATCCCTGTTCCTTACTAACGTAGGTTGTTGTACTTCCTGCTTTACCTGCTTGCTCCAATGCCTTGATCTGTGATTCCTCCACACCCCACAACAATAGTTTATTCCTGGCACTGCGCACCAACTCATCCATGGGTACTACAGATGATTCTCCAAAGGTTTTTTGTTTGTCCAACGCAAGCAGATACTCCTGTTTGGCGTTGTTCAGTTCCTCACTGTAAATATCAAACAAGGGCATGCCCTTGCGGACATAATCACCTTGATTTCTGACATAGAGTTTTTCAATCCTGCCCATCACCCGTGAACTTACAGACACAGCCTTCATCTGGTCAAAGTTGAGGGTAGCGGTCAACACCATTCTGTCACCCAGTCTTCCCGCTTTAATGGTATCCACACGTATGTTCCCCAGCATGATCTGCTGCTCACTTAAAGCGAGTACACCATCATTACCGGTACTGCTTTTTTTTACCGGCGTAAGATCCATTTTGCAAATCGGACATTTTCCGGGCATGGCTTCCACCACCTGCGGATCCATGGAGCAGGTGTAGTAAGTATCTTCTGCTTTTGTAATCGCTTGCCTGGATTTACATCCAACAACCAGCAACAGTATTATAACGATCCATGTTCTCATGATGCCTTGTTTACTTTGATAAAACTTTCGCTATCCATCAGATACTGCGCATTCACCGCCACAGAATCTGTGGCCGATAATCCTGATTTGATCTGAACATGCCCATCATGCACAACGCCCGTTGTTACCTTGCTGGCACGGAACCCTCCCGATGATCGGAGAAAAACAACCTTATCCAGTCCCATCGTCAAAACCGCTTCTTTGGGCAGCCATTGCGCATCACGCGCATTGCCAAATATGGTGCACCGTACCTGGCTCCCGATAGGGATATGTTGTACAGTGTTGTTGAAATAAACACGGGCCGTCATGGTTTTTTGATCCTTTCGGTAAAACGGTTCCAGCACATCCAGCCTTGCCCTGAAATCCTTATCCGGAGCCGTTTCAGGAACAACGCGTACCGGATTTCCCACCTTAACCAATGCCTGGTTCTCATCGTAAATATTCAACACAGCCCATGCTTTTCCCGGATCAAAAACAGTGAAGACCGATTGCCCTTTCCGGAGATACATCCCTTCTTTCAGACTCAGTTCTTCCGTCAACAACGAAAGATCTTTCATGGCACCCGAAGCATTGTTCATCGCGGTGCCGCCTGATTCATGAATATGTCCACTGTAAGGACTGTATATGGTCACGGTAAGTTTTGCCTTTCCGCTCTTTACCACTTCCATCACCTGCACGGTTTCCATACCCAGGTTAATGAGTTTCTGCCTTGCTGCCTGGATCATCAATTGATTGTCTGGGTCCTGCTTCACCAAAAACAGCAGTTCTTCCTGTGCAGTAACCAACTCCGGACTGTACACCTCCATGATCTTCTGGCCTTTCTTTACTTGCTGAAAACGATATCGCACATATAATTTTTCTATCCGCCCTTCCACACGGGAAGAGATGTTGTTAACGTAACGCGTGTCATAAGCAATGCTGCCCAGCGCTTCAATCTCAATATCTTCCTGCCTTTTCACCAGCGCTGTGACGGGGATCGATGAAACCACAAATGCATTGGTAGGATTGATCAGGGTTACGAGTGCACTGTCTTTCCAAGGCTCTTCCGGAGAATGTGCAGTATCTGATCCCGCATGCTGATCATGCTTTGCAGATGGCCCGCAAGCGTAGATCAGCAAGAGGAACAGTATGGTGATGATGTGATTCTTCATGGACTTAGTTTGTTTGTTGCAATAGTTGTTCCAGGCGAATCCGGGCAGATAGCGACTGCGCTAGTAAATCCAGGTACTCCATCTGTTTCATGTTCAACACTTCCCAGGCATCATACAACATGAACAATTCACCCGTATTCTGTTCATAAGCCAGCTGCATCGTTTTATAGTTGTTCCGCAAAGCAGGCAGAATGTCCTGCTCGTATAGTTTCATCTGCTGTTGCTTGAGTGCGATCTCATTCTGCATACCATACGCCATGCCCATATACTCATTGACCATCATCTCCTTCTGCGCCTGCACGGCCATTGATTTATACTTCAGGCTTTCCATATTGGCCTTACTCATTCTGGAAGCGCCGCCCACTAAAGGTATCCGCACCATTCCCATCAGTGTATACAGCATCGGGGATCCGCCAAAACCGAACATGTGATCATACTTCACGCCAAACTGGGGTTTGAGATTCATGCGCTCCGTCTCCACTTTCAGTTTATTCAGTTCAAGATCTTTATCAAGTGCTTTCAGGTCGCTCCGGTTCGTATAGAATACTGCGGTATCCAGTGGCAATGCTGCATAGGCGGAAAGTTGAAAACTGGTATCGATCTCCAATGGGGCCATGGCAGGATTGGCCATCAGCGTATTCAGCCGGATCCTGCGTTCATTGATCTCACTATTATACATCAGCTGCATATTCTTCACCTGCCCTATTGCAGCTTTCGCTTTATAGTATGCACCGATCTTCTCCATATTGTTCTTGTACCTGATCTCGGCATTGCGGATCATAAAATCCAGAATCCGCTCACTGTCTTTCAACACCACGAGCCTTTTCTGCAAAATGATCCAGGCCAAATAGTGCCCTCGGGCCTCGGCAACCAGCTCATTCAGGGTTGCATGCTTTCGCTCTTTCTCAGCGGCGCTCATGGCCTTCATATATGATTCATCGGCATCCAGCTTTTTCTTATTGGGAAACATCTGCTCACCGGATATCATTACAGAACCCATACCTGGCTCCCCACCCTCTCGCTTCCACAAGGAAGGATTGTATGGCGTCATAAAGAATCCCGTTCCGATCTGCGTGGGCATCCAGGCCCTGGCCCCTTTCGCCGCTTCGTCCATGGATCGTATCTCCTGATCATACATTTTGATCACGGGATGCGTGGTCTTCACTTTTTCTACAACCTCCTGCAGGGTCATCACCTGCGCGTTGAGCCCCTGTGCCGTCAGCACTGCTGCCAGCAAGGACAAGTATTTAATGGTTCGCATCGATGTTTTCAATTTTTCCTTTTTTACGCAGTTCCCGAAGTTTCATGATCTCAAAAACCACGGGCGTGATTAGTAAAACATATATCGTGGAGCTGATGGTACCTCCAATCAACGGAATGGTGATGGGCCGCATGATATCGCTGCCAACACCCGTTGCCCAAAGAATGGGTATCAATCCGAACAAACCCACAGATACTGTCATTAGTTTCGGCCTAAGTCTTTTTACCGATCCTTCAATGACATATTTCCGGATGATCTGCGGCGTCAATGATGCACTGCTGTTGCCATGAACAGCCACCATCTTCGCCATTGCCTCGTTGAGGTAAATGGTCATCAACATCGCCGTTTCAATCGCCATTCCAAACAAGGCAATGAATCCCACTGCAACGGCAACAGATAAATTGATACCATATGCATACACCATAAACACACCACCCACCAATGCAAAGGGAACGGTGATCATGGTTACCATGGCTTCTTTAAACGACCGATAAGTAAAGTACAGGACCAACAGAATGATGGCAATAACAATGGGGAGGATGATCTTCAAGGTACGGTTAGCCCTGATCTGATTCTCCCACTGTCCGCTCCATTCCAGGAAATATCCCTTTGGCAACTGCTTCATCAGTTCGTTCAACTGCACCTGTGCCTGGTTA
>JBKCVJ010000033.1:0-10630 GCA_046317915.1 Sphingobacteriales bacterium
AATCACTGTTGTCCGGTAAAACCGTGATTCTTTTACCAAGACGTTGAAGGTAACAGGTTGTAGGTTAAAAAATGGCAAAAATCAGGGACTAAGCCCCCATAGTTGTAGTTGACCATCGGGAGGCTGGTATTGAAGTGCTGCCTTTTCGGGATTTTTAAGGAACTCTATGAGGGATATATAGGTCATGAGGTGATGCTTGATTAATGCTGCTATGTTGGCATAGGACCATTTATTTTTTCTCATTGTGTTTACCCTGTTTTTGATGACCTGAACTAGTAAATCGCAGATAAGTGCTGCCCAGATTTGTATTTTGATTGCGTTAGCTGAGTCGCCCAGAAAGTATCTTAAGGGGTATCGTTGTTTTATTCTTTTAAACAACAGTTCTATCTGCCAGCGTCTCTTATAATATTGCGCTATCTGTTCAGGGGGTGATGTAAAGTCATTGGTAATAAACTCAAAACTTCTCTTCTTTTCGGCATCGTAGAAGTGGATAAGCCTGGCATCTATTAGTGGCGTTTTCCGTTGATTGCTTTCCCTGCCTAACTTGATATTTTGGTCAGTTTGTACACCAGCCTTCAGGCTTTCTGGAGTTAGTTTCAGTTTTTTCTGGACAACAAAACTGGCCGTTTGCCTTAACCGGGTGATCCAGTTAATCTTATCTCCCCACTCTTTGAACATAACATAGCTCACATATGCTTTGTCAAAAATGATGGTAGAGCCTTCAGGAAGGCTTATATACTGGAGTTGAGAGATATCAGCCGTTTTGCCTTCTGTAATGCTAACAAAGGCTGGAAGGTCATGACGGGCATTGATAAGGGTGTGAACCTTTACACCACCCTTCTTCTTTCCATCTTTTCTCGGCGAACCAGCTCCACGCATAACCTCGGTGAACAGGGAGATGGTGGTAGAATCCATAATGTACGTCTTGTCAGTTGAGCTGTCCGGAAAAAAGTGATAGTACAATGAGGCATACAACTGTTCGAAAAAAGCAGCATCCCTTCGGGTATTGGCATCAGAGATAGTGCTCTTCTTCGGCGTGTTTTCCAGTCCCAAGTGCCTGAGACGCTGACTGTTCACTGCCAGTCCGGTGGTGAGTTCACGCAGAGAAGTGACCTGAAAAAAGGCGGTATAGAGCATGGAAACTAAATGATCCCTGGCATAAAAACGCTTACAATATCGGTCCGCCTGATGATCCTTTACAGCTTTAGTAATCAGATGAGAAGGAATCAAACTAAGCAGTTGGGTAAATATCGGCTGTCCGGAGAAAAAACTACTTTTGCCCATGTCAAGGTTTTTTGTGTGGTAACTCAAAACTATGACAAGAAAGGAGGCCAAAAGCCTCCTTCATTTTAAAGTTTTACCGGACAACAGTGATTAGACAATGCGGCAATGCGGTAATGAAGGAAGGCGCGCCATGCGTTGCAGCGCGCCGGCAGTCACTCCGAGTAGTTCTGCGCGGGCCGACAATGCCCAGTGCCCAATGCCCAATGCCTCGCGAAGCGTCTGCCACATTGCCCTACCAGTCTTTCTCTGGTTGACCCGGTGCAGGAACCTTACTCTTCTGCATGCGTTGCTGAAGTTGCTTCTCCTGTTCCTGTAACGCATTCAGCATCTGCTGTACCTGCTGTTTGTTCATTTTGGGTTGCTTCTTGGGCTGCTGGCTGTTGTCTTGCTTTTGCTGCTCCTGCTTTTTTTGTTTTTCATTGAGCGCGCGTTGAAGGTTCTGTCTTGCGATGGTATCAGCAGGATTGAGCCGAAGCGCTGATTTGTAAGCGTCAATGCTCTCGTCCAGTTTCTTTTGCCTGGTGTACACTACGCCCTTATTGTATAAAGCATCGGCCTTTGCCGGCTTGCTATTGCCGCTATTGGCTGAGGCCTCAAACTGCTCAATCGCTTCTTCCTGTTTATTCTCTTTAAGGAGCGTATTACCATAATTGAAAGCGGCTACAGGATTGCCAGGCGTTTTCTGCAAAGCGCGCTGGTAAAAGCTTCCGGCCTTGCTGTATTCCTGTTTCCGATATGCTTCATTGCCCTTACTGATATCTTCATTGGATTGCTGCGCATGCAGGCAAAACGGGATCAGCCCCAAAAACCATATCAATGCTTTTCTTTTCATGCTGCCATGGGTTTTCGTTCAGGGTAAAGCAGTTCAAGGATCAATATCAGGATCGCAGCGCCCAAAAACCAGGGGAAAAAACTGCGATAGTTTAACAGGCTATTGTCCTTGATCGTTTTCTTCTCCATGCCATCGATCTCTTTAATCACCTGGGACACCGCCGCATCAGCATCGGCCAGCAACTGGAAGGAGCCGTTGCCAGTCAGTGCAAGATCCATCAGCTCTTTCTCATTTACCCTGGTGATCACCGGCGTTCCATCGGCATTCTTCTTCACTTCTTTGGTATCCGGATCAATGATCTGTGCGCCGGAACTTGTACCAATACCAATGGTATGCAAGAGTACGCCGTCCTCGGCCATCGTCTTCGCGATCTCAACCGCCTTCTCATCATGATCTTCACCATCCGAAATGAGGATCACCGCTTTGAATTTTTTCTGTTCCTTTTCAAACGCATTATTACAGATCTGGAGTGCATCCCCAATCACAGTGCCCTGGGTGGGGACCGATGCGGTGGATGCCGCATTCACATACATCTTAGCCGCGCTGTGGTCACTGGTCAGCGGCATCTGGAGATAGGCCCTGCCGGCAAAAACCACCAGCCCGATCTTATCGTTATCCAGCTCGTCAATCAACTTATTGACCAGCAACTTGGCTCTTTGCAGACGGTTGGGTTGGATGTCTTCGGCGAGCATCGACTTACTCACATCCAGGGCGATCATTACATCTACCCCCTGACGGTTTATCTGGGCAACCTGGTCCGCACGTTGCAGGTTTGCCAATCCGATAGCTCCCAGCACAAAAGCGACCACCACCATGATAAATTTCCAACGAAACCGTGCCGGGGAATAGTTGTTGATCAGCTGTTGTACCAGTGCCGGATCCCCGATCTTCGCTACCGTTCTCTTCTTCCATCGGATCACTGCCCAATAAAGCAAAACAAAAACCGGTACGAGTACCAGCACCAATAAAAGAATGGTATGTTCAAAACGAAACATGGCAGCTGTGGTTCAAAAAACATTCCGATTTACCCAATTCAGGATCAGAACATCACATTTTTCCTTTAAAAAATCCCAAATCCGTCAAAATATTGTTCAGGATCTTCTTCCTGACTTCCAGCATATTGATGGAATGATCCGGTGTTTCCAGGTTCAACGCGAAGAAATACACGTGCCGGTTCTCCTCGATCCATCCCACTACCCAGCCGAGTTCATTGCCTTTCTCCGTCTTGCCCCAGCCTGTTTTGTAACCAAGTTGGTAAGTGGTGTTGTTTTCCTGGATCATCATCCGCTTGACCTGCTCCTGCACGGTTTGGCGGATGAATTTAAACTGCCTGAAATACACCATCTTCACCAGGCCCACCTGCTCATCAGGAGAGATCTTCAATGAATTATCGAGCCAGAATGAATCAATGTGGGGGCCGATCTTCCTATTGCCATAGTGAATACTGTCCAGATATCTCTGCATCGTATCCCTTCCGATCTGCCTCGCGATCCACTGGAAATGCGGGACCGATGACTGGCGGAACGCTTCATACAGGGGCAGGGGTTTGTTCCATTCGGGGTTACTCCTCACCACACTATCCCAGGGAATGATGGTGCTATCTGAAGTCACCCTACCTGTTTGTAGTGCCGCAAGCGCATTGACGATCTTAAAGGTAGACGCCGGCAGGAAACGCATGGTGTCCCTTTGCGGATTATAAATAGTGTGTTCTCCCCTGCTGTTGTCAAACATCGCAAAGGAGCCCTCTACCTTGTATTCATCGAAATACTTCTTCAGGCCTTCTTTTTCTGTCAGGTTGGTGCGGGAACAAGAGGCAATGCCCACCACCAACAACAATCCGATCGCTATTCTCATGCTTTTTCCGTTTTCAAAACACCCAATTCGGCACCCACTTTTACAAAGGCCGCAATCGCCTTGTCGAGGTGCGTCTTATCATGCGCAGCACTCAACTGCACCCGGATCCGCGCCTTTCCCTGGGCAACCACCGGATAGAAAAATCCGATCACGTAGATACCTTCTTCCAGCAACCTGGCAGCCATCTTTTGGGCCAGCACAGCATCGTATAACATAATAGGGACGATGGGATGATCGCCGGGCTTGATGTCAAATCCGGCAGCCGTCATCTGCTCCCTGAAATAGCGGGTATTCCATTCCAGTTTATCCCTCAGTT
Organism: Sphingobacteriales bacterium; assembly: GCA_046317915.1. GTDB lineage: Bacteria > Bacteroidota > Bacteroidia > Chitinophagales > Chitinophagaceae > Pollutibacter. The sequence goes on from JBKCVJ010000033.1 coordinate 4,287, forward strand.
CTGTGGTTTCGCTGAGCATATCCAGTACGGCGATGGAGGCCCCAACGATGCTGGGGGCAAGCGTATTGGAGAACAGGTAAGGCCTGGAACGCTGACGAAGCATTTCAATCACTTCTTTCCTGCCGCTCGTGAATCCACCGGATGCACCACCCAGGGCTTTTCCAAGGGTGCCGGTGATGATATCGATGCGGCCCATCACACCCCGGTATTCATGGGTTCCCCTGCCTGTTTTTCCGAGAAATCCGGAAGAATGGCATTCATCGATCATCACAGCAGCATCATACTGGTCCGCCAGCGCACAGATCTTATCGAGCTGCGCAATGGTCCCATCCATGCTGAAAGAACCATCGGTCACGATGACCCGGGTTCTAGCACCTGCCGCTTCTTTTAGTTTGGCTTCAAGGTCTTCCATATTATTATGGAGGTAGCGAAACCGCTGTGCCTTGCAAAGCCTTACCCCGTCTATGATAGAAGCATGGTTCAGCTCGTCAGAAATGATAGCGTCCTGGTCATTGAACAGAGGCTCAAATAGCCCGCCATTGGCGTCAAATGCCGCCGCATAGAGGATCGTATCCTCGGTTCCGAGGAAGGTAGATATCTTCTGTTCAAGTTCTTTATGGATGTCTTGCGTACCACAGATGAAGCGTACGCTGGATAGGCCGTACCCCCTGTGGTCAATGTATTTCTTGGCTGCCGCAACCACTTTAGGATGAGAGCTCAGTCCGAGGTAATTGTTGGCGCAGAGGTTGATCACCTGCTTGTTGCCTACCCTTATCACGGCGCCCTGCGGGCTTTCTATGATCCTTTCGGTCTTAAACAATCCATTCTGCCTGATCTCCTCCAGTTCATGTTTCAGGCGCTCTACCATTTTCTCGTTCATAATCAGTGTTTAGGAACAACAAATATACTAAAACAGTTCGCAGGCTGCAGGTCGCGAGTTCGCAGGCTGCAGGTCGCGAGTTCGCAGAATGATCACCTGCGACCTGCAACCTGCAACCTGCGACCTCTCCAATGAGGTATTGCGATATTTTAGAACATTTAACCTTTCCTGTAACTTTTCCCAAATATCTTCGTCTTATATATCAAATAAACTGAGATGAGAGCCAGGAAAATGACTATATGGACGATCGTATGCTTTACAGCATTGGCATTAAGCGCATGGATAGGAATTAAAGGCTCCAAAAGCCGGGAGGCTACCCCTGAAAAGGAAATTTGCAGGGAACCTGCCCAGGGAACGGTCCTTAAACGGGCATCCCTTCAGCTTTGGGAAAACATCGTCAAACTGTAATAGCTAATAGCTAGTAGCTAATAGCTATTTTTTTGCCTCTCTTTTTTGGGAGGCTTTTTTGTAACTATTCTTTTCTTCGTCCGTATTACCCCATAGATAGGTAATTTCACACCAGAACAAACACATGACCGAAAGAGAGTACAATGAATGCGTAAAAAGCTATGCAGACAATGTATACCGGTTCATTCTCAAGAACTTACGTCATGAGGATGACGCCCGGGACGTGGTGCAGTCCGCTTTTGAGAAACTCTGGCGCAACAGGGATGGGGTTGACATGCTTACGGCAAAATCTTACCTGTTCACCATCGCCCATAATACCATGATCGATCATTTGAGGAAAGAGAAAAGGGTGAGTCTGAAGGGTGAGTTTGCAGAAACTGCGAAGGTTACGAACAAACCGCAGGACGATTTGAAGAAGATACTGAATGAGGCCCTGGCGCGTTTGAACGAGACCCAACGGTCCCTGGTGATGTTGAAAGACTATGAAGGATATTCATATGAAGAGATCGGAAAGATCATGGGCCTTAGTGAAAGCCAGGTAAAAGTGTACCTGCACAGGGCAAGGGTGCAACTGAAGAATTACCTTGTAACACCCGAAAACGTCATTTAAAGAAAAGATCATGAATCGTCAACCCATACATATAGATAACTACGAGGACTACTTCCTTCTGTATGTTGACGAGGAGTTGACTGCGCAGGAAGTAAAGGATGTGGAAGCATTTCTGCTGGAGCATCCTGAACTGAAGCCTGAACTGGACATGTACCTCGAGACCCGGCTGACGCCTGAAACGGTTAGCTTCCTGGGTAAAGAAGAACTATTCAGGAATGCAGATGAGATCCATGCAGGTAATATTGAAGAGTTACAAATTCAATGGATCGATGGAGAGTTGAGTAGTTCGCGCGCGGCTGAGGTAGAAGCTTTCACCAGTGCAAACCCCGAAGCCATGCAAAACATTGCATTGCTGAAACAGACCAAGTTGCCAGAAGAAACAATTGTTTTCCCGGATAAAGCTTCGCTGTATCGGCATGAAGAAAAGCCTGTAATGGTCTTCCAAATGCGCTGGATAAGGGTTGCCGTTGCTGCAGCAGTGATCCTGCTGGCCGGACTTTTATGGGTCAATCGTCAGCCCGCTGCTGAAACCACCATCGGACCTGCAGTTGCCAAGGTAGAACAAGGTGGAGCCGCTGATCAGGAAACAACATCAGCCCAAAAAGATGAGCCTAATGATCAGAAGCAAGAATTGTTAGAACCTGCTGCAGTGGGTCAACAACCGTTGAAACAAACTGATCCTTCAAATGCAACGGCAACTGTTTTGCAAACGCAGCAAGGAAAAATTCCAGACAATAAAAATGCACCTCCTGTAACATACGCTTCTGTTGATCGTAATACCAATATAACATCGGTACAAGTGGAGCAGACAGAAAAAGGAACTGAAGAAAAAGTAGTTGTGCCGGGTATTCAAATGCCTCAGAACAACACCACGCAAGTGCAGGAACCTTTAGCGATGAATGTAAAAACAGATTATGTTTCTGATGCGTTAAACCAGGAACAGTTCAATGGCCAGGAAGAATTTACCGGCGATGAAACCAAGTCCAGAAAAGGATTTCGCGGCCTGATCAGAAAAGTGAACCGTATCTACAATAAAGCAACAAACCCAGATCCTGAAAAAGCGGTGGTGAAAGTTGCAAACTTCGAAATAGGATTACCCAGATAAATTAAAGACGCAAAAAAAAGGATGTATGAAAAAACTAATGATGCTCATGCTGGCAGCAGCATGTTACCAGGCAGGATATTGCCAATCGGACACAACCAAACCCAAGGAAGGCGGTGATACCATCCGTGTGGGAAGTATCATCATCGTCAACAAGGGCGGTTCAAATTATGACGTCACCAACAATCCCACGTACAAAAAAAGAACCTACAAACGCAGCAACATCAGCACCAACTGGTTGGTATTTGATATTGGTTATTCAGGGTTTAACGACAAAACAAATTACAATACCGCAGAGGCACAAGGCTTTCTCCAGAATCCACAGGGTAACCCGTTATACGAAGGCGACTTCGCCACCAAGGGGATCAGGATCTCTAACTTCAGTCTTTGGTTTTTCATGCAGCGTTTGAATCTGTATAAACATGTGATCAATCTGCAATATGGTTTCGGTATCGAGAACAACAATTACTATTACAAAACACCCATCACCTATGTAGACGGTGGTACCGTTTTCGTAAAAAGGGATGATGTGCTGTTCTCAAAAAATAAGCTTGCAGCGGATTACTTTACTGCGCCATTGATGTTGAACTTCAATGCAACGCCAAATGCACGAAACGGGGGGATACAACTGAGCGTAGGCGTTAGTGGTGGCTTCCTCTACAGTGCCCGTCAGAAACAGAAAAGCGATGAACGCGGCAAGCAGAAAGAGAAAACCGATTTCAACCTGGAAAGATGGAAGCTGGCCTATGTTGCAGAATTGGGCATCGGTCCTGTGAAACTCTTTGGTTCCTACGCCTTCACACCCCTCCACAAATATGGAATTGAGCAATACCCTTATAATGTAGGGATCCGGTTCAGTGCGGACACCTGGTAGGCGAATTTTTAAGTAAAAATTAAAAAGGAAAAAGTAATTTGCTTTTACTTTTTAATTTTTACTTTTCAATTTAAATTGACACTATGTCCTACAAAGTAATTGACATCGAAGGCATCGGCCCTACCTACGCAGAAAAACTGGGTCGCATTGGCATCAACACAACTTCGGACCTCTTACAATACGGTGGAAAAAAGAAAGACCGTGTTGACCTGGCAGACAAAACCGGTATTCCGGAATCACTGATCCTTACCTGGGTTAATCATGCGGATCTGATGCGCATCAAGGGTGTGGCTGGACAGATCTCTGAGCTGCTGGAAGCAGCAGGCGTGGATTCGGTAAAAGAATTTGCCAACCGCAATGCGGAAAACCTGCACACCAAATTGCTGGACGTCAATGAGAAATTTGGCATCAGTGGCAGGGTTCCCGCCATTGACACCCTGAAAGAAATGATCGCTGAAGCAAAAACACTTAGTGCCGTGGTTAGCCATTAAGGCTATGAGAATGTGTATGTTATCAACATTCACGTTTTCTTATCTCTCTGGTAACAAAATAGTGTTGAGCTTTAAACGTTGAATATAATATCATCGTTTAGCTATGTTGTTGCTCATTCTTTCGTACCTGCTTGGTTTTTCGGCCCCGTCTTCACCCTATAAGGTGGTGATCGATAAATCCGAATATGAAATGACCGTCTATGACACTGACGGCTGGGTAGCCACCTACCCGGTTGTGTTCGGCAATAAGAATCAATCTGATAAAAAAATGGAAGGCGACAGGCTAACGCCCGATGGCAGCTTTAAGATCGTCGCTAAAAAATACCATAAAGACTGGGGATGCTTCCTCCTGTTGGATTATCCCAATGACGAAAGTGTCAAACGCTTCCAGGAACGCAGAACCCAGGGCGCCATCCCTAAGTCAGCCAAAATTGGCGGGGGAATAGGCATTCATGGAACCAAACCCAGCGAAGAATACGCGGTTGACAAGTTCATGAACTGGACCAATGGATGTATCTCCACTAAATACTCAGATATATTTGAGTTGTATGAAATGCTGCCGATAGGAACCACGGTGACCATACAACAGTAATTAACAATTAGCAGTTAGCAATTGACAATTAACACTAGTTATTAAAGACTAGTGCCAATTGTTAATTGCCAATTGTCAATTGCTAATTACTAGTCCTTATCTTTGGAATATGTCTATCACTGTCAAGGGCTTACAAAAAGTATACGGTGAACAACGGGCCGTTGATGATGTCTCTTTTTCCATTCAAAAAGGTGAGATCGTTGGCTTCCTGGGTCCGAATGGTGCCGGGAAATCCACGACCATGAAAATGATCACCGGATATCTTGAACCCGATGGCGGTCAAATTGAAGTAGCCGGCATCAAGTCTGGCGACCCCATCAATGAACGCAAGAAAAAGATCGGCTACCTCCCGGAAGCTAACCCACTCTATTTTGATATGTATGTGCGGGAATACCTTGAATTCATAGCTGGTATTCACCGGGTCGCTAATCCACAGCGGGCCATCGAAAAAGTGATCGGTGTTACCGGGCTTACACCCGAAAAACATAAAAAGATCGGGCAGTTGTCCAAGGGCTATAAACAGCGGGTGGGCCTGGCCGCGGCGCTCATCCATGACCCGGAAGTGCTGATCCTTGACGAGCCTACTTCCGGACTGGATCCCAACCAGATCATCGAGATCCGGGATGTGATCAAAACACTCGGCGAAGCTAAAACCGTTTTGTTCTCCTCCCATATCCTCCAGGAAGTGGAGGCGCTTTGTGACCGTGTGATCATCATCAACAAGGGGAAGCTGGTGGCGGACGACAAACTGGAGAACTTGTCCCGTGGATCAAAGCATCTTTCTATTCGTGTAAGTTTCCGGGAAGTGCTGGAACAAGAATGGTTGAACAGGCTCCCTGCTGTGATCAGCGCGGAAAAAAGGGACGCAAACACCTGGCTGTTGGGAACCCATGATACCGAACAACTTAACAAACAACTCATGGAGATGGCTTTGCAGCATAGCCTGAATATCGTTTCTTTACAGACCGAAAGCCGCAACCTCGAAGAAGTTTTTCGGGACCTTACGGCCAACCTTAAATAGTCAATTAAATAAAAGAACTGAAATGAGCTTTATCACCGATGTACGCGCCAGGCAAATTCTTGATAGCCGAGGAAACCCAACTGTTGAGGTAGATGTGATCACAGAAAACGGCGCACTTGGAAGGGCCGCAGTGCCATCAGGCGCATCAACCGGCAAACATGAAGCCGTTGAACTCAGGGATAATGACAAATCGATCTATATGGGCAGAGGTGTACTTAAAGCAATACACAATGTGAACGAAGAAATTGCGGATCAACTCATCGGTCTCAATGTAAATGAACAGGCGTTTATTGACTCCCGATTAATCGAGATCGATGGCACAGAAAATAAAAACAAACTCGGCGCCAATGCAACACTCGCCGTTTC
>JBKCVJ010000034.1:0-26908 GCA_046317915.1 Sphingobacteriales bacterium
AAATTCATGGCCCAGCACAGGTCCTTGATCAGCCAGAACAGGATGTGCAGGTTTTCAATGCGCCGGAACCTCGCCGGGATGTAGTAAATTTTTTCGTTATTCATGAGCCTGAAATAGTCGGCGAAAATACTACAATTCAACCTAATCCCGTGGCTCCGCGCCGATCTTCGTGCCCTGGGAATGCGCGTTGAATTCCGGTGCATACATGCTCTGGATGGTGCTGATGCCCGCAGTGAACTGTCCCGCATGGGTCACAAACAGGGGGTATTCAAAGACCCAGGTGCCATTGGGCAACAGGTCAAAGAAAAAGTCGGTGCTGGCATCCTTGGTGGCCTCGTAATAGCCCAGGCCGCCCTGCCAGCGGTATCCGCTAAGTACGTTCACCGGCTCGGTACCCGAAGCCCGCATGTCTTTGAGGTGCATGAACTCCATATCCCGGTCCGTTTTCAGCACCACGCGCACCTTCAGTTTATCGCCCACACGCAGCGTATTGCCTTCTTTCAATTCTTCCAGCACCGGTCCTGATTTGCCATTCCGCTCAATGAAGAACTGCTTAGCCAGGCTCAGGGAAGTATTGGCCGATGTGATCTTGTCCATGTCCTCGAAGTACTGCCAGTGCAAGGCACCCCAGCTCAGCCCGTTTCCGCCCGTGCCACTCATTTTTACGGTAACTTTTCCCATTTCATTCTTCACTTTAGGGCCTTCAATCACGGTGCTGGTATAGCCTGTCCCTGCTTCCTGCCCCTGAAACCTGATGGGCATATTGCCCAGCGTGATCTCTACAGATGGATTCGCATTTAACCAGTTGTTGCCCTTTCTCACGAGCGCATAGATGGCGTCGGCGGTAGCCTTGGTGGTCTCCCAGTCCTGGACGCGCTTTTGGTTCAGCAACCATAGCTTCATTTTTTCTACAGCGAGTTTATCTGTTCCGGCTTCATCAAATGCTTCGATCAATAGACTCTGTGTTTCCACGGGTGCCTGGTACCAGAAATATCCTCTGGTATTTTCTTTCCAATACATGCCGAGGGTTGGGTTATCTATAGCATTTTCTTTCAGGCTCTCCAAAATAGCTTGCGGCGTAACCTTATCCTTTGCTCGATGCAATACGATGGCAATCATCGCCTGGCTCTGCCTGTCCAACTTCAGCCAATATTGTTTGGCCTGCGACATGTAGTAATCGAATGCTTTTTTATTTTTTGTATCGATGGAGTCCTCGAAGAAACTGCGCATGTACAAGTATTGTACCTGCGTGTAGCTCAGTTGTTGTTTGGTGAGGTCTGCTTTATACTTGATCAGGTTCTTATAGTCTTCACTCATTTCGTCATCCAGATAGGGTAATGCCTTCTCGAGGATTTCTTCAACCTCCAACCTTCCACCTTCAACCTGCATCAACCGTCCCATGCCTAAGATAATATGCTGCGTAATATATCGATTAGCAGGTCCGCCCTTGAACCAAGGGAAGCTGCCATCGGCATTCTGCATGTCTGCGAGTTTGCGAAGGGTTTTCCTGCCTTCACTGGCTAGCCGATGCAGGTCAAACAAGAGTGCAATATTTCTTCTTTGTTGTGATTCACTCTTGGCTTCAAAGACCCATGGTGTTTGTTCCAGCATCAGTTGTTTCAGCTGCTGGTTTTTCATCAGGTTTGATACGAGGGCCGATGAATCTTCGGTCTTCCATTTTTCAAACATGGTCTTGATAGCGGGCGAACTATTGGCCACATTTGCCGCGATGGTATTGGCATAGTAGCGTGAAAAAGTTTGCTCAGAACACTCATAAGGATACTCCATCAAATAGGGCAGGGCCAGCACGGCATACCAGGCCGGGTTGGTGCTGTATTCTACGGTTATGAGGTGATTGGTTAGTGAGTTAGAATTGTTATTCAGTAATTTGTTTAATGTAAATGTTTGTTGTCCGTCGCCAAGCATTTGCAGTGGTAAGGATTCCGTCACCATCATGCGGTTGGAGAGCACGGGCAGTACATTTTCTTCACCGTCACTGTTGTTTCCGGCCTTGGCGATAATGCGATACTGCAGCGGCTTCGTGAATTGATTGGGTACTTCCACTTCAAACTGCACCGCGGTGGTTTGTTTGGATTCCGCAGTGAAGTACTGCGTGGGGAATGCATTTTTAAAGAGGCCATCCACAGGTGCATTGGTTTCGGGATCGATGAGCTGCAATACTGCTTCGCCGGTCACTGCTTTGTCGGCGAGATTACTCACGCGCGCAGATAAAATGATCCTATCACCCTCGCGAAGAAACCTCGGCATATTGGGTTGGATCATCAATTCTTTCTGTGTAACGATCTCTTTGATCATCATGCCCGTTGCCAAATTTTTCGTGTGCGCAAAGCTCATCCACTTCCACTTCGTCAGACTCTCCGGCATGGTGAAACTGAATTCAATATTGCCGTCTTTGTCGGTGGTTAGATTGGGTAAGAAGAATGCAGTTTCTGTGAAGACTTTTCTGGCTGCGATCGGCTCGCTTTCGGGGGTTGGAGGTGGTTGCTTGCTTTTGGTGGTATAGCCCACAACGACCATCTCATCGAGTTCTGCCTTTTTGTTCATTTCATCGTCAGCAACTACTTTGGGTAAAGTAAATTTTAGAGCGGTAGCAGGCGCAGCACCTGGTCTGCCTTCAAACTCAGCACTATCTGCCATTGCTAGATTTGCTGACACCTCATAAAGTACTCTACGGCCACCATATCGTTGCTCCGCCCATACCCATTCATCGTAGATTACGGCTGCAATGGGTCTGCCCTGGAATTTTCGGTAGTTGGAACGCAGCTCCGGACTTTCAGCCATAAAGTTCCAGTTGCCATACCAATTTACCTGCTGCACCTGGTGAAATAGCGAGGGCCAGTTCCAACCATGTTGCACAAACTGATCCAGCGAGGCATCGTACATACTGGTCAGGAGTTCAGCCGCCAATTGGTCCGTTTTCAATCCACTGATCTTTACTTTCCAGGTTTCTTTACTGCCAGGCAATAGTTTGTCACGGTAGATAACTGTACTCACTTGCAGATCTTTATTGCTCCAGGGTACATTCACGATTTGCTGCACCTGGTGAACGCGATTGTGTTTCACGAATACATGGTTTACGGCAATACCGCCACGATCATTTTCCGTGGCTTTGATGCGCAGTTGCTGGATACCACTGCCGGAGTTCAGTAGTTTTGTATTGCCTTCTCCATTGCCATCGGAAATGGTTCTTAACCAGGTGATGCTATCGGCAAAAGAACCATAGGCCAATCCAACTTCAATCCCAGGCTCTGCCGGTTGTTGTGGCGTCTGATTCAGCACATAAGCAGGCTCGTTGTTCAATACTTTTTTTGTATCGATGATTTGAATATCCTGTTCAGCCATTACGGGCTCGCCATAGCTGTCTCTTGCATCTAACTTGATGCGATACCAGCCCGGTTTCAACAAATTAAACTTGATGGAATCGCCATCTTTCACCGTTTGCGTGGCTGATGCCGCGATGCCTGTGGATTTCCATTCCCGCGAATTGTTTTCTTCAAGATATGCATCATGAGGAAAATGTTTGATGAATGTGGCTTTTTCCATTAACGCCAAATCCGGTGTTTCCCAATAACGATCTTTCAACATCCTTCCGGGTGTCTGCAGTTTGCTAATGCTGAGTTGCACCGTTGCCGATAGTGGTTGTCCTTCAAGGTTGGTTACTTTCAGCTTGAGTGCGTTAAGACTATTGGGTATCACGGTGGATGGAAGGCTCATCCGTAGTTCCATGGATTGGTAGCCGATGGTCAGGGATTTGTTTCCGATCCTGGTTTCACCGCTGTTATCTGTGGCATCTGCATAAACGGTGTATGTAAACAGCGGGGAAGACTTTTTGTCTACGCTGAGATCCGGCAGTGCGTCAAACTTGATATCGAATTTTCCATTGGCATCGCTCTTCACTACACCATTGGCGATCTCTGCATTGCTTCCTCTCGGAGACGGACGATACCAACCCCACCACCAGGGCATGCGTGTTTCCCTGACCACACGGTATTTCACCCTTGCATTGTTCAGCATATTCCCTGCGAGCCCTGCTACTGAACCGCTAACGGTGACTTCATCCTTCAGTCTGAATGCTTTTTTCAGCGTATCAAATTTCACTTCAAAACTGGGGCGTTTGTATTCTTCCACCTTAAAGTTCACGGAAGCAATGTCATCGATCTCCAGATCATAATCTCCTGTGAGGCGGTCGTCCGGAATAGTGAACTGGCCATGGATCGATCCATAAGCATTGGAGGTAAGATCTATCGAAGTTACTTTTTCACCATTGGGATCATTGAGGTTTACCGTAACCTTACGGCCAGGAATAACCGAATTCCTCTTTCCTTTGCTGTCCTTGTTGATCAGGATTCCCTTGAAGTAAAGCGGCTGTCCCGGACGGTAGATGGCACGGTCCGTAAACAAGACGCCATCCACGTCAAATTCTTTTTCCTTCTCGCGCTGATTATTATAATTGTAATTTTCTTCTGAAGTAAAAAGCCTATCGCCTCCATTTCGGATATCCATCGTATAGTTGCCATAGAATGCCGCCGGCACACTGATCTTCGTGTAGCCATTGCCGTCAGTTTTGAATGTACTCACTGGTTTGAAGGAATGGCTTTGTTTTTTGTAGTCAAACTGATGTTGCACCAGCCGTATCTCTGCGCTCGCTAAAGGCTTACCTGTATATCGATCCAGGAAATAGTAATCCATTCCATTCTGAATGAATGAAATATTGGAGACGTGGAAATACTGAACGGATATTGGGCTAGACTCATCAGTAAACTGGTCCGTCACGCCAACAAGAAGTGCGTACCTGCCCACCGGCAACCCATCGATCCCCAATTCAACACTATGCTCCCGCAGGTCGCCGGGATCGGGAAGGATCACGCGCGATTGTTTGAGGTATGGAAGCTTCGCAAGATCCTGCCAATAGGTTTCCGTGCGCTGCATAAAGGGCTGGTCCATCTCCAAAGAGATGATCCGATAGTAGAGTTGTTTGGCGTTGCGGAATTTTACGAGCGACAGAAAAGGCTTGTTGGGTACGTTTACTTTTTCCGTCTGCGCAGATATAATAGTATCCGTGATAGCAAGCCATTGTTGTTGCGCGTTATAGCCTGCCTGGGTATTCGGGAATTTGTCGGCGATCTCGCGGAATGCCTTTGCCAGCTCCACCTTGATGAATTGTTTGGATGGAGGATCGGTCTTGGGATTAAATTCCTCGTTGTTGCGCAGGGTTGCAGAAAGCGCTTCCACTTTGGCTGCAGCAGCCATGGGATGCTGCGGATATCGCACAGCCAGTTGTTCGAGCGCCTCAATGTATTGTTCATCTTTATTGCCACTCACGGCCACTTCATTCATGTAACGAAGTCTTTCCAGATCAACATCAATCAATGCGGAAGGATCACTATCGTTCAGGTGTAGCCGAATCAATTCCTGATATATGGTAAGTGCACGGAAGCTCAACGAACTACTATCTTCTGTATGGAAGCTGGTGTTGGCGAAAGTTTTGGCCGACGCGAATGCTGCAGCGTCGTTGACCTGGAATACGTTGATAGGATCCGGCAGATCGCGTTCATTGCGTTTAAAATAATTCAACGCCTGGTGCGCAAGCAGATCATAAAGCGTAGGGCGGAGCGCAGAGGCGTTTCCTTTTTTAATGAGCGGTTGATAGTCTTTCAAGGAAGTCTCTCGCAGCAGGGCAGGGTTTTCCAGTGACGCGAGATAGTGCTTACTAATGAAATCATGAAACGCTTTGGTACTCCATTCATTGGGGTCCAGTTCATCAGGAGTGCCGAGTGGCGTCCGCTCCATGATCTCCCATTGATTTTCTTCATAGATCTGTTGATAGCGGGAAGCAAGGATGGAATGCAGCAGCTGTTTTTCAGGGGCCTTGGCACTTTGCAGGTCCTTACGTATCATCTCGATGGTTTCCCGGCTTTCATCATCGGTAACATCTTCCATCAGTTCCGTGAGGTAAACCAGGGCCCTGATCTTCTGTGCCGGCTGGTTTTCTTTTTCCGCGAGGGTATAAATGGATTTTACTTCGGCAATGGCAGATTTGGTAAGGCCTTCTTTATTGACCAGTTGTTCTACTTTTTCCCAAAGCGCGGAATAGTCGGTGGGTATTTTCTGCGTCATTTTACAGCTGAATAACAGGGTTATGATGGTCAGGACTACGGTAATATGTTTCATGCGCAAAAGCTTCATGTTCGTCTTGTAAGATGCATGGGAACGGTAATTTACATAAAAGGAAAGGATCGCAATTCTGCGATCCTTTCCTTTTATGTGTTATAATGTTATTGGTTATTCAGCAATAACCAATAACCACTAACGGTTAACTATTTTATTACTGCCGCCATCGTCTTCCCAATATCCGCCGGGCTGTCTACCACGTGGATGCCACATTCACGCATAATGCGCATTTTGGCTTCTGCGGTGTCATCGGAACCGCCGATGATCGCACCGGCGTGGCCCATGCGCCTGCCGGGAGGAGCCGTTTGGCCGGCGATGAAACCTACAACCGGCTTTGTGCCATTGGCTTTGATCCAGTTGGCTGCTTCGGCTTCCATACCACCGCCGATCTCACCGATCATCACGATGCCCTTGGTTTCAGGATCGTTCATGAACAGTTCAACGGCTTCTTTGGTGGTGGTGCCGATGATGGGGTCACCGCCAATACCGATGGCCGTAGTGATACCCATACCGGCTTTCACGATCTGGTCGGCTGCCTCATAGGTCAGCGTACCTGATTTAGAAACGATACCGATATTGCCTTTCTTGAAGATGAAACCGGGCATGATACCCACTTTGCATTCACCTGCGGTGATGACACCGGGACAGTTAGGGCCGATGAGGCGGGTGTTCTTGCCTTGCAGGTAGTTTTTCACTTTCACCATGTCCTGGACGGGAATGCCTTCGGTGATACAAACCACCAAGGCAATTCCTGCGTCTGCGGCTTCCATCACTGCATCGGCAGCGAAAGCCGGGGGAACGAAGATGATGCTGACGTTTGCGCCGGTCTGCTTAACGGCATCAGCTACGGTATTAAAAACGGGCTTTTCCAGGTGGAGGGTACCGCCTTTACCGGGGGTTACACCACCAACCAGGTTGGTACCATATTCAATCATTTGGGAGGCGTGGAAGGAGCCTTCCGTGCCGGTAAATCCCTGAACAATAACCTTTGAGTTTTTATCGACTAAAACCGCCATGTGAGATCTGTTTAGGTCGCGCAAATATAGGGCTAATTACGGTAGACAACCCCAAAAAATACAAAACCCCGCCTTCATATTTATTCCGGCAGGGTTTGCATCACGCATAGAAAGGCTTGGGTTTATCGGGCTATAAATACTTTTGTGGTTTCTGTATAAGCGCCATTGCTAAGGGTTACATAATAGACGCCGCTTCTTGCCGGTGCCGGTAAGCTCGTTGCTGAGCTGGTTCCGTTAAGCCTGAAGGATTGCTGGTCCACCTGCCGGCCGTTGGAGTCAAAGATCCTGACCATCATTTCGCCCCTGATCCCCATACTCCACATTTTAAGGGTGACGGAAAAAAATCGATCAGATTATTTCATAATCATGATCTGCTTGGCTTCATGGATACCGTTTCCTTTAAGTACTACCACATAGATCGAAGATCTATTCGGTACATCTAATATCGTTTGTGCTGAATTCCCATACATGTTAATCATCTTGCTGCCGATAATCCTTCCAGACTTGTCAGCAAGCATTACTTCATATTGACCAGACAATGTACTGATGCCCACATTGATCTTTGAACCATCATAATATGCGCTGAATACATTGGCCTTTACTGAAATATTTACCATCTTAGTCATATAGAAAAACCACCTGCCATTCTTATCTACCTCAGTTACCCTGTAATAGTTGTTTCCTTTTACAGGTGACTTATCTGTCAGTGAGTAATGACCGTATACATTTCTTACGCCACGCGGGGTGATGGTGAACAGTTTTTCAAACGATTTGCCATCTGTAGAACGCTCTACGTAGATGTACGCTACATTATCTTCTGTTGCTGTTGAAAACCTGATATCTACCTGATTGCTCTCATTCTTATTTACAGAGAAATCTGTAAGGATCAATGGTGCAAGGGTTGAATATGTGAGTGCAATGCTCACAACATTATCCACCGATAAGGAAGTGTTGCTGGCGTTCCTTCTGGCGAGAATGGCCACCCCAAAGTCGGCATTCTTAAAATCAGCAGAATTCAACGCACTTAGTGCAGCCGTATTGAAGGTGTAGGTTGCAGCATTGTTGGAAGCAGTCCATGTTGTGGGTGCCGCCGCAGCATTACTATTGTTTGCAAAATAAATCGCACCATCCAGCACAATCCTTACTGCACTATCCAAAGCGCCACCACTTGCTGACCTGTTGAAACTTACAGTGAAACCGGTTACTACAATATTTACCGGAAGTGAAGCAAAATCAAATCCCTTTACAACCATATAGTCGGTCTCTGTAAATGAAGGATTCAGTACACCTGCCGTTGAAGCAGAACTACCCACTGACCATGTCCTGGCATTATCAGGATTGTTGATGCTTGACACCGTTGATCCAGTTCTGGTTATCACTTGGCCATATCCGGCGTTTGCTGCAGTCATAACAATCAAGAGTGAAAAAATCCTTTTCATGTTTTCTGCGCATTGTTTTTGCTTGTAGTTACCGGAAGAATCGTGAGCTGCTTCTGTATCTATACGAGTCAAAAGTAAAATCACTATTCGGGCTACGCAATGTTAGGATGGTGGGTTTCGACCAACATGCCCTTATCGTAGATGAGTGGAATAAACGATCACTGAGGAACAACGATGTAGTAGTTGTGATTATAGACGAATGGAATAAATCTACATCGAAATGGATTTGTAGTTTTACGAAAACTTGATCGCGAGAAGATCAATAAAAAAGGCAATGGAACGCCATTGCCTTAAAAATGAATATTATGTATTGATCCTATTTGCAGATAGCCATTCGTAAGATTTCGTGTACACCCTGACCATCCAGCACAATAATATATATGCCGGTTCTTGAAGGCGCAGGCAGGTTTAGTATCGCCGACTTCCCGTTCATCGTATGCTGTTGTCTTGAAAGAATAGCGCCGGATACATCTGCGATGGCAATATGGTAGATGCCAGGTGTATTACTGATGCTCGCTATGACCTGACTGCCATTATAATAAGCTGAGAATGCAGCCCCTCTGCTGATGATGTTCACTGTTTTGGTGACATAGGTGGCCCATCGTCCATTTTTATCTACTTCTGTAATGCGGTAGTAATTGGTGCCTTGCGCAGGCGCTTTGTCCGTAACTGAATAAGCTGTGTACACATTTCGCGCTCCAACAGGCGCAATGGTGAAGATCTTTTCAAACCGATTTGCATCTGTAGATCGTTCCACATAGATATTTTCAATATTTTCTTCAGTGGAAGTGGTGAACCGAATGTCAACGTGGTTGGAAGCATTCACAGAGACATTGAAGTTGGTGAGTATTAGCTGTCTTACAATTTCATAAGTCACAACTATCTTGGCAGAATTGTTCACCGTGGCAGTGATGTTTCCGGCCTTTCTTAGTGCAGCGATCGCCACGCCAAAATTCGCTTTTTGCAATTCAGTGGTATTCAATACTGCTAATGCTGCAGCAGGGAAGGTATAGGTTTGCGATGAAGCCTCGCCAGGCCAGGTGGTGGGAATAATGGCGGCATTGCTGTTTGATCCGCTGTAAACCACGCCCCCTAATACCAGTCGCACTTCATCATCAGTAGCTGTGGCATCTGCCTGCCTTGTAAAGGTCACTGTAAGTGATTTAACAGAAATATTTGAGGGAAGATCGGAAAAGTTAAATCCCCTGATCCATAGATAGTCTGTACGGGAAACGCCATTGTTCAACGGCAAGGCAGTGGATGTAGCTGTTCCAATGTTCCAGCTTCTGGCGCCGGATCTGCCGATATTGGCTGCGATACTACCATTGGTGGTAACAGACTGGGATTGTACGGAAATACTTGCACATAACAGGATTACCAGGGTACGAAAAAATTTCATTCACTATGCGTTTAACGGTGACGTTGGCCGCACAGGACAGGATTTAAATCAAGATAGGATCCTGGATGTTGTTACTGTAAGGGGGAGTGGATTTAAAACGATTTGCGTGAGTGTGCCAAATATACTGCCAAAGTTTAAACAATCATATCATCTGAGTGGCATAATTCGATGAATAAAATGATTGTGATTTGCAATAGCCTGAGTTTCAGTACTACTCATTTAATATCCCCAGGTGATACTTCCCCAATAACTTTGCCAATGGGTGGTCATGCTTGTATCGATATGCTGCATATGCACCGCACTAACCATATAGCGCCCGGCAAGAGACGGAACAAATTGAATTTCACCGTTTGCATTACTTCGGTATTCTTCCATCTTTACTTTACCGTTCAGTTTATGCCACACTTTCACTTTTGCGTCTTTCAATGGTGATTGATGATACAACAATCTGAGTTTCAGGGTCTGCCCTTTAGTGAGGGTATAGGGATGTTTTGCGGGAATAAATTCTAGGGGCAGCCCACAGGATATGTTATACGTTTTATCCATCTGCTTGCCCACTTGAAAAATCGTTTTTACGCTGCGTTGGTAATATTCTTTTCCGATGGAATCTGTTTCCTGGTGCGCTTCCCGGTAAGCAATCGCACTATCTAGTCCATCCTCTTTCAGGTATTCGAGGAATTTATCCGGAGCCAGTTCTATGCGCTTATTTGTTGAATGATAACTGATCATGCCCGTACCTTCATCAAAAAATTGGAGGTTGAGGGAATCACCGGGTTCTTCCTCGGGGATCAATGATTCCAGGTCATCTTTGATACCGTTATAATAAAGAGATAGACTTTCAACGGAGGCCCGGGTTCCGTTCCAGTTTTCGCCATGAAAGTTTTCGCCCACCCGAAAATTCAGTTTTAGGGCTTCTCCTTTTTTAAGATTGAATTTTTGGGGTTCCAGCCAGAATTCATGGGCCGTCAGCCAGGTGCAGCAAAGAAGCCCCATCGCCATCAACAGCCTCCGGATCATGTGTTAAGCAGTTTGTCCATATCACGATCGTTATCGATCTTACCCTTGGATTCCAGCATTCGCATGTCCTTGGCATCCTGCAGGAAGTTAGACGCGAAAATGAAACTATTGAGGCGCTCATTCTTGGAAAAGATGATCTCTTTATTAGATCCTTCCCATTCCTTATCGCCCTGGTACATATAGATGATATGATCCCCGATCTCCATCACCGAGTTCATATCATGGGTATTGATCACCGTTGTTATGTTGAAATCAACCGTTAGTTCATGAATGAGCTTGTCGATGACCAGTGAGGTTTGCGGATCCAACCCTGAGTTGGGTTCGTCGCAAAACAGGTATTTGGGATTGAGCACGATGGCTCTTGCAATACCTACACGTTTTTTCATACCGCCGGAAATTTCAGACGGGAACTTTTTATTGGCGCCTTGCAGATTCACACGGTCCAGTACTTCTTGTACCCTTTTTCTTTTGTCTTTATACGAGAGGCTGGAGAACATATCAAGGGGGAAGAAAACATTTTCCTCCACAGTCATACTGTCAAAAAGCGCAGAACCCTGGAAGAGCATACCTATTTGCTGACGCATTACCTTGCGATCTGCGGTATTCATTTTGGTAAAATTCAGATCGTCATAAATGATATCGCCTTCATCGGGTTCAAAAAGCCCTACGAGGCATTTCATCAAAACGGTTTTGCCGCTGCCGCTGGCACCGATGATGAGGTTACACTTCCCGGTATCCAGTTTCGCAGATACATCATTGATGACGATCTTATCCGCAAATCCTTTCTTGATATTCTTTACTTCAATCATATTTGGTGAGTTACTAGAGCAGTACAGCAGCAAGTACATAGTCTGCGAACAGGATCATGATACAACTTGTTACTACAGACTGGGTACTGGATCTTCCGATCTCCAGGGCGCCACCTTGCACATTGTATCCATAATAAGCAGGTATGCTGGATATGATAAAGGCAAATGTATAGGCTTTGATCAGGGCAAAGGTTGCATTGAAGGGCATCCATGCAAACAACAAACCTTTGTCAAAGGATTCCGTTGACAGGATATTTGCTGCTGAGCCGGCAAAGCGTCCGCCCCAGATACCGAGGACTGCGGCTATCACCACCAACAATGGGATCACGATCAGTGCAGCCGTGATTTTCGGGGCAACGAGGTAGGCTTTGGTATTGATGCCCATGATCTCGAGTGCATCGATCTGTTCAGTCACGCGCATATTGCCGAGTTCACTGGCGATCTTACTGCCCACCACACCGGCCAGTACAATACACGTAAGGGTAGGGGCGAACTCAAGGATCACCGTGTCCCGCACGATCTGTGCGATGGTTGATTTCGGAATAATCGGACTAACCAACTGATAAGCGGTTTGTACGGTTGACACCGCTCCAATGAATACGGAAATGATGGCAACAATACCCAGGGAACCGATGCCGATTTCCGAACACTGGTGCATCAATTCTTTCCAATACATCTTCAGGTTCTCGGGTTTGGTAAACATTCCCTTGATCATCAGCAGAAACCGGCCCAGATGCGTAAAAAAATTCATGGAACTACATTAATTCTGAAATCCGGCCCAAAATAACGATTAACGGATAACATTTAACCTTTATGCACCGGAAAGATCAGATCCCTTACATGATGTGAGAGGATCTCAGACATGGTTTTGCATTGCAGGAAATGGGGATCCTCATGGTAGGCAGCTAATTCTTCGGCCAGTTCACGGGTTTTTTCAGGCGTGGAGATATCGTCTTCCAGCAGGGAATCCCGCAGATCTTTCATCCTGTACCGTTGGGAGCGGATGCGCCTAACAATCACCGAACGTTCTTCAGCCTGGTATTGCCGGATGACGTCCGGATTAAAGTGTTTCGCTACCAGTTCTACAAAAACACTGTTCTCCTTGAAAAACTGGGGCAGGTACATGTTCTTTCTGCCTTCGTAACTTTGCTGGTCAAAATCGATGGCCCTCATCCTGAACTGGATATCGTCAAAATCCTGGGTGATGTCAAATACAAAATTGTAACTGCGCATGTCGCCCAAGAGACGGAAAAAACATCGCTCATTAAATTTTACAAACTCCTTGGCGATACGCTTGGGATTGAACTCCGGCCGGTTCATGTATTTGTGGATGAACACGTCTCCTGGGATGCCGGCAATATGTTCCTCCACAAGGGTGTGGTCATCCACGAGGTAGTTGATCCAATATGGGGAGAGCATGTGCTCCAGTTCAAGACCAAGTATCCTGGAAGTATCAGCCACCTTGATGTAGAAGTAATCGTACACCTCATTATAACTGTTTACGATCTTGATGCGGAACGGTTTGCTGTTACCGAATACACAGAAGTCGATACGTTCAATATGCAAATGCTCTTCCGCCTGCGTGTATCCACTTGCTTTTAAATTGGAATAAATTCTTTTCAATCCCCGGTGGATCTCGTCAGTGAGGGAGGGCTGGTAGAAAACACTTTCCCAGAGCGTGTCTACGCCCTTGTCGTCAAACAAGGGTACACTGCCGGAGAAATGCCGAAGGGTATCATAGGTTACAGGCAGTTTGCTTTCCCTGCCGTAGCTCCGGAGGTATTTCCTGAAGCTACGGCTCACGGGGAAAATGCGCTTCTTCCTGGATATCTGTTCCATCAATTACATCTCATGCGATACAAACCGGAATTTGGACCACCATTCAGATTTCTTCACGAGTTCCTTGGGTTCCTGTGCGGCTGCTTTCATTTGTGCGTCCGTAACCGCGATCAGTGTCATATTAAAGATGCTCCTTACTGAACTACCCAATTGCAACACGTGCACGGGTTTGTTCAGACCCAGCAGCACAGGACCGATGGAGTCTGCTCCGCCCACTTCCTGCAACAGGTTGTAAGCAATATTGCCTGCACTGAGGTTGGGAAAGATCAGGGTGTTCACATCACCTTGCAAGAGTTCACTGAAAGGATAGTTGTCTTGCAGGATCTCTTTGTTAAAAGCCATGATGCCCTGGATCTCACCATCCACAATCAAAGAAGGATTCTTTTGTTTTACGATAGACCGTGCTTCCCTGACGAGTTTGGCCTCTGGCGTATCGCTGCTGCCGAAGTTTGAATAGCTTAACATCGCCACCCTTGGTGTGATGCCGAAAGAACGCACTTCTTTGGCCACCAGCAGCGTGATGTTTGCAAGTTCTTCCGCCGTAGGGTTAAAGTTTACGGTTGTATCTGCCAGGAACAAAGGTCCTTTGTTGGTCAGCATGATATACATGCCGGCGATCTTGCTGACACCGGGCTCTGTGCCGATGATATGTATCGCAGGCCGGATGGTGTCCTGGTAATTTCTCGTAAGTCCGGAGATCATCGCATCAGCATCACCATTCTCTACCATCATACATCCGAAGTGGGTACGGTCCTTCATTTTTTTGAAGGCTTCATAATAGTTCACACCACGTCGTTGCCTTTTCTGGAAATATAGTTTTCCATATTCTTCCCGCTTGTATTCCAGCTCATCGCTTTTGGGATCAAGGATGGGAATGCCTTCCAGGTCAATGCTGTTTTCTTCTGCAATAGCGAGGATCTTTTTAGGATCACCCAACAGGATGGGATAGGCGATGCCTTCATCCTGGCTGAGTTGCGCCGTCTTCAGGATCTTCACATTCTCCGCATCAACAAACACCACGCGTTTCGGATCCTTGCGCGCCTTGTTACCGATGGCACGCATAAGCTGGTTATCCAGTCCGAGGCGCTTATTCAGTTGAAGCGCATATTCATCCCAGTCTTTGATCGTTTTCTGTGCAACACCACTTTCAATGGCGGCCTTGGCCACTGCAGGTGCCACAATTTCGAGTAATCGAGGATCGAGTGGTTTCGGAATGATATAGGTGGGGCCGAATGCGATGTTCTGTTCATTGTACGCCATGTTCACAATATCTGGTACGGTGAGTCTGGCCAATTCTGCCAGCGCTTTTACAGCGGCCAGTTTCATGGCTTCATTGATGGTTGTTGCCCGCACATCAAGTGCACCTCGAAAGATGTAGGGAAAGCCCAATACGTTGTTCACCTGGTTGGGATAATCACTTCTTCCTGTGGCCATGATGATGTCTTCCCTCGCACCTGTTGCTTCTTCCCAGGTGATCTCCGGATCAGGATTAGCCATCGCAAACACGATGGGTTTGGCAGCCATGGTTTTCACCATCTCGCCACTCAATACGCCGCCCTTACTAAGACCGATGAATACATCGGCACTTTTCACGGCATCTGCTAATTTTGTGTCTGCACTAACGTGATCTACGGCAAATTTTGATTTGCGATCATCCATATCCGTTCTGGAAGAATGCACAAGACCGTGCGAGTCAAACATCAGGAAGTGCTCTCTTTTTGCTCCCAGCGCAATATATAGTTCCACGCAAGCGATGGCTGCAGCGCCCGCACCATTCACGACACATTTAATCTTTGTTATGTCTTTCTCCTGCAACTCCAGCGCATTCAACAGCGCAGCAGCACTGATGATGGCTGTTCCATGCTGATCGTCATGCATCACCGGGATCTTCATCTCGGCCTTCAATCGTTTTTCAATATGAAAACATTCCGGGGCCTTGATGTCTTCCAGGTTCACGCCACCAAAAGTGGGTTCCAGGGCCTTGACGATCTCTACAAATTTATCCGGGTCCTTCTCGTTGATCTCAATATCAAATACATCAATGTCTGCGAAGATCTTGAACAGTACGCCCTTTCCTTCCATCACCGGCTTTCCGGCTTCCGGGCCGATGTCACCCAACCCAAGCACAGCGGTACCGTTGCTGATCACGGCCACCAGGTTGCCCTTAGCAGTGTATTTGTATACATCTTCAGGATTACGGAAGATCTCCATACATGGTTCTGCAACACCGGGTGAATAGGCAAGGGAAAGGTCACGTTGTGTTTTTGCTTCTTTGGTGGGAATGACCTCGATCTTTCCGGGTCTCCCTTTCGCGTGGTATTCGAGGGCTTGTTCTTTTCGTAAATCGTTATGCATATATAGCAAGTAAAAAATTCAAAATTAGCTAATAGCTACTAGCTGGTAGCTATTGTTGCGCCAAAATACGCCATCATCCCCATGCCAATCTCAATAGCGTTCTCGTCAATATTAAATGTAGGGGTATGTACACCTGATGTGATGCCTTTGGCTACATTTCCAGTACCGAGCCGGAAGAAACATCCCCGTACTAACTGTGAATAGTAACCGAAATCTTCTGCACCCATGCGCAGTTCCGTTTCTTCCACCAGATCATCGCCCATAAATGCTTTCGCACTGGCCATCGCGATCTCATGCAGGTTCTCATCGTTATACACATTCGGATAGCCTACGTCTATTGTAAGGTCCACTTCGGCTCCCATGCCTTCCCCTATAGCCTCCACATGACGCCTGATCAATTCATGTGCCTTGAAGCGCCATTGCTCATCCATGGCCCTGAAGGTGCCCATCAGTTTCACTTCATTCGGGATCACATTGGTGGTGTACCCGCCATTGAATGCGCAGATCGATAATACGGAAGGGGAGAAAGGGTTGTTGTTACGGCTTACAATTTGTTGCAGTCCTACCACAATATGTGATGCCACAAGGATCACATCGGTGGTATTGTGTGGTGCCGCAGCGTGCCCGCCTTTGCCGGAAACGGTGATATAGATCTCATCAGCACTGGCCATCACTTTGCCGCCACGGAAACTGAGCTTGCCGGTTTCCAATTGGGGATTCACGTGTAAGCCAACAATGCAGGATGGTTTGGGGGATTCCAATACGCCCTCGCGGATCATGATGCTTGCGCCGCCAGGGTTTCTTTCTTCACCGGGTTGAAAGATCAGTTTAACGGTTCCTTTCCATTCTTCTTTCGTCTCACTTAATATTCTTGCGGCACCCAGCAGGCAGCTGGTATGCACATCATGACCGCAGGCATGCATTACGCCTGCGTTGACAGAACGGTATGGTACCTGGTTTTCTTCCTGGATGGGAAGCGCGTCCATATCCGCCCTGAGGGCAATGATACGGGACGATGGATTTCTGCCTTCAATAATACCAACCACTCCGGTATCGGCCATGATTTTCCAGGGGATACCGTACGCATCCAGCTGGCGTCTTACAAAGGCCGAGGTTTCAAATTCTTTGTAACTCAATTCAGGATGCGCATGCAGGTGATGGCGGATGGCAATGATATCCGGCGCATAGCTTGCTGCTAACTCCTTAATCCTCTTGGCGATCATTCATCGAAGATACAACAAAGCGCTTGGCTTTAGTTCAGGGAAAGCTCTTCTTCCGGCTTCATCTCAATGGTGGAAGGAATCACGATCACGCCAGTAGGGTAGATGCGCTGAATTTTCTTAAAGAGCGCACCTGCGTCCTGCCGGGTTTTGTAGTTGCCGATCTGAATTTTAAATACCGGCGATTGATAGATGAGATAGGTCTTTTCTGAAGGAAACTCCCGCATCAGTTTTGTTTTCACATCGATGGCTTTCTGCCGGTCGTTTGTGCTCACCACGAGGATGCGATAACCCGGTCCGGTCCGGTTATTGTCCATATAAACCTTCCGGTTCAGTTCTTCCTGTTTTTTCAACAGCAGGTCTAGCCGATGGTCCTTGACAACATCAACTTGCGCTGCAGCAGCGAAGGGCAGGGCAAGCAAAAGAACCAGGATAAGTTTCATAAACTAAATGTTGCAAAAATTATACCATCTGGTGCAAGGGAGAAGATGAAGGGAGAAGTGTGAAGTACTTCGCACTTCTCCCTTTATCTTCTAACTGTCCTTTCCGTGGCAGGCTTTGAACTTCTTACCGCTGCCGCATGGACATGGATCATTGCGGCCCACTTTGGGTCCCACGCGAACAGGATCCTGCTTTACCGGCGAAGGATCATGATATGCTTCCTGCTCAATACCCGGTTCACCGCCACTGCTCACCAGCTCTTCCTTCTTCACCTTCATCTTACTCATGTCTGTCTTTTCTTCCCTGCCTTCTTTCAGTGATGCATTTTCCTGGATGGGTATGCCCGCATAACAAAGGAAGGAAACAATATCGCGGTTCAGCTCGCTGTTCATATTGCTGAACAGTTCAAAAGCGGTGGTTTTATAAATCACCAGCGGATCTTTCTGCTCGTATACCGCCGTTTGCACACTCTGCTTCAAATCATCCATCGCACGCAGGTGTTCTTTCCAGGTGTCATCGATCATCGCAAGGGTGATCGTTCTTTCCAGCGCAGCAGCCAACTCAGCACCACCGGTGTTTATGGTTTTGTCCAGATTGGCGATCACGTTTAATCCCTTGGTGCCATTGGTGAAGGGAACGATGACGTTTTCTATATGTGTACCCTGTGTGGTGCGCACATTCTGGAATACCGGCAGGGCCTGCTTCATCATCTCATTCTTCTTGCGATTGTAGTTGCCAATGGCCTCTTCATATAAAGTGCTGGCTACAGCCGAAGTATTCCCTTTCTGCAGGTCTTCTTCGTTAATCGCAGTTTCAATACCGAAGTTCACGATCACGGCAAGCTTGAAGTCTTCAAAATTGTTTTGCGCCTGGTAACCGTTGACCAGATCTTCCGCCACCGCATAAAATGCATTGTCCAGGTCCAGCGCTAAACGATCTCCAAACAGTGCGTGCTGGCGCTTTGTATACACCACATTCCGCTGCTTGTTCATCACGTCATCGTACTCCAACAAGCGCTTACGAATACCGAAGTTGTTTTCTTCCACTTTCTTCTGCGCACGCTCAATACTCCTCGTGATCATGGAGTGCTGGATCACCTCGCCTTCTTTATAACCCATCCTGTCCATCAGCGATGCGATCCTTTCTGAACCAAACATGCGCATCAGATCGTCTTCCAGAGAAATGTAGAACTGTGTGGAACCGGGATCTCCCTGGCGTCCCGCACGTCCGCGCAACTGGCGGTCAACTCGCCTGCTCTCATGTTTTTCTGTACCGATGATGGCCAGACCACCTGCTTCTTTCACGCCAGGACCGAGTTTGATGTCCGTACCCCTACCCGCCATGTTGGTGGCGATGGTGATATTACCGGGCATACCCGCCTCCTGTACGATCTGTGCTTCCCGGGCGTGCTGTTTTGCGTTCAATACATTATGCGGGATCTTTTTCACCTGCATCATCCTGCTCAACAACTCACTCACTTCCACCGAAGTGGTACCTACAAGCACCGGCCGGCCTGCATTCCGCAATGCTTCGATCTCATCAATGACGGCCTTGTATTTTTCACGCTTGGTTTTGTACACCAGATCTTCACTGTCTTTACGCACCATCGGCAGGTTGGTGGGAATGGTGACTACATCCAACTTGTAAATGTTCCACAACTCCGCTGCCTCCGTTTCCGCAGTACCCGTCATACCAGCCAGCTTGTGATACATCCTGAAATAGTTCTGAAGTGTAATCGTTGCGTAGGTCTGTGTGGCCGCTTCGATCTTCACATTTTCTTTCGCCTCAATCGCCTGGTGCAAGCCATCGCTGTAGCGCCTTCCGTCAAGGATACGACCTGTCTGCTCATCTACAATTTTCACCTGGCCGTCCATTACAACGTACTCAACATCTTTATCAAAGAGGGTGAATGCTTTAAGCAATTGTTGAACAGTATGGATACGGTCAGCCTTCTGCGCATAATCTTGCAGCACCAGTTCTTTTTGTTGCAGTTTCTCCTCGGGTGTGTTGGCCAGTTTTTCAATCTCTGCCAATGAGGTACTCAGGTCTGGCAGTACAAAGAAGTTAGGATCTTCACCACCTTTGGTGATGTATTGCAACCCTTTTTCAGTGAGTTCAACCTGGTTGTTTTTCTCATCGATATGAAAATACAATTCAGCATCTACCTCAGGCATTTTCTTCTGTTGTTCCGCGAGGAAGTAGTTTTCTGCTTTCTGCAGTTTCACCCTTACACCGGGCTCACTGAGGTATTTGATCAACGCACTGTTCTTCGGTAATCCACGGAAGGCTCGCATCAGGTGCAGGCCGCCATCGCCCTCTTCTTTTTTGTTGGCATCATCGAGAAGTCGCTTTGCTTCCAGCAAACTTTTATTCACCACCTGCTTCTGCACTTCCACCAGTTGCTGGATGCGTGGACGAAGCTGGAAATACTGTTGCTCATCGCCTTTGGGCACTGGTCCGGAGATGATCAATGGTGTACGGGCGTCATCGATCAATACACTATCCACCTCATCCACCATCGCGAAATGATGTTTGCGTTGCACCATCTCATCTTTTGAGTGCACCATATTATCGCGGAGGTAATCGAAACCAAATTCATTATTGGTACCATAGGTGATGTCGCAGAGATATGCTTTGCGACGTGCTTCACTGTTGGGCTCATGTTTATCAATACAGTCTACCGTCAATCCCAGCCATTCAAAGATGGTCCCGTTCCATTCACTGTCCCTGCGCGCCAGGTAATCATTCACGGTTACGATGTGAACTCCTTCACCCGCGAGGGCGTTAAGATAGGCGGGCAGGGTAGACACCAGGGTTTTACCTTCACCCGTTGCCATCTCTGCGATCTTACCATCATGGAGTACGGTACCACCGATCAACTGAACATCGTAGTGCACCATGTTCCAGGTGACGAGGTTGCCCGCTGCCATCCAGGTATTTTTGAAGATCGATTGGTCCCCTTCGATCCGCACATATTCTTTCTTCACACTCAGATCCCTGTCAAGCGGTGTTGCCGAAGCAACGATCTCCGCCTGTTCCGCAAAACGGCGGGAGGTTTCCTTGACAACGGCGAAAGCTTCAGGGAGGATCTGTTTCAACACCACTTCTATCTCGTCGTCTTTCTTTTTCACCAGGGCATCGATCTGCTTGTAGAGCTCATCCTTGCCGTTGATGTCTTCTGAAGGGAGTGCCTCCGCCTGCTGCTTGAACTGGTTGATTTCTGCATTGATCTCCGTGAGGTGTTCAGAGATCTTTTGACGGAACTCAAGGGTTTTGCCCCTGAGTTGATCGTTGGTGAGATTTTTATATTCCTGGAAAAAAGTACTGGTTTGGGTAACGACGGGTTGGATCCGATGAACGTCCTTGTCTGACTTACTACCTCCAAAAAGCTTACTGATGAAATTAAACATGACGGAAATATTGGTTATTCGTTACTGGTTAGTTGTTATTAACCAATAACAAGTAACTCAATAACCCTGCCTTTTACGGCATGGGCGACAAATTTACATAAATCTGGTTACTGCCTTTCATCGCTGTTTTTTTCGCTTTTATCGCAATGTTGGGTACCGGGCGAAGTTTAACAACTATTTTGGCATCTTATGGTTATGATACGCATGAGAAGCCTATTGACGCTGCTGTTTATACTGTTTTCAGGGGCGGCCCTGATGGCCCAGGGAACCCGCAATGTATCCGGTAAAGTGCTGGATACGGCTGGTGCAGCCCTGAACAAGGCATCGGTGAGCCTATTTTATGAGACGCCGGGGGATACCCTTAGAACCCTGACAAATTCGCAGGGCGAGTACCGTTTTGCCGGTGTAAAGTCCAGACCTTTCACCATAAAGGTCAGTTTTCAGGGATTTAACCAGGAAACCAGGCAGGTGAAAGACGAAGCTGCTGAAATTACCATTAACCCAATAACCCTTAGTCCAGCCTATCGCTCATTACAAGAAATTGTCATATCTACGCCTCCGATCGTTATTAAGGAGGATACCGTTGAATTTAAGGCTGATTCCTTCAAAGTGAAGCCCAATGCTATGGTGGAGGACCTGTTGAAAAAGCTGCCCGGCGTAGCGGTAGACAAAGACGGTAACATCACGGCGCAGGGTAAAACGGTGACGAGGGTGAAGGTAAACGGCAAGGATTTCTTCCAGGGTGATGCCAAAACGGCTACCCGTGAGCTTTCGGCCGATATGATCGATAAGGTACAGATCGTGGACGATTATGGGGACCAGGCGAATATGTCTGGCATCAAGGACGGAGAGCCAGAGAAGGTTATCAATCTTCAGTTGAAAAAAGACAAGAATAAGGGCGTTTTCGGAAGGGTGACGGCTGGTGCAGGAACAGACCAACGCTACCAGGTGAACGGAAACGTCAATTATTTTAATAATAACAAACAGTTATCCCTGATCGGGAACACCAATAATATCAACCAAAGCCTGTTCAGCCAGAATGATCCCGGATCAGGCGGTGGAAATACCGGCGGAAATCAGGGCGGAGGTGGTGGTGGAGGCATCCGTCAGGCGTTCAGTTTGGGTGGCTTGGGCAACAATAATACTGGCGGGGATGGTATTTCAACCACCCATGCCATCGGTACCAATTTCAGGAACGATTTTGAGAACAAAAAAGGGTCCGTCTACGGTTCATACGTTTTCACTCGCAGGATGACGGATGGTATCCGTGATGTATCTCAGCAGAACATCTTTGAAAGCAATTCATTCACCAATAACCAGAGTACGAAATTTTATAACCGGTCTAATAATCACCGGGCATTCATCAACTGGGAGTATAATATAGACTCCTTTAATTATATCAAGTTTACGCCCAACTTTTCATATAGCGAATCCAACAACAAGAGCAGGTCAGATTTCGGTTTTGTTGATTCAAAGGGACTGACCACCAGTGAAGGATACAACCTGGATTCAGCATTGAGCAACAGTCCAAGTTTGAATATAACGGCGTTGTATAACCGAAGATTCAGGAAGCGTGGACGGAATCTATCTGTGAACCTTACCTACAACACGGCAGAAAACGAATCAGACCGGAACACCATTAATCAGACCACTAATTTTGTACAAACACCTCCGGTTACGGCGATTCTGAGACAGCTGATCAACCAGGACAATAACAACAACGGAATAAACCTACGAGCCCAGTATTCAGAGCCTATTCGGAAAGACCGGTTTGTAGATTTCATTTATCAGTATCGGCATACCTATACGAAGAACGACCGTACAACCTATGATGTGAGTGGTGCGTCGCCGGTGATTTTACCGGCACTGACCAATGCGTTTGAGAACTATTTCAATGAGCAGCGGTATGGATTGAATTTCAGGACCGTTAAGAAGAAATATAACTACACGCTGGGTGTATCCGTGCAGCCGCTGGAGCTGAAAGGGTATTCCATTACGAAGGATAGTACGTACACGCCCCAGCGTAGGACAATGATCTTCCCTGTGGCTCGTTTTGTATACAATTTTACGCGTACCAAAGGATTGAACTTCAACTACCAGGGTAATGCCAGAAACCCGAGTTTCACGCAGCTGCAACCAGTAAGGGATATCTCCAATCCGCAATACCAGACACAGGGTAATCCCAACCTGAAGCCGGAACAAAGCCACAATTTCAGCTTGTTCTTCAATAATTTCAATTTCCAATCCGGCAAGGTGCTTTTCACTGGGATCAATGCCAATTTTATCCAGAACCAGATCGTTAACAACACGATTTCCCTGGGATCTGGTGGTGCACAGTTGACCATTCCGGAGAATGTGAATGGTTATTATAACCTGACCGGTTTTTACAACTGGCAGAAGCCATTTAAGAACAGGACATATGTGGTGTCATTAAATGGTACAGTGAACTATAACCATAACATCAACCTGATAGACAGTGTGCGAAGCATTGGCACAAACATTTTGGTAAGCCAGGGGCTGACCTTTGAATATAACCTCAAGGAGTGGCTGGAACTGGACTTTGGGGCGCGCTACAACCTCAATTCTGCACGCTACAGTTTGCAGGAGCAATTGAACCAGAACTTTGGTTCCTGGGTGCTGACCTCTAATTCCAGGATGGATATGCCTGGTGGGTTGACCTTCCGGTATGATTTGCAGTATACCATCAATAACGGCCTGGCTGAAGGGGTAAATGGTAATATCGCTTTGCTGAATGCATCCCTGGAGAAGACCATCCTAAAGAAAAAGAATGGTTTCATCCGTTTGTATGCCTTTGACATCCTGAACCAGAACAAGAGCATTACCCGTTCAGTTACGGCTAACAGTATTGTGGATACCCGCACCAACAGGCTCACCCGCTATGTTATGCTGAGCTTTACGTACCGGTTGAACCGGTTTTCCGGTCAAACTTCGGGTACCAACCGTCAGCCAGCTGGGGGGCAGCAGCAGTTTAGGATGAGAGACTAGTGGAGGCATTGGGCACTGGGCATTGGGCAATGGGGGCATTAGGCATTTGGCATTGGGCATTGGGCATTAGGCATTAGGGGGCATAAGCTTTAACTACCAATTCGTTGCAGACTAAGTCTTTTTTCTATGCATTGAATATTGCAGCAAACCATGAGCCGATCGTTTGCCAGATTTCCCCCATTCTGAAACTCCATGCCAACAGACAAAGCAAGTTGACCAGGGTAATAACAGCAAAAGCGGTATATCCTTTCCGCCGTATGGCGTCAATCAAGGCAAGTGTTACGGAAATTATTGTGGCAAGGATCAATGTAGAGGTTACTGAAACAGGAAATGGAACAGAAAAGTAAATGATCAAGGCACGTCCGAGCCCCGGACCAATCATCAGCAATGCCGTACCGATCATATAGCGCAGGTGAACGTATGTGTTTTTCTTATTGATGATGGCAAGGCTATAAAAAATGGCAAAGGCGATCATTGCTGGTAATGGCAGTGAAAGCCCTGCTACTTTATCGGCTTGCGAAAACTGTGGTTCAGGCATGAGATACCGCATCTTCGCCACCATTAATATGGATAGGGCAACTAATGGGGCAATGATATAGCTGGATTTCCCGATTGCTTTGTGCAACTTGATCCTGCCAGATCGAATCAGCAGCGGCTGTACAATCAGCATAAGCATCCAGATCATCAACATGGCGCCATGAAAATGCTGTGCCATGTTGAAACCTTTGAAATCTGGGAAGAAAACGAGGTAGGTTCTAAAGAACCCCCAGGTAACAATCACCAGGATCAGGATGGAGAAAACACTGATGAGTTGGTACGGAGGAGATTTTGTCTCTTGCATAAGAACAGGTATTTAAGGGTTAAATATTAGGGAAATTCTGTTTCGATCAAGGTTTGGCGTCCTCGCAATCCCATCGCTCTGCTTATGGGCTAACTGTTCACTTATATAAAATCAGCAGTTGGCGGATAAAGATTGCGTTTTCACGCCGCCCCTGCAATACCTATTATAGGGTACCGGCGATC
Source organism: Sphingobacteriales bacterium (assembly GCA_046317915.1). Classification (GTDB taxonomy): domain Bacteria; phylum Bacteroidota; class Bacteroidia; order Chitinophagales; family Chitinophagaceae; genus Pollutibacter. Next base: position 25,167 of record JBKCVJ010000034.1, read on the forward strand.
CCCGGAATCATCGGATTTAGGGACATTAAATCCACATTTCCCGATTTATGGGGTTGAAGTCATCGTCTTTCCTTAATTTTGCGGCCGGAAAACGCATGCTATGGCAGGTCAATTAAAAGAAGTTCGTAACAGGATCAAGTCGGTACAATCTACCCAGCAAATCACGAAAGCCATGAAAATGGTGAGTGCTGCGAAGCTTCGCAGGGCCCAGGATGCCATCATCCAGATGCGTCCTTACGCCAGGAAACTACAGGAAGTGCTGAGCAATATTGTGAGCAATGTAGAGGGTGGGGATCTCGGCGTGAACCTTGCCGTAGATCGTCCTGTGGAGAAGGTGTTGTTGATTGTGATCACGTCAGACCGTGGTCTTTGCGGCGCATACAATGCGAACGTACAGAAACTGGCCAAAGCCACAGCAGAAGAGCGTTATGCCAGCCAATTGGCGAAGGGAAAGGTGACAATCTGGGGCATTGGTAAAAAAGGTACAGAATTCTTCCAACGCAGAAACTGGAACGTAAATGCGGACCATCGGGATACCTTCCTCGGTTTATCCTTTGCTAATGTGCAAAAGATTGCCGAACATGCCGTGGAAGCCTTTTCTAAAGGAGAGTTTGATGTAGTGGAGATCGTGTACAGCCAGTTCAAGAATGCCGCAACCCAGGCATTTATTGCAGAACGGTTCCTTCCTATTCCTAAAGTGGTTCCAACTGTTGGTGCCAAAACACAAAAAGCGGATTTCATTTTCGAGCCCGGAAAAACCGAGCTGATCACGGAACTCATGCCGAAGATCCTGAATACGCAGTTGTATAAAGCCGTTCTGGATGCCAACGCCTCTGAGCACGGCGCCCGTATGACTGCGATGGACAAAGCTTCAGAGAACGCCAACGAGTTGTTGAAATCCCTAAAAATTTCCTACAACCGCGCCAGGCAGGCTGCGATCACTACCGAGTTGACAGAGATTGTTTCGGGTGCTGCGGCGCTACAAGGCTAATAGCTATTAGCTAATAGCTATTTGGTGCTGGCTTTCTCCTTGATGGATTTGATCATGGCATTGATCAGGTAGAAGAAAATGACCAATTTGTTGTTCAAATCATTGAACTGGGATTCATTGATTAAATTTCTTTGTAATGCTTTCTGCAAGCAGCAGCTCGTCTCATAGGCTGAACCTCTACTAAAGTAGAAGAACTGGTTTCGTTCCTTGTAAAAATACCTGCCATCACCTTCCGCGATGTTGAGGGCAATAGAGTCGGCAGCTCTTAGCATTTGTTTGCCGAGAGCGGATTTCGAGAAATGTTCCCAGTTTTGTACCATCGTCCAGACATCCTCGCCAATTTCCATCGCTTGTTGATAAATTTTCAGGTCCCTGGTTTTCATTGCCTGAAATTGGCACACAGGAAAGTGTATTCAATTGGTATTTTCTACATGAATTTCCAAGAAAATTCACACGGCCATAATTACAAACCCCCACTAGCTAGTAGCTATTAGCTATTAGCGTATATTTGGAGATGGAAATTTCAAACCTCATCCTCCACATCGAGGCACTGATTTTTGCGAGTGAGAAGCCGCTGACTTCCATGGACGTCCTGGAACTGGTGAACAACGCGTTTGGTTTTATGGAAGATAAGATCACGCTTGACCAGGTAGAGGCATCGGTAGATGGCATCCGTGAGAAATACGCTGCGGAGTTTTATCCTTTTGAGCTCCGGCAAAGTGGCGGCGGCTGGCAGTTCCTGACCAAGCGC
>JBKCVJ010000035.1:0-3045 GCA_046317915.1 Sphingobacteriales bacterium
GGTCTGCACTTGTTCTAAAGCAGCCGTCTCATCCATTGCACCCAAGAACTCTACAAATGAAACTGGTTGAATCACCAGGTATTCCACCCGCCCAACGGGAAAACTTATGTCAGGATTAAACAGGCTTTCCAACATAGACCCTGCAGCAATAACCGGAATGTCCTGCGCCTCTTCATAAAAGTATCTCAACTGCTGTACGGCGTCCGGCACTTCCTGGATCTCATCAATAAAAATCAGGGTATTTGCCCTGTCGGCCATCGATGTATTCTTAAGGAAAAATATAGCCTGAAGAAGGGTTTCCATCGTTGAAAACTCCTCAAATGGCTTCCGGTCTGCCGGAAGCTCCAGATTGAGATAAATAAACTGCTTAAAGGATGCTGAAAACTGCCGGACCACAGTTGTTTTCCCAACCTGCCTGGCACCCCTGATAATCAGTGGTTTACGGTTCTCCTTACGGCGCCATTTCTTTAATTCCCCTAAGATGTTTCTTTGGAACATGTTACAAAATTAGGGCATTTTTCCTTTAATTATGTAACAAAATTAGGGTTAATTAGTATAATTTATGACATAAAATTAGGGCATATTTTAGTGAATCATGTCACAAAATTAGGGTAACCCCTTTCGCGACGACCTCTCCAACCTGCAACCTCCAACCTGCAACCTATTTCTTATACTGTTTATCATGAAAAAGGTATCTAGCGTCCTTAGAAGCCTTCACCGCTGCACTCTTCACATCAATCACCATCACATCGGGATTGGGATCCTTGGGCACAGCCGCCGGCCACTTCGGTAAGTCCTTGCCATTAGGATCTCCAGTAATGATGAAGTTGGCGAAATAATTTTGCATGGTGTTGGATACCGTATAATCATCATCGGTCCATGCAAACACATTGATCAAGGGCAGGTTACCCATTGCATACTCAATCTCACAAGCATGCGGCGCACCAATAGGCTGCGGTGGTGGCGGTCCACTTCGCTTACTCACGCCCCCGGCCAATCCGTTCATCATCGATGCATCTTTCAACGGCGGCCTTAGCTTTGCATATAAATATCTGTACACTGGCTTGTTCGTAGTATTCCTCTGCAGGTCAAACCATTTCCAGGTGCTGTAAGAAATAAACCTATCCGATGCCAGATCCGTTGCGCTCCACTCAAGACTCGCAGCATCGGAAGGATAGAGTTTCTCCACTTCCTGCCAGTCGTTCGGATACATCGACTTCAATTGTGCCACATAGTTTTCCGATGTCAGCGGCTTGCCCATCATGAGTCCGCCCGCACCCGATTCCGCCGTGTTCCAGCCCACCAGCAGCGGCACCTGCGCCTGCTGTCCTTTCTCGTAGATCTCTGCAATGGATTTGATGTTTTTCGGAAAAACATATCCATCGATATTCACCCCAAAGGACCAGGGATTGTAATCCTGGTAGCGCTCAAATAATTCCGAGGCCGGCATATCCCGCATCGCAGCGAGATTCTTGAAACCAAATTTTTTCTGGAAAGCTGCCCCTGCTTCCTCCGCCTGTGCCAGTGGCTTTGCGTCTAAAACCATGTTGATACCAGCGCCACTCTCGCCAATCGCGCCATTCATAGAGAACCTGCTCTTGGGTGATGCCATCAAAAAACTCACTGAGATCGATCCCGCACTCTCTCCGGCAATCGTCACCTTCCTCGGATCACCACCAAACTTCGCGATGTTCTCCTGCACCCAACCCAGCGCCGCGATCTGATCCATCAAGCCATAATTTCCAGAACCCTTGTAATCCGTCTCCTTGGATAAATCAGGATGCGCGAGAAAACCAAATATGTTGAGCCGATAATTCACTGTCACCACCACGATTCCTTTCTTCGCCATACTCGCACCATCATAACGTGGCTCAGAGCCATCCCCCGCCACATACCCGCCACCATAGAAATACACCAGCACGGGCAGGTTTTTTTTATTGTAGGTCGATGGGGACCATACATTCAAATACAAACAGTCTTCACTAATGCCATCGGAACGGAACATCATGTCGCCGAAAATATTCGTCTGCACCGGCCTCGGTCCAAACTTCTTCGTTTGCTTCACCCCCTTCCAATCTTCCAGTGGTTGCGGCGCTTTCCAACGCAACGGACCTACCGGCGGTTTGGCGAAAGGCACGCCCAGAAAGAGTTTCAGGCCGAGGTTCATATCATGGTAGCCCTCTATTACGCCGTTTTTAACCGTGACTTGAACGGGAAGGCCGTCCTGAGCTAAGCTCATTAAGGTGAAAGATAAAGTGAGAAGGGTGAAGATAAAACGCATGGCTTTATGTTGAGGTTTGAAGTTACTCATTTCAAGGGAGAAGGTAAAGGGAGAAGTGCGAAGACGAGTATTGTGAAAAATACACCGATTTCATGATGTAAACACTAAAGACAATGATTGCAGTACGATTGAAATTTGCAATCTAAGTATGTCGCTTAATGTTTCCATATATAGAAACTATTATTTACCTTTAACCTTGCACTTTGCGATTTTTTAAGACAGTATTTCTTGAGATGGCAGATCTATTCATAGACCAATTTGATGAGAAAACTGTACAGAAGATTTTCTATAAAATTAAACTTGCGGAACAAACAAATGACCCAAGACTTTTCAAAAAACTCAATCGCGATATATGGGAATTTCGCTTACGGTATCAAAAGCACCAAATTCGACTTCTAGCGTTCTGGGATAAGTCAGATAAAGAGCAAACAAAGGTTATTGTTACACATGGATTTATCAAAAAAGTCAGTAAAGTACCTGAAGTAGAAATAGAAAGAGCAATGGCTTTTCGGAAATTATATTTCAATTATAAAAACTAGCATTATGGTAAAAACCGCGCTGAAAATGTACACCCTTGACGAAATGCTGGATAAGCATATCGGCAAAAAAGGAACCAAGGCTAGAGAAAAATACGAAATTGAATTGAGCAAGGGTGTTCTGGGTTCATTGATCAGACAAACCCGTAAAGAAAGAAAGCTTACCCAGGAGCAGTTGGGTAAAAAGCTCGGTGTTCAAAAGGCCCAAATCTCAAAACTGGAAAACGG
>JBKCVJ010000036.1:0-33113 GCA_046317915.1 Sphingobacteriales bacterium
AACTTAAAGGAGAATCGCTTAGAAAAAAATCAGTAAAAGTTCCTGATAAAAACTAGCTTTAAATGGTCAAATCCTCATGGCTCAACAGGCGGGTCAAATCATTACCGAAATACCCGGGTCAGCGTTAGCGAAATAATCACTGAAGAATAAAATTTCAGCCCATATTTTAATCAGGTTCAGTTCCAGCGACAGCATATTTATCATCTATTGTTCATATTATTATCTAAATATCTTTCTTCAACTGACGTACCCTGCAGACGTAACACAGAATGCCCATACTGCATAAATACCTGCCCGTTAGCAGCAATTTAAAGTCAGCTATTTCTAAATTTATTTTATGAAAAGAATTAAACTGTTATTAGGTTTCTTTTTTATGTTACAGTTGACATTTGCGCAAACGAATACTGATAAAGATGTGATTCTTATAAAATCTTTAAGGACTGCTTCAAATGAAGCCCTTGCAAAACATGATATAAATGGCATGTCAAAATATTGGCTTGATGACCTTGTACTGTATCCCAACGTCTAAGCCATGTCCCAGTGCGGGAGTTTTTGCCAGAACTGAGGCAGGAGTTGATCCATGTTAGCAGTGTTGTGGAGGTGTAAGTGTTCTAGAACATCTTTTAGCCATTCGTAAGGATTTATGCCATGAAGTTTGCAGGTGGCCAGCAGTGAGTATACCATGGCCGCTCTTTGTGCTGCATCATGCGAGCCAGCGAACAGATAGTTCTTCCTACCCACGGCTACGGGTCTGATCGCATTTTCTATCGGGTTGTTGTCAATGTGAAGCTTGCTGTCCTGCACGTATAGGCTCAGTCTTTCCCACCTTGGCAGACAATAGGCCATGGCTTCAGCGATCGGACTTTTCTTCACCACTATTTTGGGATACTCCTGCTCCATCCAGATTTTCATTTCCTTCAGGATAGGTAAAGCCTTTTCCTTTCTTAGCTCAACCACAGCTTCACCGGTAATATCCTCCATGTTGATGTTGCGTTCTATAGCATAGAGTTGCTGGAACATCGCTAACGCATGTTCAGCTCTTTGTTTATCATTACCCAGTGCATCATGGAACTTCCGTCTGGCATGCGCCATGCAGTGCATGAGCGTAATACCTTTACGCTTACCAAAGTCTTCATAAGCACCGTATCCGTCTGTTTGTAAATATCCCTGGAACCCTTGCAGCATATCTTCAGGACCTTCACGTCCCCTTCCCGGGCGGTAATCAAACAATACCAGCCTGGCCACACTGTTGTAATACACCCAGTAATATCCACGATGAGTAGTTCCTTTCTTATCCTCATCCATGACTCTGATGGGCGTCTCATCAGCACTTAAGTAACCAGTATCCAGCGTTTTCTTTTTGTGTACTTCATAGAGACCGTGCAGATGGTTAAGGGTCATGCGCATCCAGTCATTACTGGTAGACTGGGCAATGTTCACTCCCATGCGGGCAAAGCGCTGCAACTGACGGTGGATGGGTAAATGATCACAATATTTATCTACTACCATCTGTGCCAGCAGGCCTTCTCCTGCCATACACTTTTCCATGATCCTTCCAGGAAGAGAAGCGGTAATGACGGTACCCAGGCCTGCTCCCAGGGGTGCTGCATATTTATGACGGATGTACTGCTTCACATATAGTTCACCAGGGGTATAGTCCAGGATCTCCGTGACTTCGTCACCCATGATCCGCAGCCCTGTTACATCCATCTCAGGCTTCAGCAGGATACGCTCCCGGCGCAGGTGATCCGGAAGTTTTGATCTTCCGGGATGTTGTTTGGGAGGGTGTGGGATCAGTTCCACCTTGGTGCGTACGTAGTTTACTTTGGCTCCGGCAGTTATCTTGCACGCGGCAATGGTCTCTACTGACAGGTCAAGGGATAGCTGGATGTTTTCTGCGCTGATATCATCAGCCAGTGTAAAAGACTCCCTTTTGGTTCCATACATCTGGCGGCGCAGCCAGGCAAGCTCCCACTTCAGCTTACTCACTTCTTCACGCATCACTTCACTTTCCAGTTCCTTTTCTTCATAGCGCTGTGCATAGGCTTTACTAAAAGCCAACTGCTCTTCATAGAGTTGCTTATAATCTGGTGATGAAGTAGTGCCTTGCATAACTTGTGTAAAGATAGGCAGGACGTGGCTTACAAAGGACTGCTATGCATAAAATGAGGAGAACTCAGGAGTAAAAAAAGATTTTTAAAATATCCCATCCCCGGCTCATGCAGTTCTACCCAAACGAGGTCGGTAGGCTATCTTTTTCAAGGACACGCCTTGTAAAATAAACTGCAACTTGCGCACGTCTATACGTACACTACCCGTTCCTTCTCCACCCGGAGCTGGTAGCTCAAAGGTTCCTTTCTCTAGCCGCTTGTAATAAATAGAAAAACCATCTCCTTCCCAAAGCAACAGTTTAATATGCGTGCGACGGCGGTTCACAAAAATGAAGACAGATCCACTCAAGGCGTTCATATCCATCTTATCCCTGATAAGCCCGCTCAAGCTATCAAAGCCAGAGCGCATATCGGCAAAGCCACTATACAAATAAAAAGCACAGGACGCAGAGAGGTGTAACATAAGTTCAGGACGTTAACACCTTAATCAATGCATCATCTATCTGCTGATAGAAAATCAATCTCTTGCCATCCGGGAATACCAACTCAGCTAAGGCGCTTTCTGTTCTACCATCCTGAACATCCAACTGTACAAAATTATCTTGCGGTTCACTGATCCTGATCTCTTGCTGACGGTAATGCTTATACCAGTAATGAAACGTGCTGTAGGTAATCTTCTTTAGCTCACACCAATCCTTCTTTGGTAAACCACTTTCCTTCCAACCCTCAATAATCTTCTCCATCTTTAAGCGTAAAGCTTGCCTTGTCATACTTTTTTGTCAAAAATAAATGGCTACTTAACTCAAACAAACAAGGGTTGGACGGTGGGATACCTTGTACTAATACGAGGAAATTCTTCTCACCTTACTGGAAAAGACACTATAGTTGCAGCTTGGAGAAAATTATTTAATGACAATCCCACAGTCAATTATACAAGAGTTCCAACTCAAATTACGATTAGTAACAATGATACACTTGCCTGGGAAACAGGTACCTGGAAAGCAGTTAACTCATATAGTAAAGGAGGAAACTATAGTGCTATGTGGAAAAAAACAAATAACTCCTGGAAAATTTTAGCGGAACTATTTGTTTCTCTATTCTGATAGGCAAAACTGCTGCTAACATGGGGCTTTCTGCTTTGCTGGCTGAAGAATATATCCTCATCTTTGTGCTACTATCAGCTTCGGTTCCAGCTGAACAATTACTATCAGCTTTTTATATAACTTCAACTTCAGTTTTTCAATCGGCTTCTGCTCCGGGCTAAAGGATTACAGAATATCAGCACAGCCGAAAGCCCTGACGTTGGCTGCAATTTAAAAAACTTCACATGAGAAAAATCATTTTGCCTTTAGTGCTGGGAATAAATACTTGTTTTGCCCAGACTTTTCCCAACAGTAATACGGATGGAAAATACTACGTTGTAAATGGGGCTAAAATTTGGACAGTTTCTGTTGGCAAAGGAGATCCTTTATTTATTATACCAGGAAGGCCGGGTAATTCACACATTACTTACAGAGCATTCGATTCACTATATCAGAATTGTACGGTTGTTTATTTTGATCCTTTTGGCACAGGCAAATCAGATACAGCAAAAACGATTCAGGAATATAGTTTAAAACGAAGTATCGAAGATATTGAGGGACTAAGAATTGCCATGGGTTTTTCGACTATCAATTTACTTGGCCATTCATTTGGATCAGTGGTTGCTCAAGGTTATGCTATCAAATACCCCACCCATATAAGTCATCTAATTCTCTCTTTACCTTTTCATAGCGGTGAAATGATTCAACAAAGCAATACTAATAGAGAAATAGAAATCTATTTTCCAGAAATTTGGGATTCAATAATGAAATTAAGGCAACAAGGTCGCTTATCAAACGATTCCTTATATGAAGCCATTAGAGGAAAAGTGCCTTTTTCATTTATGTTTCGTTACAATCCTGAAGGACTATCTAAAACTGCAAATATCCCATACCCAAATAAAAATAACAACCAATTAGACTTGCAAATGTCAGGTCCAGATGGAGACTTTAATACCATTGGTGATTTAAGTTCTTTTGATTATCGCAAAGATTTGAGAAATCTTATAATTCCTATTCTGGTAATGGCAGGGAGATATGATAAACTCGCACCCCCCAAATGGACAATACAATACAAGCAATTTTGCCCTCGATGTGAATTTGTTTTCTTTGAAAAAAGCGGTCATACCATTTTTAGGGAAGAACCAGAAAAAACATTTGCCTTAATAAAAAAGTTCTTAGAAAAGTAAACCGCAGCCAACATTGCATTGGCATTATGTCGGCTGACGGAATGCAGGTGCCCAGCGGCAACAAGAAATCAGCTATAGTTCCAGCTTGACGTTATAAATTCAGCTATAGAATAAATCATCGAATTTTATATCTTTAATCGGCAACAGTTCTCGGCTGACGGATCACGGAATTCCGCCACAACGCCAATGCTGGGACGTTGTGCGCCACTTTAAACATCTATCCACATAAAAAAACACAATGACAATTTACAAAACCAGACACGTCTATTTTCTATTAATTGCCATTCTTTTAGCTTCTTCGCAAAACCTGTTTTCACAATCGGAAGGACAATCTTTTCTCGTTAATAAAAAAGTGCCGGTGATTGAATTGAGTGGAGATGGCTATCAACGTGGGTTGCAACACGGTAAAACTTTGAAAAAAGAAATCGCAGAAATTTTTAGCAAATGGAAGCATAATATTGAAGTTAATACAAAACAAAACCCTGATTCAGTTATAATGCATTTTTATAGTGCGACTAATTTTATTCCTGCTATAAAAAAATGGACACCTGAAATTTATAATGAGTTAAAAGGTATCTCAGAAAGTTCGGGGCAATCGTTTAGGGATGTACTTTGTTTTCAACTTGTTGATGAATTTTGGGTGTATATAGACAAATTGGAAAATACGACGAACCATCATTGCAGTGGCATTGGTGTTGCTGCAACAAATTCTCACCCTGCATACATTGCTCAAAACATGGACTTAGAAAGCTTCATGAACGGATATCAAGTATTACTTCATATAGCTGCCAATAAAAATGAGCCGGAACAGTATGTACTTAGTTGTGCCGGTTTGATTGCTTTAAACGGCATTAATTCAAAAAGTATTGGAGTCTGTGTTAATACTTTGATGGAATTAAAAGCTAGTACCGATGGATTGCCCGTTGCCTGTGTGGTAAGAGGGATTCTATTACAAAAAGACAGAGCAAATGCTTTGAAATTTGTAAAAAGCATCAAACACGCATCAGGCCAAAATTATATTATTGGCACTATAGACAGTGTGTATGACTTTGAAGCCTCAGCAGGTAAGGTTGAACGATTCTTGCCTAATGCTTCAGATCCTTTAATTGTTTATCATACCAATCACGCGATTGCAAATGACAATATTAAGCCCTGGTATATTGAAAGCCATAAACAGAGAGTGTCCGGGGAGACAAATAATGACAACAGTGTTGTTCGATTTATCTCACTAAAAAGCAGGCTTAATCTTCCTGCAATTAGTATATCCGACAGTGTAATTAAAAATACTCTTCGCTCGAAGGATGATTTACAAAATCCAGTTTGCAGGGCGTATAAAAACGGGAATTCTTTTTTTACTTTTAGCTCTGTCTTAATGACTTTTGGGAAAAACCCATCCATGCAACTCACCAATGCTTCACCTGACCAATCAGAATTTATTTTGCACACTTTTAAAAACAACTGACAAGAAAAGCGGACGCACAACAAGAGTATTGCCAATAGTGGGGCTGGACGTTGGAGCAATCGGCTGCAGTTTGCTATCAGCTTTGGTTCGGTCGGAAGGAACTCTCTTGAATATCAGAATAAAGTTTTAATCTTTGAATCAATAATTAATTTCGGTGGCAACGTGGACGTTTTTCAATTCCACCACCATTGGCAATACTTGTTCGTTGGCGGCTATTTTTCAGGACGACTCAACCAAACTATTAACTAAACTAAAATACTATGACTCGGAACACTTTTCCCCTAATCATTATCCTTTTGACTTTGACATCATTCAATTTAAATCATCTACACGACAATGATTTGACCGAAGGGACAATAGTCAATTTGTATGATGCCTTTGGAAAAGACGCATCCTTGACTAAGGATTGGGGTTTTTCATGCATCATAAAGTACAACGGGAAAACAATATTATTTGACGCTGGAAGTAATGCCGATATTTTTAAAGCAAACGTAAACAAGCTACGAATTGACTTAACCAAGGTTGATATCGTTGTTGTGTCTCATGCACATTTTGACCACTTAAATGGCATAGATTATTTGCTCACTAAAAACCCTAAAGTAAAAATCTTTCTTCCTAACGATATGTATGCCGGAGTTCCCATTACACCTGATATGACTGGAGCAGAGCCACTGGTTACAGATTCGCTTCCAAAGTATCATCAGTATTTTGACGGTGGACCTACTAAGTTTGCAATTAATCAAAGTGGCAGATTTTGGAATGCAAATACTGAGTATGTAAAGAATTCACAAGAAATCCTACCCGGAATAAACTTGGTTGCAACCAGTTCAAGTTATTTGGGCTATTTTAATTGCTATCCACGAAGTAACGCCTCAAATGAAAATGAGTGCAGGCAAACAGGACTACCTGAACTATCATTAAGTCTTAAAACAAGTAAGGGGGAAGTGCTGATTGTAGGCTGCTCTCACTCAGGAGTAGAGAATATTGTATCTGAAACAATGAAAGTAGTTAGTACTAACATCGACATGGTTTATGGCGGGTTTCACACCGTTCCATTTGACAGGAAAAAGACAATAGAAGTAGTTGACAAATTAAAAAATGAGTATCATGTTCACCGTGTCGCTCCAGCCCATTGTACAGGACATTTAGCGTTTAAAATTCTGCAAGATAAATTTGGTGACAATTATTTATTCGCTGGATTAGGCGCTACAGTAAAGTATTGAATGACGACATGAGAAAAACAGCCGCCAAAAATAATGTTTGCGCAACCGTGGCCCCCGGAGTTAACTAAAATATATCTATGAAGTTATCTACGTTTTTTCTGACAATTCAAATTGTTTTTTTGACATCATGCAAACCGACAATAATGAAGGACGACCCATCGAAACTGAAATCAGTTCTTTTGGCCTATTTTGACGGAATCAAAACAAATGATTTGGAAAAAATGAATTTAAACACAACAAGTGACTTTCTGTTATTTGAAAGTGGAAAGGTTTGGAACAATGATAGCCTTTGGACAAACGGTCAGAAATACAAAGAAACTAGAATTGACTTTAGACTTTATAATTTCAATATTACAGTCGATAATGAAAGTGGACATATTACGTATTTTAACCACGGTGACATCTACAAGCAAGACTCACTGACTCAAACAATTGAATGGATCGAGAATGCGACATTTAAAAAACTGGACGGACATTGGAAAATCGATTTTTTACAATCTACCGTCAGACAATAGAGTTTGGAGTAGCTGCTGCGCACAACATGAGGTTTTATGCAAGTTAGACTTGACAAAATAGGCTTCAGTGAATTGCAATGCCAGGCTATAGTTCAGGCAGATTAAACAATGGTGAACATTAGTTTTGACTTCTTTAAAATATTTTTATTCAGCAGCGGTATGGGCAGACGGAGATCTATTTCCCAACCTGCATAACGCTCTGTTCCTTGGCGCTACTTGTTTTAGCCATATTAATTAGAGAAGCCATTAAGCACTTAAGAATGCAGCGCCACCTGCCGGAAATTCAAGTATTGTTTGTTTTTCAAATCCCGCGGAATTAACTTTAAACCATATGAAGTCACTCCTTACGGCTACCGCAATCATTGAGGCACTTACTGGTTTGGCTCTCGCGATGGTTCCTGCCTCAGTGGTCGAAGGTTTACTCGGTACATCACTAACCGAGCCCGGAGGAGTTTTGGTCGCGAGGCTGGCCGGTGCGGCACTGTTGACCATTGCTATTGCCTGTTGGTTTTCGAGAAAAGATTCACACTCTTCCACCATGGTTAAAGCCATGCTTGCATATAATGTCTTTGCCATAACCCTTCTCGTTTACGCGGCAGTCATTGAACAGATGTCCGGCCGGGGATTATGGCCCGCTGTTGTGTTGCATGCCGTGTTAATGATCTGGTGTGTATCGGTCCTGCGAAAACACTCCGTGTAGTGATGAACTTGTGATCTTAGCGTTTTGCGCAGTTTTGGAGCGGGGATGAGTATTGTGCAATGTTCTTTCTTCAAGCTTTAATTTATGCATACAGCCAGACCCATTCACCCGGATTTTCAACACTTGCTGGATTTTAAAGATCCGGTGTTGATTGCATTGTTTAAGGATCTTCGGGAGTATATGCTTGAGTTATGCCCTGATTGCAATGAACTGCTTTACCATACCCACGCCTTAACGGCGGTCTTTTCGATTTCAGATAAGTTGTCGGATGCTTTTTGTATGCTGCCCATCTACACCAACCACCTGAACCTCGGATTTAACAAGGGCACGCTGTTGAAGGATCCGGCTAAGCTGCTGACCGGAACCGGAAACCTGATCAGGCATATCGATGTAAAAAAGCCATCGGATTACAGAAACCCCAAAGTGAAATCGCTGATCAAAGAGGCCATCGCATTTGCCATAAAGGATATGGATAAGCCTACGAAGACCAAAGGCACTACAATTTCGAAGATCAAAGGAAAGTAGAGCGATTTTCCGATGCGGAATCTGAACCAATTTGTATCAGGATAATCAAAGGAAAAAACTAACTTACCGGGCATCTTTACAGAGAGGTAAGAAAGGTAGTAAACAGTTGTTAAATTAAATCAATATGAAATTGCTTGTAAGAAACTATTTGGTATTTGCATTGATATTCATTCTTGTTTCATGTGGGAATGAATCTGCAAAAACAACCGCACAAGCTGAGCCAAAAGATACCACTGCTGTAGTAAACGTTCTCAATGATGGTCTAAACGCCAAATCAGTGCGCGTGGAAAACTTGCACCTGACAAGATTCATTGAGATTTTCCTTGCAACGCCCGATCCTGCAACCGGGAAACTGGTGGCCCCTTGCTATAATACCATGTTTACGCCAGAGGGTATTCCTGCTTCAAAGAATACAGCCCCCCAGGAACTGGTTGAAGGCCTCGATTTTGAAAAAATGAAGAAGGAATATGGCCTGAAAGGTGCATCCTTAAACGGCCCCAAACTATGGACGCCAGACTACACGGATATTGAAATGGGCGTTGTGCGTGATTTCAATGGAATTAAGGCTGGATGGGTTGCACAATTGAATATGGGCGACAATGCCGGTGGTGTTGAGCAAACGATTCCTTATAAGAACGTGACCATCGCCCGTAAGAGCGAACTGGGTTGGAGAAAAGGTACCAAGGTTATCCTTCTTGATGATGCAGAAGGCAATACTTATATCCTGAAAGGGTTTCAACTCGGCCTTAAACCCCAGTTTACCTACGAGCAGTTTCTTGCGGCAGGACAAAGCAGTTTCAAGAAACTCCCTGCTGGCTGGAAGTTCCGTGTTAAGGTCCTTGATAAGGATTTGATTGAGACACCGGAGAATGGCGTAGCCACTATTATGGCCGATGAATTCTTTAATGTATATGACAAAACAGGACCGGGGATGAGTAATTATAAACCTTGATGTAAAGTAAATTTTGGTAATCATGCCAAGCTTTTAATGGCCAGAAAATTTGCCCTCCCCACAGCCACAACCCTGATGATGGCGGTGATCGTCTTGGCTGCTGCCAGTACCTGGGTATTGCCTTCCGGGCAGTACAGTAAATTAACCAACGGTAACAACCGGCATTTTCTCGTTACATCCAGAGATGGGGAAGTGACCCTTCCGTTTACGCAGAGGACCCTGGACAGCCTCTCGATCCGGATTCCATTGGCGCAATTTGCTAAAGGTGAAATCGGAAAGCCGATATCTATTCCTAATACGTATCAGCAGGAAGGTAAAAGACCGCAGGGGTTTATTGCCATACTCCAGGCGCCGATCAAGGGCATCATTAATAGCATCGACATCGTCCTTTTTATTCTGATCATCGGCGGCTTTATGCAGGTCTTTCATGCAACAGGAGCAATGCTAACGGGCGTGAAATATCTGGCTTACCGGATGAAAGGCAGGGAACGGTTACTCATCGTATTACTCACTTATATTTTCTCATTTCTCGGTGGCTCCTATGGAATGGATGTGGAGTCAATTGTTTTTTATCCGGTACTGGTACCGCTTTTTTTAGCTGCGGGCTATGATCTTATGGTTCCACTCGCAGTTGTATTTGGCGGTTCAGCCCTTGGGTTTATTTCCAGTTTTTCCAATCCATTTTCCACCATCATCGCCAGCAATACGCTTGGTATCAACTGGATGGATGGATTCTATGAACGAGTTTTATTTTTTCTAGTGTCCACATCCTTCTATGCCTGGTATCTACTAAGGTATGCGAATAAAGTTCAACGAGATCCTTCTGCTTCTTTTGTGCTGCAAACTGATGGAGGTGGAAATTCATTGAATCGTTTTGCTGAGGCTGAGAGCGATACCACCTCTCTGCCTTTGAAAACCATCATCCATTTGATTATTTTTCTGCTCACGTTCACCATCATGATCATCGGCATCATATTCTTCGGATGGTGGACCACCGAGATGTCGGCTTTGTTTTTGAGTGCTGCGTTATTGATTGCGGCCATAGACAAAATGAATGAGAAAGCCTTTGTGGACAACTTCATCAAAGGCATGGAGTCATTGCTCAGTGTTTCCGTGATAGTTGGTTTAGCACGTGGTGTGACCATTGTATTGAACGATGGTCTGGTGAGTGATTCGATCTTGTACTATGCCTCAAATCTGGTTCAGGGTGTTTACCCAACGATCTTCATTGTACTGGTGATGTTGTTCTATTTTTTCTTTACAATACCAGTCAGTTCCTCTTCCGGCATGGCCGTACTCACCATGCCCATCATCGGCACTTTGGCAATCCTATTGAATATTCCCGGAAGGGAAGTCGTCAATTCCTATCTGTATGGCATCGGCATCATGTTTCTTATTTCTCCAACGGCCAATGTTTTTCCGGCACTGATGATGGTGAACGTGAGTTACAAAGCCTGGATGAAATTTATATTGCCGGTAGTGGTTGGATTACTTTTGCTCGCAGCCCTATTTTTGGTGGTTGGTGTTAATTTTTGATTGAAATAGTATATTACCGAGTTGATTAGCTGAAAATAGTCACCTTCTACGCTAAAGAAAGTATATGAGAAATATTGTTTTAATCATGCTGCTGGCTTTTTCGGCCTGCAAAACTAATCAGCCCTTATCTGCGCCCGCTGGTGTTTACAAAGTGTCTGTCCTTTATCCTGCCGGTGAAGGGAAAACATTTGACATGAAATACTACGAGGAGAAGCATATGCCGATGGTGGCCTCTTACCTGGGTGCAAACCTCTTGTCGTATGAGATCATTAAAGGGGTTTCCGGCAGAACGGCTGCGGACCAGGCGCCCTTTATGGCGATAGGATCTTTTCATGTTAAAGACATCGATGCCTATCACAAAGCCATCGCGGAGCATATCAACGAAATCGTTGCGGATTTTCAGAACTACACCAATGTACAGCCAACCGTACAGATCAGTAAGATACAGCAGGTGGTTGCAGGAAAAGGGAAGTGAACCTTTTTCTGAATAATTGTTAGATTTGAGATATTCCAGCCGAATGAACAGTTGAAGCTTTATGTCAGGCATTTTGTATTGTCTGAGCATGCGGCGTTTAATTTCCATTTTTAATTGTACGATGTGATGCTGTGGTTCAGAAAAGGTATTGTTTTTCTTTCGATGGTATTTTGTATGTCCACGGTGGCTTTCTCCCAGTCGGCCCCGCCGCTGCACATAACTCATCTCACCGGAGATTTTTACATCTATACTTCTTACAACTTGTATAAAGGGGAGAAGATTCCCGCTAATGGGATGTACCTGGTGACCAATGAAGGTGTGGCGCTGTTTGACACGCCCTGGGATACAGCGCAGTTTCAGCCTTTGCTGGACAGCATACGCAAACGGCATGGAAAAGAAGTGGTGTTTTGTATCGCTACACATTTTCATAACGACAGATCAGCAGGACTTGAATTCTATGCAAAGAAAGGCGTGAAGACTTATACTACTATACGCACGGATGAATTGAGCAAGAAGAACGGTATGAAGCGCGCGCAGTTTTTGATTGCGCGAGATACCTCGATAAGGCTCGGAGGTCATCGCTTTGAAGTGATCTATCCCGGAGAGGGACATACATCGGACAACATCATCGTATGGTTCAACAAAGAGAGAATTATATACGGCGCCTGCCTCATCAAAAGCGTTGATGATGAAGATCTCGGTTACCTCGGCGATGCCAATATATCAGCATATGCTGCCACGCTGCGGAAGGTACAGGAAAAATGCCCGCAGCCGAAGTACGTCATCGTAGGGCATGGCAACTGGTCCAGCACAAATGCATTGCAGCATTCCATCCAAATGGCTGATGCCCTTCGGGAGAAGAAATTACCTTGAATGACCTGGCCTTTTGATATAAGACAGTTATATAAACCTGTTCAGCCAACGGTTGGGGCATCCGGAGAAGATGTGTCTTATCGGGAGATACCACCGGCGAAAGAGCTTGAACAGGTTGTTTATTGCTACTGGCAGTTAAAGACGCATCATGTATTGCCGGAACCTTTTTTGTATCGGGTTGTTGCAGACGGATGTATCGATGTTTTTTTTGAACTGGAAGCACCGGAGCAGAGTTTCATCATGGGATTTTGTAAGCAATACACGGAGTTCCCGTTGGATCCGCAGTTCAACTATGTTGGGATACGATTTCTGCCTACCATGTTTCCGCAGTTCTTTCGGGTGGATGCTTCGGGCCTGAGCAATCGTTTTCAGGAACTGGCTGCTGTTGTACCGGAACTGGCCGAATTTATTGCGAAGGAAATCAGATCTGTAAACAGTTTAGTGGATATAGGGAATGCCATCGATACATATCTTCTGGGTAAACTTTTAAACGTAGATTTCACCCAGGACGGAAGACTCTATGACGCTATCAATATCATCCTCAGTAGAAATGGTGTATTGGATATCGAAAAAGATCTTGATGTAGGCATCAGCCCAAGACAGCTCAGGCGTTTATTTGAATATTACATCGGCGATACGGCGAAGACATTCAGCAAGGTGGTCCGGTTTCAATATGTGCTGAATGCAAATCCCGGACTGGACAGTCTTCGTAAAAACAAATTGTTTTACGATGCCGGCTACTATGATCAGGCACATTTCATCAAGGAGTTCAGGAGATTCTATGGTGTAACACCATCACGGGCATTTGGGAAATAAGATCGTCCGAATTTTACAATGTTCGCATGCCTACGATTTCCAATTTTGTGGTCATAAATGAATCACTATGAAATTGAATGCAGGTATTGTAACCACGAAACTGGCGGAAACCAAACAATTTTATACCCGTCTCATGGATTTTGGGGTGACCTTTGAAAATGAGTTCTATCTGCTCATGCACACCCCTGACCGAAGCGCCGAGATCAGTTTTCTTTTGCCCAATCATCCCAGTCAACAACCGATTTTTCATTCCCCTTTTGCGGGCCAGGGTATGTATCTCACCATTGAAGTGGAGCGTGTGGATGAGTGGTATGCAAAACTAAAGGACAAAGGTGCGGAACTAGAGGTGGATTTGCGTGATGAGCCCTGGGGCGACAGGCATTTTACGATTCAGGATCCTAACGGCATAGCCATCGATATCGTTACCTACTCACCTGCACCGTAAATATTTGACCAGAGGACGTATTTCATTTTCATAGGTACAGAAACTCTTGAGCCGATGCGCTACCTTGAACGGTATGAATACGGATCAAACTCCACAGCAGCACATCCAAGTTGCCCGCGTTACAGGAATCTGGTATTTGCTGTTGGCCATTTCCGGGATGCTGGGATTTTTGTTGTTGCATGGTAAAATCTATCAGACAGACAACCCACAACAAACACTGGAGAATCTTGTCAATAAAATATCTATTGCACGCACCCGATTGGTGCTTGAACTGGTGATCATCACTTCGCAGGCGCTGGCAGCTATGTGGTTTTACCGGCTCTTCAGGAACATCAATCCCTGGGCTGCCTGGGCCGTGGGTGCCTTTGGAATAGTGAATGCCGTGGCCATTATGATAAGTGCCATTTCCATGGGATCGGCCATTGAAATTGCGAACGCTTCGGGTACGGAGCCGCAAAACAAATTGGTCATGATTCAATTGCTGGGTCAATTGATCAAACATGCATGGGGTATTGGCGGACTATTTTTTGGTCTGTGGCTGATGCCGATGGGGTATATTGTGATGAGTAGTAAATGCATGCCCTATTGGTTGGGCTGTGTGCTGATTGCTGGCGGCATTGGATACCTGCTGATGACTTTTCTGGGATATGCAGGTGTAAAAGGTTCAATACTGGAGTTTGTGGTATTGCCGGCAACGGTTGGTGAATTCTGGATGATTGGATATTTATTGGTGTTTGGGATACGGACTAAAGGGGAACTTTAACCCACAGAAGGGTCCTTTGATCGTTTGCGGGCAGAGTAATTTGGTGTATTTTCAGATACGCTAAATGTTGTGAAAGAATCATCACTACACCATCTTTTGTTATGGACAGGACTCATTCTGACTCTGGTAGGTATTTTCCTTCCCGGAAATGTTGACTTGGATTTACATTTTCATGATACATATATTGTCATTCAGGGCATACACCTGATATGGTTTTTCAACTTTATTCTGGTGTTTGTCTGGATGGCTTGCATGTTAAGCAGGAAAATTATCTATTCCGGGAAACTAAGTTGGGTGCATATCGTACTGACCATTGGTTCCATATTGACGATTGTTGCAGTTAGCTTGTGGCCTTCATTCTCGGGTCAGGGATTTGCCGGTATGCCAAGACGATATTATGATTATTCAGACGCGAGTATATTCCAATTGCTAGGGTTGTTTCAGCAAGTTATTGTGATCGCTGTTTTGGTTTTTGTGGTGGCGCAATTGATATTTTTGGTTAATCTTGGCTGGGGATTGCTGAACCGCATGCAGCAGTAGATAGGTATGAATGTTTGATTGATAGGACCTTCATTATAATTGCGGCTAAACATTGTCAGATCATTTTTGCCCGCTCATGAAGAACGCTTTTTTTACCTTGCTATGCTTTCTTTTTTCTTCCTGCAAGCAGGTCGCTGAAAGCAACACTTTAAAGAAGGATAGCGTTTCGGTTCTATCAGTTGATGAGCCTGAAGGTGATGCTAATGTAGGCCCAAGCCTGGCAGAGGTTCGTGCCGAGTGGATTTCAGGATACAACAAGGCATTTGTCTTTGATACAAGCTTTAATTATCTGGACAGCCTCTATTCGTTTTCGTTTCGGCATTATTGTTTGTTTGATAGTGCGATAGTAGTCCCTGCTTTGTATGATTTAGAAATCGATAAACCTTTTCTCACCCATCATTTCAATTCTTCCCTCGTATTAAAGAAGGGGCCCGACACGATTGCAGCCTTTAGCATTGCTGCCGAAGATTTTCGGTCTTTTGCGGATTCTACTTTATCTGCTTTTGGGGTACTGAGTTATCCTGACATACTTGTACAAAACGATACCATAAGGGTCGGATATAGTTTATCCATTCCTGCCACCGATGTAGGAAAGCATGTAACCTTGTATCTTCGCCTCGACGGGAAAAGACAGCTGACAGACGATTGAATAGTATGACAAATCATTATTTACATATCGGTCAATGGCAGGGTTTTTATCAATATGGCCCTGAGTACGGCAGAAACATCGAGGGTAAAGAAGCAGAGTTCAGGCTCTTTATTGAAGAGATGGTGGATGGGAGATTCAAAGGGCGCTGTATCGACTGGGATGGTTTTGGTGCTGAGGGTGAAATAGCCATCGTTGAAGGATTTGTGGATGGTGTTTTTATCAGTTTTATTAAAAAGTATGATGCTGCGTTTTATCTGGATGAGTGGGGCAGAAATGCTGTAATTGAAGACGAGCCTGGGCACACAGTGGAGTACCAGGGACATTACAATCTTTCGGAGAAATGTTTCAAGGGGCGTTGGGAGATTTCTAAGGTTGTGGGTTCATCAGAGAACGAGACCATCGAGGAATTTTGTTCTGGCACATGGACCTTGGTTTTACAAGAAACAACATGACGAATTATTTGATCATACCCGGGCTCGGGAACTCCGGACCGGAGCACTGGCAAACGTTTTTTGAGGAATCGGGTTCCCATTTCTACAGAGTTGAACAGCAGGAATGGGATAGTCCGGATTGTGAGGATTGGGTAGAGACCATCGATCAACACATCAGAAAGTTTGATCCTGCAACAGTGGTGCTCATCGGACATAGTCTCGGTTGCACCACCATCGCGCATTGGGCAGCAAGGAACCAAGCGCCTATCAAAGGAGCTTTACTGGTGGCGCCGAGCGACATTGAACAACCCGTGTATACCTTTCCCGCAACGGGTTTTACGCCGATACCCTTGTTAAAACTTCCTTTTCCATCCATCGTGGTAGCTAGTGAGGATGATCCCTGGGTTTCCATTGAACGTGCGAAGTTTTTTGCATCAAGTTGGGGCAGCAGCTTCATCAACATCGGCAAAGCCGGACATATTAATGTACCTTCCGGCTACGGCCCTTGGGAAGAGGGGTTAACCATCTTAGAACAATTCAACTAATCACATATGACAGTTCAAGCCGTTAAAGCCTTTGGCGCCGCCGCCGCAACAGAAGACCTGAAGCAGATCAATATCGATCGCCGTGAGGTGACCGCGCATGACGTGGAGATCGATATTTTATTCTGTGGGGTTTGTCATTCAGACATTCACACTGCCCGCAACGAATGGCCGGGAACCATGTATCCCAGCGTGCCGGGTCACGAGATCGTTGGTAAGATCACGAAAGTAGGCAGTGCCGTTACCAAGTATAAAGTAGGCGACCTTGCAGCAGTAGGTTGCCTGGTAGATAGCTGCCGCGTTTGCGAAAGCTGTAAGGAAGGGCTGGAGAACTATTGCGAAAATGGAATGACCGGTACTTATAACTCGCCAGATAAACACCTGAACACCCACACCTTTGGTGGATACTCTGAGCGTGTGGTGGTGGATGAAAATTATGTATTGAGCGTTCCAGCCAATCTTGACCTGGCTGCTGCTGCGCCACTGTTGTGCGCGGGCATCACTACTTACTCTCCGCTGAAGCACTGGAAAGTAGGGCCTGGTAAGAAAGTGGGTATCGTTGGGATTGGTGGTCTGGGGCACATGGGCGTTAAACTGGCCAAAGCCATGGGCGCTTATGTGGTGGTCATCACCACATCGGCCTCAAAAACGGATGACGCTAAAAGGCTGGGTGCAGATCAGGTGATTTTGAGTTCTGATCCAGAGCAGATGAAGGCGAATGCGGGGACACTGCATTTCATTCTCGATTGTGTTTCTGCCCAACATAACATCAACGCATACCTGATGTTGTTGAAAAGGGATGGCCAGCTCACCCTTGTTGGCGCACCCGCGGAACCCTTACCCGTGGCGCCTTTCGCACTGATTCCCGGACGGAAGAGTTTTTCAGGATCGATGATCGGTGGCATCCCCGAAACCCAGGAGATGTTGGACTTTTGCGGAAAGCACAACATTACATCGGACATTGAGCTGATTAATATTCAGGATATCAATACCGCTTACGAGCGCATGATCAAAGGAGATGTGAAATATCGCTTTGTGATAGATATGGCGTCATTGAAAAAATAAATTTTATCGCAACATATGCGTCGCATTGTAAAATACCTCGGCATTGCCATAGTGATATCCATCATTATGGCAATTGTTGTTTACTGGACCAATGATATTCCGGTGGCGGACTTGAAAAAGGAATATGCGAAACCACCATCTAAGTTTATTGAAGTGCAAGGTATGCCAGTGCATTACCGTGACGAAGGAAAGCCCGGTGATCCCTTGCCGATTGTGCTCATCCATGGTACCGGTGCAAGCTTACATACATGGGAGCCGATGGTGGCCGCCCTGAAAAATTACTACCGCGTGATCACCCTGGACATTCCTGCCTTCGGACTGACTGGACCCAATCCTAAGCGCGATTATTCAAGTGAATTCTATACATCGTTCATGCAGGACTTCCTGAAAGCAATGGGTGTAGACAGTTGTATCATCGGAGGAAACTCATTGGGCGGATCCATAGCATGGAACTATGCATTATCGTATCCTGAATCAGTGAAGAAACTTATACTTATTGACGCAGCCGGATATCCTACTGAAGCGAAGAGCATGCCCATTGCATTCAGGATAGCCAGAATGCCGGTGCTGAAGCATTCACTGAAGTATCTCGGTTCCCGTTCACTGGCTGCGAAGAGCATAGAGGACGTGTATGCAGATCCTTCCAGGGTACAGCCGGAAATAGTGGATCGATATTACGATATGTATTTGCGGGAGGGAAATCGGCAGGCCTTATTGGACAGGATGGCAACCAGTTTTCATCCGGATACCTACCTAAAGATCAATACCCTTCAGATGCCTACGCTGATTCTCTGGGGTGAGGAAGACAAGTTGATCCCCGTGGAGAATGCCTATCGTTTTCAAAAAGATCTTCCCCATGATACATTGGTGATCTTAAAAAACCTCGGCCACGTGCCTATGGAAGAAGATCCGAAAACCACAACGGAGGTGGTCAGATCTTTTTTGCAGAAATAGTAAAGAATTATGATGAATGGGCCGCTGAGTATTTTACTATCTTAAAGTCATGCGGAAGTCCACATGGTTTTGGATCCCCTTGTTGGGCATACCATTATTTGTATTGCTCTACGTTTGGGTCTCATTTTATTATCCCGGCGGATCCCAGGCAGATGCACAATCCACCGGATTTAGCTGGGTGAATAATTATTGGTGCAACCTGCTCAACACTACCGCTATCAACGGACAAATAAATTCTGCCCAACCCATTGCGATGACCGCCATGGTAGTGCTCTGCATTTCACTTGCCGTGTTCTGGTATTTGTTTTCCATGATCAGCCTTTCTAAAACTTTGTGGTTCCGGGTCACTCAATTTTCCGGTATTGCTGCCATGGCAACGGCGTTGCTGTTGAATTCTTCCGTGGATCATGATCTCATCACCAATTTAGCTTCACTGCTTGGGCTGATGGCCCTAGTGGGCACGCTTATTGGCCTGCGACGCCTACAATGGAATGTGCTATTTTGGTTTGGTACGATGAACCTGCTGCTGGTGCTCTTGAATAATTTTTTATACTACAATCCTGAACTCATCGGCTATTTACCCCTGGTCCAGAAGATCAGTTTCGCAGCATTTTTGATTTCGTTTTTTTTGATTTCGATGAAAAGCATACAGGTGGAAGCATGTTGAAACGCTTCCACCTTCTCCCTTTATCTTCTCCCTTACATCAACGAAGACTCAGCTCCTTAATGAGATTAGACGCTCCGCCCACTTTATCAATACACCATAACACAAACCGAATATCTACGCAAATGGTGCGGTTCAGGTCTTTATCGAACGCGATCTTATGGCTTAGCGCTTCATAGTTCCCGTCAAAACACAGACCGATCAATTCACCATTGGCATTCAGCACCGGTGAGCCTGAGTTGCCGCCCGTGATATCGTTGGTAGTAATAAAACCTACAACAATATCATTGCGCGATTTATCTGCGTATGGACCAAAGTCTTTCTTAGCCACCTTGTCAAGGAGATCTTTAGGCAAATCAAATTCATAATCTCCGGGTTTGTATTTCTCCAACATTCCCTTAGTAGTGGTCACATAGTCATATTTCACGGCGTCACGTGGCTGATAGCTTTTTACATTACCATAACTCACACGCATGGTCAGGGTGGCATCCGGATACATTTTCTTTTTTGGATCCATCTGCATGATGCCTTTCAGGTACAACCTGCCGAATTCATTATTGGCATCATTGAAGATGCGGTATTGCGGCAGGTACTTACTGTCATAGTTGCGTACAAACTGGCTGGCAGTGCTGTAGGCAGCATCATTTTGCAATACCACCGGATCCGGATTGGCCATGAATGCACTCCATTTATTGTCGTCCAGGAGCATAGTTGTACCAAAAACGTTTTGTGCATATTTCTGGAAGCTGGCCCTGTCTTTCAAATCCCCATACGTATTCTTCAGATTGTCAAAGAAGCCGATGGGATGCTGTGATTTATCCACCTGGTTGTAATACATCATCAGCGCATCGCGCACAATATTTTTATCTGAACCCACCACCTCGCTGGCTATAAAATCCTTTCTTCGGTTATTGATAGCCGTTAGTAGCCTTTTAACATCGGCGTTATCGGGACCTTTCTTTACGAGTTCACTTTCCAACAACATCATGGATGAAGCAAAAGCCAGCAATGGACTTCCGAGGATGCCCTCATTGATGAACCAGCGATGTTTTTCGTAAGGCCTCCATTTTTCATAAGCCTTTTCCCATTCGGAAAAGATGTTTTCGAACTCGGGCTTTCCTTTGGCCCAGGCCTTGAATTTTGCCTCATCGGCCTGCTTTTGTTCAAACACTTTGTACTTCAGCAACTGCTTGGCTTCGCCGTCATAAAATTTCCAGTAGTTCGCGATGCTGGCATAGTTGGATGCGAGCTTGAGTCTTGTTGCATCGTCCTTCTTCATCTCATCAAACATATGCTTCAGCCGCATATCCCGCAGGTTAACGCGGGTCGGGTTTTCGATATCGGTTTTCAACTTCACCCCGTATGAGGTTTCATAACGGTTGGTGCTTCCGGGATATCCGTAGATCATGGCGTAATCGCCATCTTTCACGCCCTTGATGGATACAGGCAGAAAATATTTTGGCTTGAGGGGAACATTCGCGGCATCATAGCCTGCGGGCTTGCCATCCTTGCTCATGTACACGCGAAACACAGAGAAGTCGCCGGTATGGCGGGGCCATTCCCAGTTGTCTGTATCGCCTCCAAATTTTCCGATGCTCTCTGCCGGTGTGCCAACCAATCTGATATCTTCATAACGCTCGTAGACATATGCCAGATACTGGTTGCCTTTGAAATGCGCGATGACGGTGGTGACAATATTGTTAGATGGATCACTTAATGATTTGTTCAGTGCAGCAACCGTCTCCTGTACTTTCTTCAGTCGGTCCGCACCTGTCAATGTTCCCACCGCGCTGTCGATGCTTTTAGTGACGTCATCGATCCTCTTCAAAAACAACACGAACAATCCTTTGGCTGGTATTTCTTCGCCAAGGCTCTTCGCATAAAAACCATCGCGGAGATAGTTGTTCTGAACCGTGCTGGCCGCGGCAATGGCACCATATCCGCAGTGGTGGTTGGTGAACAGCAGTCCCTGCGCGCTCACGATCTCTCCCGTACATCCTCCGTTGAACATCACGATCGCATCTTTCAGCGAAGCTTTGTTGATGCTGTACAATTGTTCTTTGGTGAGCTTGAGACCTCGCTTCACCATATCATCATACACTTGCTGCCCCAGCAACTGCGGCAACCACATGCCTTCGTCTGCCGCCGCGGAAAAGAAGGTAAACACCAGACTACACAGTACAATAATTTTTTTCATAACAGTGTTGTTTAAATGTATTCATTGCCCCATTGCCTCATTGCCCCATTGTCTAATTATTCTTCATTGCTTTCCAGCAGCGTTTTCCACAACAGATCCTTCAAGGGTTGCAGCCCCTGCTGGTACATGGCCGAGAAGAACACATGCGGAATATTCTTCGGCAGCTCCTTCGATATCGCAGCCCGAAGTTCGTCGTCCAGCATATCTGATTTACTGACGGCGATCACGAATTTCTTATGAAGTAGCTCAGGATTATAGGCTTCCAGCTCATTCACGAGGATATTGAATTCTTCGCGATGGTTTTTGCTGTCTGCCGGCAACACAAAGAGCAGGATGGGATTTCTTTCGATGTGACGAAGAAAGCGATGTCCAAGACCTCTTCCTTCAGCCGCTCCTTCGATGATTCCCGGAAGATCCGCCACGCAGAAACTTTTTCCATCGTAATATTCCACCATCCCGAGTTGCGGGTTAAGAGTGGTAAATGCGTAGTCGGCGATCTTGGGCTTTGCTGCAGTAATCACGGAAAGCAAGGTTGATTTGCCTGCGTTGGGAAAGCCCACAAGGCCAACGTCTGCCAATACTTTCAGCTCCAGCACTTTCCATCCCTCTGATCCTGTTTCACCGGGCTGTGCATATTCCGGTACCTGGTTGGTTGGTGTGGCGAAGTTTTTGTTGCCCAAGCCACCGCGTCCGCCTTTGATCCAGACAACGGTCTGCCCGTCTTCCATGATCTCAGCTTCCTGTTCCTCGGTTTCTGCATCGCGCGCCACCGTGCCCAGCGGAACTTCGATGATCACATCTTCTCCGTCCCTTCCGGTGCGGTTGTTCCTGTCGCCCGGTCTGCCATCTTCTGCCAACACGTTCTTGAAATACCGAAGATGCAGCAGGGTCCAGAGGTGTTTATTCCCCCGGAGGATGATATGTCCACCCCGTCCGCCATCGCCGCCGTCAGGGCCCGCTTGCGCATTGTATTTGGTGCGCATGAAGTGTTTGCTGCCTGCGCCACCATGGCCGGAGCGACAAAAGATGCGGATCTGGTCAACGAAATTTGATTTTTCCAATATGATTGCTGCTTGTGAAGTAAAAAGGCAAAATTAGAAAGTTAATAAGGGTTTTGACTTTTTACTTTTTGTTTTTTAATTGATTCCATGTCTCATACAAAACCTCCACCTTCAACCCTCCACCTTCCAACTCCTTCAAAGGCTCACAGGGTTCCCATTCCTTGTGCATGGATGCGGGAAGCTGCTGGTACAATGCGGTGCCCATCGATTTCCATTCCAGCATGGCGTCATCAACCTGCCGGATGATCTTGCCGGGATTGCCCACCACCAGGCTTCTCGCTGGAATGATCTCGCCGGCTTTCACGAAGGTAAGTGCCCCAATGATGGAACCGTCGCCGATCTGCGCTTCATCCATGATCACCGCATTCATCCCGATCATTGCGTTTTTGCCGATGGTTGCTCCGTGAATGATAGCACCATGACCAATGTGCGCGCCTTCTTTCAATACCACGGTCACCCCCGGAAACATATGAATGGTACAGTTCTCCTGCACGTTACATCCGTCTTCAATATGTATGCCGCCCCAGTCGCCACGGACGGCGGCACCCGGACCGATGTACACATTTTTGCCGATGACCACATTGCCCGTCACCGCTGCCTGCGGATGCACAAATGCGCTGGGGTCAACCACGGGTTTGAATCCTTTGTACGCGTAGAACATCAGATCAATGTTTTGCCGGTTCGGAAACAAGTGCCTTTGAAAAGACCTACCTGTTCTCCTTTCTGGTTGGTGAGGGTGATCAGGTATAGGCCGGTGCTTCTGCCATTGTGAATTTCTTTGGCCTCCGCAGTTAGTACATCGCCCACATGCAATGCCTTCATGAAACTGATGGTGACATCAAGGGCCACGGAAAGATTATTGCGATTGTTGCAGGCAAATGCAAAGGCACTGTCTGCCATTGAGAATGGAATGCCTCCGTGTACGATGCCAAATCCATTCAGCATCTCCTCGCGGATCTCCATATTGATCTTGCTGTATCCTTCCCGAATTTCAAGGACTTTGATGCCCATCCACTCACTGAATTTATCATGCAAGAGCATGTGATCCACTACCTGCCGTGGTTGTACTTGATTGTCCATATTATTTTCCATTGAATGTGGGCATTCTTTTATTGACAAAAGCGTCTACGCCTTCCCGATAGTCTTCCGTACTGGCGGCATCCTGCTGCAACTTATCTTCCAGGATCAATTGCTGCGCGAGGTTATTGGTCATGGATTGGTTGAGTGCGTGTTTTGTGAAGGCCAGTGCTTTTGTTGGCATGGCAGCGAGTTGATGACCAAGTGCCTCCACTTCCTGCCGGAAGCTTTCATCGCTGAAAGTTTTATAGATCATGCCCATCTCTTCGGCTTCTTTTGCCGTCACTTTATCACCCAGCATCATCAGTGCCGATGCTTTCTGGAAACCGATCAAACGGGGAAGCATAAACGTACCGCCACTGTCTGGGATCAACCCGATTTTTGAAAAGGCCTGGATGAATGAGGCCGATGCTGTGGCCACAACGATGTCTGCACAAAGGGCAATATTTGCTCCTGCACCTGCGGCCACACCATTCACTGCTGCAACAACCGGCTTGGGCAGATTTCTGATTCTTGTGACAATGGGGTTGTAGTGTTCACTCAGGATCTCTGCCATGGTAGGTGCGTCGGGGCCCAGCAGTTCTGCCAGATCCTGCCCCGCGCAGAATCCTTTGCCATTACCCGTGATGATCACCGCACGGATGTTTTCATCAGTGGCGCAATGATCCAGGCAATCCTGCATTTCCATTGCCATCGTTTTATTAAATGCGTTCAGCCTTTCCGGCCTGTTCATGGTGATGGTAGCGAGGCCTCGGTCCGTTTGAAAGAGAATGTGTTGCATATCGGTCAATGACATTTAAAATAATCGAAGGGTTCTTTGCAATCGTCGCACTGGTACAAAGCCTTGCAGGCAGTGGATCCGAAATTGCTGACTTGATGGGTATGGAAAGAATTGCACAGGGGACATTGGATCACTTCATCGGAAAAACGCTCCGTTGCACAAACCTGTTGGCTGTGCAGCGGCGGCGCAATGCCATAGGCCTTTAGCTTTTGCTTTCCTTCTTCCGTCATCCAGTCTGTGGTCCATGCGGGTGAAAGTACGGTTTTCACGGTAACCGAGCGGTATCCATGGGCCAGCAACTCCATCCTGATCTGTGTCGCAATCACATCCATGGCCGGACAGCCGGTATAGGTTGGGGTGATGACTACTTCAATACCCTCATCGGTCTCTACTGCATCCCGCACAATACCGAGATCTATCACCGAGAGGACGGGGACCTCTGGGTCCTGGATGTTCGAGAGTATTTTGATTATGTTGTCATTCATTGTTTCAAGTATTAAGTTGGAAGGTGGAAGTTGGAAGGGTTGTCTTCCACCTTCCAACTTCCAACTTACCAGGAAGACCCTGGATACGCCCTTTGCATAAACTGCATCTCAGCCAGCACAAATCCGAGGTGCTCGGAATGCAGGCCCGTTTTGCCGCCCTGCTGGAAATAGACGTCAGAGGGAACGGGCAGGGTGGCCTCTGTGAAAATTTCGGTTATGCGTTGCTGGTAGTTATTGGAGAACATCGCGGGGTCCATGGGTTCATAAGGTACGCGGGTGAATAGCTCGCCCGTAAAGGTCCAGAGATCATCTATGGCGCTCAGCATTCTTTGTTTACTTTCTTCCGTTCCATCGCCAAGCCGGATCACCCACTCACTGCTCCACCGAAGATGATAGGTTACTTCTTTCAGGGCTTTGTTGCAGATGGCTGCGAGTTGCTCGTCTTCCTGTGCAGCAAGCCATCGATACAACTCATATTGAAAATTGGACATGAAGAACTGCCTGAGTATAGTATGCGCCCAATCGCCATTGGGTTGTTCCACCAACAATGGGTTGCGGAATTCCCTGACGTCTCGGAGGTACGCAAGACTGTCTTCCGTGCTC
Organism: Sphingobacteriales bacterium; assembly: GCA_046317915.1. Lineage (GTDB taxonomy): Bacteria > Bacteroidota > Bacteroidia > Chitinophagales > Chitinophagaceae > Pollutibacter. The sequence continues at coordinate 25,715 of JBKCVJ010000036.1, forward strand.
CCATCATTGCGCAACACAGCTGCGTATTGATAGAAATTACGCGCCTGCCCGATAAGGTCGAGGGAAATATTTGTTATCGCAATATCCTGCTCCAGCACCGGCCCATGCCCGCACCACTCGCTGTTGCGATGGCCAAGGACTAAAGCACTATCTGCGAGATGCAGTAAAAATTCAACATGCATGTTTAGCTGGTCATTGGGTTATTTGGTTATTGTGTTATTCATTGCCGCACTGCCGCATTACCACATTGCCGCATTTCTTTACATGTGCGACAATTCATCCGGCAAGTCATAAAACGTCGGGTGTCTGTACACTTTATCATTCGCGGGTTCATAGAATGCACCTGCATCATCAGGGTTGGAGGCGTGCACGTATTTGCTTTCCACCACCCAGATGCTAATGCCTTCCATGCGGCGGGTATACACGTCTCTTGCGTTCTCGATGGCCATCGCCGCGTCAGCAGCATGCAGGCTACCAACATGTTTATGATCCAGGCCCTGCTTGCTCCGGATGAATACTTCCCAGAGCGGCCAGTCTTTTTCATTTGATGTGTTGGTTGCGGTTAGGTTTGAACCAGCACCTTGCGCGTCAGGAATATCTCCGTAGTAAAATTTTCTTGGCATCATGCGGCATGTGTTTTCAGATGAGCAGATTTTTTGTTTGCGTAGGCTGCGGCTGCTTCACGCACCCAGGCACCTTCTGCATGGGCCTTCCTTCTGGCTTCCAGCCTTTGCTTATTGCAGGGGCCATTGCCTTTCACCACATTCCAGAATTCTTCCCAGTTGATCTCACCGAAATCATAGTGCCCGCGGGCTTCATTCCATTTCAGATCTTTATCCGGCAGGGTCATGTTGAGGATCTTCACCTGTTCGGCAATCATATCTATAAATTCCTGGCGGAGCTGATCATTTGTTTTACGCTTCACCTTCCATTTCATGCTTTGATCGCTGTGCGTGCTATCTGAATCTTTTGGACCAAACATCATGAGGGAGGGCCACCACCAACGATTGATGGAATCCTGACACATCGCTTTTTGTGCATCGGTACCCTGGCTCAAGGTGAGCAGGATCTCAAAGCCCTGGCGTTGGTGAAAACTTTCTTCTTTACAGATCCGCACCATCGCTCTTGCATATGGACCATAAGAGGTTCTGCAGAGCATCACCTGGTTCATGATGGCGGCGCCATCTACCAGCCAGCCCACTGCGCCCATATCGGCCCAGGTTAGCGTGGGGTAGTTGAAGATGGACGAATATTTTGCCTTGCCCGAAAGCAGGTCATCAATCATTTGCTGTCGCGATGTACCTAAAGTCTCCGCCGCGGAATAGAGGTAAAGTCCATGCCCCGCTTCATCCTGCACCTTGGCCAGCAGTACCGCTTTTCGTTTCAACGATGGCGCGCGCGTGATCCAGTTCCCTTCCGGCAACATCCCCACGATCTCACTGTGGGCATGCTGGCTGATCTGCCTGACGAGGGTTTTCCGATATGCCTCAGGCATCCAGTCCTTCGGCTCGATCTTCACTTCGGCATCAATTTTATCCTGGAATGATTTTTCTAATTCGGGGATCCTAGTACCATTAATCATCCAATAAAGTTAATCTAGTTTGAGAAATTACTAACAAGTGTTAGTATAAAATTAGCTTACTCAATAGCGTTAGAGTGGTTTGGATTGGAAGGTATTCATCTACTAGAAAAAAGGAGAAAATCAAGTTATTGTTGACAAAATCGTATAAAAAGATAAATTTTCTTCTATAAATTTAAAAAGAAACGCCTTTTCATTAGAAAAGGCGTCAATCCAGAGATGCTATCTTTGGAGCTGTTATACGCAAATATACTTTCAAGACGCAATGTTGCAAATTTTTGACCACTTTTTTCACAAAAGTTAAGCATTATGAATTCAGAGTTTAAGAAGGAAAGAGTTACAGCGTATGTTGATGGCTTCAACTTGTATTTCGGGATGAAAGAAAATGGAAATGATACGTTGTGGTTGAATATTCAACAATTAGTAGGCAACCTTTTGAAGCCAAATCAAGAACTTGTTATGACAAAGTATTTCACGTCCAGAGTCAAGAACAATCCAGACAAAGAAAGAAGACAAAAGACATACATTGAGGCGATTGAAACTCTCAAGAATTGCAAAATTTATTATGGTCATTATCAAGCTCAAATAGAAGAGTGTCGGAGATGCGGACATACTTACCCGTATGCAAATGAAAAAATGACTGATGTAAATATTGCAGTTGAGATACTAACAGATGCTTATTCAGATAACTATGACACGGCATTTTTGATAACTGGCGACAGTGACTTAGTGCCTCCGATTAAAGCGGTACACAGGTTTTTTAAGGATAAAAGAGTTTTTGTTGCGTTTCCACCAAATAGATATAATGTTAGCGTTAAAGAAGCCGCTAAAGGTTGTATGATGATTGGGAGAAAAAAATTGAAGGACTCTCAATTTCAAGATAATGTAGTAAAAGATGATGGTTTTGTGCTGCGTAGGCCATCTATTTGGAGTTAATAGTAAATTCTCATCGTTTCAAGTTCGCCAACTACCTTAACGTTGATCGAAGTCAACAAAGACGCTCTCTGTCAGGGGATGGCTCTGGCAAGTGAGGATAAATCCCTGTTTAACTTCCTCAGCTTCAAGGGCGTAGTTGATGTCCATCTCCACCTTGCCTTCCACGAGTTTGGCTTTGCAGGTAGCGCACATACCGCCTTTGCAGGCGTAAGGCAGATCCGCGCCGGCCCGTAGGGCTGCATTCAGGATGCTGTCTCCTTCCTGCGGGAGGGTGAACTGTGTAACTACCCCATCGATCTTCACTTTGATCCTGGCCATACTACCTGTTGCGGATGCGCGGGACTCCCTTGCGGCCTGTTTCGCAGCAGCGGCACCTGGTGTGGTGAACAGTTCAAAATGGATATGTGCCGATGGGAACCCGGATGCTTCCAGCGTGTTGCGCACGGCATGGATCATGGTTTCCGGCCCGCAGATGAAAACTTCGTCTATGCTTGACAGTTGGATCAACCCGCGTGTGAGCTGCTGGCATTTGTCTGCATCGATCCTTCCAAAGTTGAGCGGACTATCGGGTTCCTCCTGGCTCAACAAGTGAATGAGCTGGAGCCGTTGCATATATCTGTTCTTCAACTCTTCGAGTTCTTCGCGGAAGATGATGGAGCGTCTGTTTTTATTGCCGTACACCAGCGTAAACCGGCTCTGGGGCTCAGTTTCAAGGGTTGTCTTGAGGATAGACATCACGGGCGTGATGCCACTGCCCGCCACAAATGCCAGATAATGTTTTTGGGCCGATGGGTCCAGTTTCGTATTGAATTTCCCCGTGGGTGGAAGCACATCCAATGCATCTCCTTCCCGAAGATGTTCATTCGCCCAATTAGAGAATTTTCCGTTGGGCATCCGCTTGATGGCTACCCGCAGTTCGTTTTGGGATGGGGCGCTGCAGATAGAATAGTTCCTGCGCAGTTCCTCGCCGTCAATGATTTTACGGATGGTGATGTTCTGTCCCTGCTGAAAATTGAATTGCTGTTTCAGTTCTTCCGGAACGTCAAATGCAATGGAAATGCAGTCTTCGGTTTCTTTTCGGATATGCCTGACCGTGAGGGTATGAAAATGTATCGACATACCTATTTCTTTAAGCCTTTTACTAGATGGAGCACCATGTTTTCTTCGAGTTCCTCTGCGCTGATGTTCTTTTTGGTGCGATGCCAGAACTCAATGCCCCGCACGGCACTCATGAGGGTAAGGACCACTGCATAGGGCTGTACTTTTTTGATATTGCCTTTGCGCATCCCATCTTCAATGACCTGTTCCAACCGGCGGACATAGACACGGCGTTCATTCAGAAAGGTGCCGTTATAGGGTTCTTCCAGGTATTTGCTTTCATTGTTGGTGACCATTACCTCATCAAGCCTGTTGATCCACATCTGGATATGAAAGCGCACGATGGCTTCCAGTTTCTCCAGGCCGGTAAGGTTTTCACTGGCCTCTACTTCCATCAGCTGGGCATTGAAATCATTGGCTACCCGAAAACAGATCTCTTGCAGGAGCTCGGCTTTTGAGCGGATATGGTTGTAAAGACTCGCAGCCTCAACGCCTACCTCACCCGCAAGGTCCCGCATACCGGTGGAGGGAAATCCTTTTTCCCGGAACAGCTGTGCCGCTGCCAGTGTGATCATTTCCCGCCGGTTGCCATTTTTTCTGCCAGAAATCCTACCCATTGTTAGTCTGATTAATAAAAACAAAACTAACAATTGTTAGTGAAAAATCCTTATTGAGGAGAGGCCGCTAATAGCTATTAGCATTACTCCTATATTTGCGACCTAAAATCACCTGTATGTCGCTTGTTGTTGTTGGTTCCATGGCCTTTGATGATATCGAAACCCCATTTGGCAAGAGCGACAAGATCGTTGGCGGTGCCGCAACGTATATCGCGTGGAGCGCTTCTAATTTCAGCCATGACATCAAACAGATTTCTGTAGTAGGCGGTGATTTTCCCCAGACTGAGTTGAATGATTTGCTTGCAAGGGGCGTTGATCTTTCCGGTGTGCAGGTCAAGAAAGACCAGAAGAGCTTCTATTGGTCTGGCAAGTACCATATGGACATGAATACGCGGGATACTCTGGACACGCAACTGAATGTACTGGCGGATTTCAATCCGGTTGTGCCGGAAAGCTACCAGGATTGCGAGTTCCTTATGCTGGGTAACCTGGTACCTGCGGTTCAAATGAGTGTGATCAGGCAATTAAAACAACGCCCCCGCCTGGTTGTCATGGATACCATGAACTTCTGGATGCAGACCGCTTTGGAAGATCTGGAAGCAGTGATCGGGCAGGTGGATGTGTTGTTGGTGAACGATAGTGAAGCGCGCGAATTGAGCGGTCAGTTTTCCCTGGTAAAAGCAGCACGCACCATCATGAAGATGGGCCCCAAATACCTGATCATAAAAAAAGGAGAGCATGGAGCACTGTTGTTCCATGAGGAGCGGGTATTCTTTGCGCCGGCCCTGCCGCTTGAAGAAGTTTTTGATCCCACTGGTGCGGGAGACACTTTCGCGGGTGGATTCATTGGTCATATTGCACGGACCCGTGATATCTCCTATGACAATATGAAGACAGCGATCATCGTAGGTTCTGCCATGGCCTCGTTTGCAGTAGAAAAATTCGGTACCCAGCGGCTGCGCGAGATCACAAAAGAAGATATCGATGAGCGTATCCAGGCGTTTGTACAACTCGTGAACTTCGACATAACCTTGATTTAGCTATTGGCTAGTAGCTAATAGCTATTCTGCGGCCTGCGTCCTTTGCGGCCTGCGACCTATGCGAAATGCGACCTAATTTTTAATCAGTTTCTGGGTGAACAATACATTTTCTCCTGTGACTCGAAGAATATATACGCCAGATGCAATTGATGAGAGATCAATGTTTTTCTTGAATTGTAATGTTGTTTTTACAAGTTGGGTTTGACTGATTAGTCTTCCATTGACGTCTACAATGCTCGCTGTGAGAGGCAGCTTCGTGTCTCCCGTGATCGTGAGATTCAGCTGATTGGTAAAAGGATTTGGGCCCACTTGAAAGTCGAGTCCTTTATTTGACAGCACCAATTTTTTCACTGCAGAATATTCGAACGCATTATTCTTATCAACCTGTTTCAGCCGATAATAATTAGCGCCTTTCACAGGCTGTGCATCAGTGAATGAATAGTTTCTTGGTGTAGAGCTGTTCCCTGCTGCAGGCACCCTTCCGATTTCAGCGAAGTCTTTTCCATTAATAGATTTTTCAATGGCAAAAAAGCTGCTGTTTGATTCTTCTTCGGTAACCCATTTGATCAGGTTTTGATTATTGGGTTGGGTTTCTGCAGTGAATGATGAAAGTTTGACGGGTAAAGTATTATTCAGACTGTATTGAAGAAACCAGTCGTACATGTTTTTGTTCCCGAAAGTCTTATTCTTCTCGGGGTAAGTCTTTGACCACGCATCATGGAGATCGTTCACGGGATCAAAGAAAAATTGGACCCTACCGGGCTGCACGGTATTGACTGCATCCACATACCCTTTTGAAATGGTGTATGGAACCAGGGGATCATTGAGATTATGAGTAAGGAAAACACCCAACTGGGGATTGTACTGTATATTATTCACAATATCGAAAAATGCAGAACCCGCACCACAGCCTGAAATATATGGGCAATCAGTTCTTAACGCAATTGGTGCAATGGCTGCGATTTTCGAAGCTCTTGAAGCATTGGCCATGTAATCGATGATTCTCCCTCCACCTACGCTCAGACCAGTCAGGTATACCCTGGAGAAATCTATTTTATTTCTGAATTTGACAAAGATGTAGTTCTCCATAAAAGCGGCAAACTCATTAGCACTCGAGCCCACTGATCCTTGCATACCCACAACGATAAAATTGAAAGTTCCTCTGGGGAAATTACCTCCTTCAAGTTCAAATAAAGGGCCGCGAAGACTCAAGCGTAAAACTGAATTTTTATCGCCTGTTTTTACATCCCCTGCTCCCGGAAAGTAAAAAATAATGGGGTACTTGACATTTGGGTCATTGATGTCAAAACCAAACGGAACAAATTCAGATGAATTGGTCACATCACCAGCACCGGTAAATGCATTCCATATGTACTCGGTTATTCCAGTACCATAATTGTCTCTTGTGTCAATGATTTCCTGCGCGGAAACCGTTGCACCTAAACAAAAAATGCACATAATCAGAAATGTGCATAAGAGCCTTTTGTTGATCACTACCATGATTTATACCTTTCCCGTTAAAAAAAATCTCTCAGGGGTTTAGAGGGAAACGTAAAGGTTATCTGGTGCTAGGTTGGTGCAAATGTATGAAAATCTGTTAAATACAAGTTCAAGTTCTTTCATTTTGTTAACTGTCCTTGCCATACCGCGAGGGGTATCTTGGCCTGCTTCGTCTGACCGCCCGGATGTACAAATTTGGCCGAGACCAGGTAGTTTCCCTGAGGAACAGGCATGTGCTGGGTATTCCCGCCGTCCCACCTGAATTCACCCCTTGTTCCGCACAACTCATTATTTGCAATGGTCACAACGCGGGCCCCCGTCATTGTATATACCTCTATTTTAGCCAGATATCCCGGCTGATCCAATTGGTAGTGGAAGAGAACAAAATCCTGATAGCCATCCTGGTCGGGGGAAATGATGCTCGAGCTGGGCACGAAAAGCGTTCCATCTACCTCTGGGAACATTATTGTCTGGCTGTTTTGGTAACCAGGTGTACCATATCTTACAGATGAAGCTGCCGAATGCCAGTTTTGCTGTTGCTGGGTGATACCCATCGGATTGATCCGTTCCAGGGATACACCCTGAGGGGTAGTCATCAGCGGATGATGCCAATCAGGTGTGTAATGAAG
>JBKCVJ010000037.1:0-3011 GCA_046317915.1 Sphingobacteriales bacterium
TTCCCATCATAGAAAGGATGAATGCTTTCAAACTGATGATGTATGATGGCCATTTTCACCAATGGGTCAGCTTCCATCATGTCATCGTCATTGATAAACTGTTCCAGGTTGTTCATCAACGCAATGATGGTATCGTAATCCTGTGGCGGCGTATACACCACCTCTCCGGTTTTGTCGTTTAACAACTTGGTACCCGGAAGCCTTCGAAACCCGGCATTGTTTTGCTCAACCGTTTCCTGGATTTGCAGAATACTATTGTTGGTCAGCAACTGATGTTGTTGCACCAGTTGTAATCCCTTTTTTAATGCCTGCGCATATTGATGAACTTCCTTGGCGGCAGGACTGGTAAACTCGTTTTGCAAGGCATTGCTTTGATACAGCTCATCATAAGTGCTGATGATATTCTCAATGGCGGAGCTTTCCCTGGCTTCCTGCAATGAAAGTGTTTCCAACAGAATGGCCTGGTTGGGCATGCTGGTGATGATGCCCTTCAACTCAGCCAAAGCCTTATGCGCCAAAGCCAGTTTCTTCAAAACAGCCTTGGTTTCGAGATCTTGTGATATGGGAAGAAATGGAACCAATTTTGGGTTATGTTCTTTAAATGTAACCCAAAAATAACATAAATTGGGTTATGTTGCTCTTATAAAGTCGGTTCAACATACTAATATAACCCAAAAATGTCAGAAATTAGGTTGTATTTTATCTATATAACCCAAAGCACCGCATTTTTGGGTTATGTTTGGATGAATGTGTATTTGGTAACAAGATGTATTGCTTATTTCGTTTGGGCGGAAGCACACTCACCGCGAGTTATGAATTGTTGACCAATGGACAGATATTGTTTGAAGTAACCTCTGCTGGTGCGCCCACACTCACGGGCAGTGGCGTGGAAAATTTTCCAGTGACCGCTGTGCAGAAAGCAGTGCATAGGAGTGCCCGCTGGTGCCAACCATAACCTTTACCTTTAAAGACAACCAACGCATATGCGAAAATTCTTTGTCTTTCTCGCCGGGATCCTTTGTGTATTGACCACCCTGGCGCAAACGCCATCCATTTCTTTTGAAGACTGGATCAGCCTGAGATCTGTGGGCGGGGTGACCATCAGTCCGGATGGCAAGCATGTGATGTATTCCGTCACGAGCACCAACTGGAAAGAGAACAATTATGACACGGAGATCTGGTTGAGCAGGGATGGCGGAAAACCTTTCCAACTAACGGCCACGACTAGTGGCAGTAGCAGCTATGCAAGGTTCACACCGGATGGGAAATGGGTGAGTTTTGTGGCCGATCGGGGCAGCAAGAGCCAGATCTATCTGATTGCCGTGGATGGTGGTGAAGCTTTTCCCATCACGGCGGAAGATGATGGCGTGGGTACCTATGAATGGCGGCTGGATATGCAGCAGATTGCGTTTACACGGGTAGATGCTGAGTCGAAGGAAGCGAAAGCGGAGAAAGAAAAATATGGAGGGTTTGGGGTTGAGGGTTTAGAGTTTAGGCTTAGTCATTTGTGGGTGTTGAATTTCAACCTGGACTCTGTGCGAAATGCGGGTAGGCTTCCCTGTTATGACAGCAAGGACAGCACGGTAAAGAAAACCTGTTGGACGATGCCCAAAGCGAAGCGACTGACCAACGGAAACTTCACGGTAGGTGGGTTTGACTGGAGTCCCGATGGGAAGCAGATCGCATATACACGGCAGCCTAATCCATTGATCAATTCAGGCATCTATGCAGACATTGCGTTGCTTGAAGTAGCCACTGGTGTATCGAAAACCATCGTTCAAAATCCTTCTTCGGATTTCTTCCAGCTCTGGAGTCCAGATGGGAAACAGATCGCCTACACCAGTAATGTAAATGATACGGTGACGCATTTTTTCAAGAACAACCGTGTGTTTATCATGGATCTCGTTTCGGGAAAAAGCAGGGAGGTGTTGAACCAGATCGATGAAAACAAAAACCTCATCAGTTGGAACCCAGACGGACTGTTCATCGGGTATTCTTATAAGATGCGCAATCGTATGGGAAGATTGAATCCGGAAACCAATCAGGTTGCGGAACTGGGCACGGGGCTTGACGTTCCGGGAGGAGGATCGTTCAGCAAAGACGGAAAGCAGGTGGCGATGATCGGTAGAAATTTTGATGAATTGAATGAGGTATATAAAGGTGCGCCTGGAAGGCAGATGCAACGCGTGAGCGATATGAACACGCAGATCGCCGGATGGAACACGCCGGTAAATGAGATCGTTTCATGGAAGAGTAAGGATGGTGCCTTGATCGAGGGCGTGCTGATCAAGCCAAAGAATTTTGATCCATCGAAAAAATATCCTTTGCTGGTGGTGATCCATGGCGGGCCTACGGGCATTGATAGACCCGAGCCCACACCTACTTATGTGTATCCCATTATGCAGTGGTGTGAGAAAGGTGCGGTGGTGCTGCGCGTGAATTATCGCGGCAGCGCGGGTTATGGTGAAAAATTCCGCAGCCTGAATGTGCGCAACCTTGGCGTGGGGGATTTGTGGGATGTGATGAGTGGGGTTGACTTTCTGCAGAGCAAAGGATTTGTGGATACCAGCAGGATGGGTTGTATGGGCTGGAGCCAGGGCGGATATATTTCTGCTTTCCTCACCACCAACACCAACCGGTTCAAAGCCATCAGCGTAGGTGCGGGTATTTCTAATTGGATGACTTATTACGTGAACACGGATATCACACCTTTCACGCGGCAGTATTTAACGGCCACGCCCTGGAGTGATCCCGCGATCTATGCGAAGACCTCACCGATGACCAATATCAACAAGGCTTCAACGCCCACATTGATTCAACATGGCGAGTTTGATAAGCGCGTGCCGATTCCCAATGCCTATGAATTGTATCGGGGATTGCAAGACCGCGGGATTCCATCGAAACTCATCGTGTACAAGGGATTTGGTCATGGCATCACTAAGCCGAAGGAGCGACTGGCGGCGGTTCAGCACAATTGGGATTGGTTCTTGGCTTACGTTTTCAGGCAGTGA
>JBKCVJ010000038.1:0-10012 GCA_046317915.1 Sphingobacteriales bacterium
TATAGGTTTAGAAAGGAAGATCATCCACCGGTTCGGTGATGTTCGAAGGAACCGGCAGGCTGCCCACGCTGGCAGATTGCGGTTCGCCATAGGATCCGCCACCATCATTCCGGGTGCCGCCACCCAGCAGCTGCACACTCAGCACCCGCATGGTAAGGGAAGCCCCAAAAGTTCCGTCATTCTTTGTGTAGGTCCGCACCTCTGGTGCACCTTCCACATATACCTGCGTACCTTTCTTGAGATATGGTGCAATGGCTGTCCTGTCTGTCCAATAAGCACAATCCACCCAGATCGTTCTCTCTTTTTGCTGGCCGGTAGCATCCTTGAATTTCTCGGTATGCGCCACGGTGAAATTAATAACCGACTTTCCGTTCACACTGTTGGTAGCACAATCCCTACCAAGGTTTCCAATCACTTGTAATTTTATCATATCGCTTCGTTTAGACTGGCAATTTCGTAAAAAAGCACCGGGAACCGATTGGTATTTCCATCAATGTTTCCCGCTTTTTTCCACACTAAACCCTCACCTTAAACCCTCACCCTAAACACTTCCCCTATTCCTCCGCTCTCGCTGATCCCGTATCTATCAGCCTTCCAAAAAAGATCGCATTCATGAAAAGTTTGGTGCCACCCAGCCAGAACGCCCGGAAGTTCGGGTTGTCTGCGATGTGGATCACCCGGCCGCTGCCCACAGACTGCACAACCACCGCGGCGGATTTCTTGATGGCATCATAGTTCTCCCTGCTCACCCAGCCGCTCTGCAAAGGCGCGGCGCCATACTGGAAGGGCGTCGCAAAGGGATTTTTGGTCTTCTCGAGGAACACCCGGTTGGCTTTGAACATGCTTACCGTTGGCCGGCTATATCCGTATGCCAGCGGATGACTCAGGTCCACATCGGCCCCAAAAATGGCTCCACTCACCTGTTGCGCGCCTTCTATCTGTTCCCGGTCAGTATAGCTCAGTTTCCCGGTGCTGTCCAGTGGATTCTTGGTCTTCTTAAAATTGACCGTGGTGAGTCCGCTGCTCACGGCCCAGTTGATCGCCTCCTCCAGCACAATCAGGTTACCACCCCCCTGCACCCAGGCCTTCATCTTTGCAGCATTCAAATCCGCATAGTTGCCGCCCACCATAATGATGGTATTGTATTTAGATGGATCGATGCGGTTAAAGGTACCCTGCTCCAAATGCGTGGAAGGAATGTTCATGCGCTGGTCCAACAGATGCCATACTTCACCAGCATCCGTAGGATTTACGCCCGCACCTACAATCATCGCAATGTTCGGTCTGCCCGCCACCATCATCTTGCTGCTGCCGAGATCACTGCCACTCACCACGTTTCCTGTCTTCACACTGTACACCGTCACACTATTTTTTGTTCCGATGGATTTCACGAGGTCAAACAATTGCTCTGGCGTTTGCCGCTGCAAAGCCACGGGAATCGTGAGTGTTCCGTAACTGAATTTTCGTATGCCCTGATCCGTCTCAATCTCAAAGGGAACGGTTGCCACGCGCACCGTTACACCCGCTTCCTGCAACGCATACAATGCCTTTGGCGCCAGCAGTTCATTCCAATCTAACAGGTATGCGTAGTCGCTTTTGGCGGCGGGTGTTCGCGCAAGGGGTGCCGTTGCGCTGGTTATGGGGTTACTGAGTAATTTGTTATTGAACACTGTTGCGTTGAGTTCTGCATAGTCCAACCCAAAAGCCAGTGGCATGGTCCAGGCCGTGATATCGTAAAACAAACTGTCTTGATACTTCAGCGTTTTATCAAAAATACCGTGGATCAGCCTGAACTGCGGCTGGTTGGCGGGCACCACATAAGCATTGCCCTTTGTGAAGTTTATGCCATCTGAACTGAGGTCAGTGTTTAATGCATATACTTCGATCTGGTGACGCAGCAACATCTCGGCAAAGAGGGCCGATTTCGTTTTATCTTTCTCACTGCCGAAGACAAATCCTTTCACCGGTGCCGCTGCAGCTTCGGTCATTGCTGTCTTATAAAATTCCCGCTGCCAGTTTAAAAAATCTTTACGCAATTGTCTTGCACCTTCCATGGTAGACAGTGCTGTAGTGAACTGGTTACGTATGGTGAAGGGGAAACTGAGCACGCCATTGGAAGTTTGTTGCGCATGGCCGCGTGAGCTGGCCTGCTCAAACAAAATACCGATGGCGCCATTCACATCCGGATAGGTAGATCCCTTACCATAATAAAAATCATCATAGTTCTCTTTGGTAAAATATAGTGACCCGATCTTATCCAGATACTGCGCATGAAATTTAGCGAGTTTACCTGTGAGTTCCTGGTTCTTGAGCGGTGTGATCGGATTCACGCGTGAAGGAACACCGGGTTGAAAAAAGAAAGTAGCGTTGCTCCCCTGTTCATGATGGTCAGTAAGGATATTCGGCTTCCAGAGATGAAACCATTTCAACCTGTTCTGGCTCTCCACATGAACTGCTGGAAGCCAATCCCGGTTAAGGTCGAACCAATAGTGATTGAACCTTCCGCCGGGCCACACTTCACTGAACTCACGCGAGTTGGGATCACTAACGAGGTTCTTGCTTTTATGCTGGTTCACCCAGGTGGAAAAACGCTGCAGTCCGTCTGGGTTAAACGATGGATCGAAGAGAATGACTTCATTGTTCAACAGGTCCTCGATCTCAGGTCCCTGCGCCGCTGCGAGATGATAAGCGGTGAGCAGGGCCGCATTGGCGCCGCTGGGTTCATTCCCGTGGATGCTATGCCCGATCCACACCACAATGGGCATGTTATCCGTATTCAGTGCACCGGAATTTGCGGGATCTGTCAGTTGCACATGTTGTTTGCGGATCTGTTCCAGGTTTTCATGGTTCTTTTTAGCGGTGATGATCAACAACACCTGTGGTCTGCCTTCGTATGTGAGGCCCATGGTTTCTAATTTGATCCGATGGGGTGCCGCCACCGCCAGGGCCTTCATATAGTTCACGAGTCTGTCGTGCGTCACGTGCCATTCTCCCACCTCGTGATAGATCACGTCCTTGGGCTTGGGGATCGATGGATCATAGGTGACTCCCGCGGGCAGGTAGTAGCTAAGATCCTGAGATACAGTGATCAGGGGCAGAATAAAGGCAAGGGCGAGGAAGAGTTTTCTCATACTAATCTTTTGGGAGTGGAAAGATAATTGATTTAGGGGGAGGGTTTTGTTTAGGGGGAGGGTTTAGGGGAAGGGTTAAGTTTAGGGATTAGGCGGAGGCCCTGGACCCTAGACTAAACCCTTCCTCTAAACCCTTCCCCTAAACACTCCCCCTAATTTTCCGTATTTTTACACCCTATGAGCAAGAAAGGAAAAGTACTGGTAGCCATGAGCGGCGGTATCGATAGTACCGTCACGGCCCTCATGCTGCACCACCAGGGCTATGAAGTGGTAGGGATCACCATGAAAACATGGGACTATGCCACCTCGGGCGGTGGAAAAAAGGAAACAGGCTGTTGTAACCTTGACTCTTTCAATGATGCGCGCGCGGCCGCTGTACACCACGGTTTTCCGCACTTTATTCTCGACATTAGGGATGAGTTTGGGGATTTTGTGATCGATAACTTCGTTGAGGAATATTTAGCGGGCCGCACACCCAACCCTTGCGTGATGTGCAATACGCATATCAAGTGGAGGGCATTGCTGAAAAGGGCCAATGCTTTGGAATGTGATTTCATTGCCACCGGCCACTATGCTAAGATTCGGCAATATGAGGATCGTTTTGTGGTGAGTAAGGGACTTGATGATACCAAGGACCAGAGCTATGTGCTTTGGGGTCTGCAGCAGGACCTGCTGAGCCGGACCTTATTACCGTTGGGTGGTTATCGCAAAACAGAGATCAGGCAGATGGCGCATGACATGGGCTATCCTGAACTCGCGAAAAAAGCCGAGAGCTATGAAATCTGTTTTGTGCCCGATAACGATTACCGTGGGTTCCTGAAACGCCGTGTGGAAGGACTGGAAGAGAAACTGGACGGCGGAGTCTTTGTAGATAAAACAGGGAAGATATTAGGTAAACACAAAGGCTATCCCTTTTATACCATCGGACAAAGAAAAGGTCTCGATATTGCATTGGGGAAACCAGCTTTCGTAACTGAGATCATCCCCGAAACCAATACCGTTGTGCTGGGTGATGAGGAAGACCTTAACCGGATGGAAATGACGGTTGGGAAGCTCAACCTCATCAAATACGACCAGATCTCTGAGGGCATGGAAGCCAATGTAAAGATCCGGTATAAAGACAAGGGCTCTCTGGCAACCCTCCATCCTGTGAACAATGAGATGGTGGTGCGGTTTTACGAAGATGCCAAAGGGGTTGCGCCGGGACAAAGTGCTGTTTTTTACGAAGGGGAAGATGTGCTGGGCGGCGGTATTATTATGAGGAGGTAGGGGGAGGGTGTAGGGGGAGGGTGTAGACTACACCCTCTGCGAACTTGCGACCTTTGGGAACTGCGAACTAAAATGCTAGTTATCAATGGTTATCACCACAATAAATACATTAATCATTCGTTCAATACACTGATGAAAAATCTGCTTACCTGCTTGGTTGTTTCACTCCTGCTGGCTTCCTGCAAAAAAGAGAGCGCAGGAACACCTTCCACCATTGCCATGGCGGAATACTATCCGCAGGTGATCGGGAAATATATCACGTATCGCCTTGACTCTACTGTGTACACCAACCTAAACACCATCAAAGTGGTGCGTACATATGTGGTGAAAGATATTGTTGACGCAACATTCAAAGACAACCTTGGTCAGGATGTATATCGCATCCGCCGGATGATGCAGGACAAAAATGACCCTACAGCATGGTTTGATAATGCCACCTTCCTCGTAACACAAACAGCAAGAACAACAGAATTTACAGAGAACAACCTTCGCTTTATCAAGCTGGTCAACCCGGTAAAAGAGTTTACTGCCTGGCAGGGAAATTCATTTATCGATTCGCGTGATGATTTCCTCTCCTTCTTTGAAGGATGGGAATATTTTTACGAAGAAGTGGGACAGCCATTCAAGATCAACGGCAAGACATTTGACGAAACCGTTACTGTGAACCAGGTGGATGAAGTGGATGGAGATCCCACCAACAAGAATTCCCGTTACGAGATCAGGTATTCTAAAGAAGTGTATGCCAAGGGGCTGGGTCTCGTATACAAAGAGTTTCTCCACGAGCTTTGGCAGAAAGCACCAATAAACGCTTTTGAGTCCAACAGCTATGGCGTGAAGCTGACGATCCTTGATCACAATTAAGTCCGATAACCATATCCTCGTCCATGAAAAATTGGGTTTCCTTTATTGTACTCCTGCTGATGTGTGGCGAAATAGCGGCACAGGATAACCGCTACCTTATTGTGCTGACGGATAAAGCCAACAGCAACTTCTCGATCAAACAACCCGCTACATTCTTATCACCCAAAGCCATCGCCCGCCGGGTGAGGCATGGCATTCCGATAGACGGTTCTGACCTGCCTGTACACCAGGCATATATCGACAGTCTGCGTACTGCTGGTCATGTCACGATACTCAGTGCATCCAAATGGCTGAACCAGGTGATGATCCATACTACAGACACCGCAGCGCTTACAAAAATCAACAAGTTCCCTTTTGTTAAAAAGGCTGGTCCATTGAATGCAAGGCAGGCGATGGTGATTGCTGATCAGGTGAGTACCAAAACAATGGAGCAGGTGACTGAGCAGGTGGTAAACAGCACTGCCAGCGTTGCAGAAAACGCTTTCAACTACGGCCAAAGCTTTAACCAGGTGCACATCCATAATGGGGAGTATCTGCACAATAAAGGATTTACCGGAAAGGGCATCACCATTGCGGTGTTGGATGCGGGATTCTTTAATTACAAAACCATTAAGGCCTTTGATAGTGTTCTACTGAATAACCAGATCCTGGGCACCTGGGATTTTGTTGCAAACAACACGGAGGTTAATGAAGATCATCCGCATGGTATGAACTGCTTTTCCATCATGGCTGCTAACGAACCCGGCAAATTGGTGGGTACTGCACCCAAAGCATCCTACTTTTTATATCGTACAGAAGATGTGTTTTCCGAAACACCTATTGAAGAACACAACTGGGTGGTGGCTGCAGAAAAGGCCGATAGCGCTGGTGCCGATATGATCAGCTCTTCATTAGGATACTACGAGTTTGATAACCCTTCACAGAGCCATACCTATGCAGATATGAATGGTGATAAAACCGTGGTTACCAGGGGTGCTGATATGGCTGCTCAAAAAGGAATGATCGTTTGTAATAGTGCGGGAAATTCTGGTAGTGATGCCTGGAAATACATCATCGCACCTTCTGATGGCGATAGCGTTCTGGCGGTTGGTGCCGTTAACAAAGATTCCATTCCCGGATCTTTTTCCAGCTATGGCCCATCAGCGGATGGACGCGTTAAACCTGATGTTGCGTCCGTAGGCGTAAATACCTGGGTGATCAATAGCAATGGATCTGTTGCTTTCGGTAGCGGGACTTCTTTCTCCAACCCTAACATCGCAGGATTGATTGCATGTCTTTGGCAGGCCTTTCCGGAGTTCTCCAATATGGACATCCTGGATGTCGTCAAACGCAGTTCACATAAATATGCCAACCCGGATACACGCATGGGATTCGGTATTCCTGATATGAAAAAAGCATACGAGATGCTTATGCTCAAACGCCAGGAACGCATCATCGCAGATAACTGGGTGAAAGCCTATCCAAACCCAATGGTCTCTTACACTAATATTTTAGTGAAAGCACAGGAATCAGGTGAATTGATCACGCAATTGTCTGACATGAATGGCAGGGTCTACCACACTACTAAACAAATGGTTCAACAAGGTTTGTTCTATGAGATCAGGATCGATAATCTTGGTACACTTGCAGCAGGAAGCTACAATGTAAGGGTAGTGAATGGTCAGTCTACAACAACCATCAGGCTGGTAAAGTAAAACGCGCAGCAAACAAGGTATCGGCCCCTTTTTGATATCCTTCCAACAAACGCATTTCCTTCAACTCAAGGAAACTATTGTCTAAAAGGTATTGTACTTGTTGCTCATTTTCTTCTTTATAAACAGAACAGGTAAAATACAACAACTGTCCGCCTGGCTTAATACTGCTCAGCACATTGGTGAGTATCTTTCGTTGCAAGTCCACATAATGACGCAGCCTTCCTTCGGTAAAATACTGCATCTCCGCCGGCGTACGGCCCCAAGTGCCAGAACCACTGCAGGGTACATCAGCCATAACGATATCATACTTTTTACCGGGACGCATCGGTACAGTAAGATCAGTCTCAAATGCCCTGTATTGCCGGATTCCAGCCCGCTTGAACCGTTCTTCCAGGTTGTCCAGGATTGTGTTTCGGATATCCGATACCGCCAGATCAATGGTTGAATCAAGGTCGAAGGCCAGCATGGATTTACCACCACTCGCGGCACAGCAGTCCCAAACGGCGGCGTTTTTACCGGCGGTCTCCAGTGCAGCTTGTATAACAATACCTGTTTGTTGTGAACTATAATCCTGTACAACGATCTCCTTATCGGCCACCAGCAATCCCGTTACATCTTCCCCATTGGTAAGCGTAATGCAGGATCCCTCCTCTGTAAACTGGATATTGTTTTGCATGAGGGTCTTGCGTACGGTTTCATCTTTGCCGGGCCTTACCCGAACAAACAAAGAAGGCTGGTGAAAATGTGATAATGTGAAAGTGCGGTATTGCGGCAATGAAGGGGAAAGGCGGGAGGATAAAGGAAAGATATCACTAACGTCAATGGGTACCTGTTTTTCTTGAAGGAAGCTCATTTTCTGTTCAATGGATTGGCTGATCACCGGGGTCCAGTCTGGATGAAAATGGTGTAGCAATGGATCTTCTACGTTGGAACACAGAAACAGGGAGGTCAGCAGTTTGTCTTCCGGATCTGACTTCTGCATCGCAAGTCCCGACCGGAAATAGCAATAACAAAGATGCGCGATCCGTTTCCGGTCGCGCGATCCGTAGTTCGGAAATTGTTTGAAATAGCTTTTCAGGAACAGGTGAAAAGGTTGTTCACCATGATACTGGGCAAGAATAGCCAGTGCGCTTTGCAGGTATGAAAGATGGATACCCTTCACAATCAGACTTCCAGGAGTGTCTTCACTGGGTCCTTACCAAAAAGGAGCAGTTCAGGGTTCTCTAGCAGTTCTTTCACACGAACCAGGAAGCTCACACTCTCGCGACCGTCAATGATGCGGTGATCGTAGCTAAGCGCGAGGTACATCATCGGTCTTGCCACGATCTGTCCGTTGATCACCACGGGACGCTCCTGGATTTTATGCATTCCCAGGATAGCTGCTTGTGGGATATTGATAATGGGCGTACTCATGAGGGAGCCAAACACACCACCATTGGTGATGGTGAACGTGCCGCCCTGCATTTCTTCCAGTGCAAGTTTATTGTCGCGAGCCTTGGTAGCCAGTTCCACAACTTTTTTCTCGATCTCCGCCATGTTAAGGCTTTCTGCATTGCGGATCACCGGTACCACCAATCCTTTGGGTGCAGATACGGCAATGGAGATATCGCAGTAATCATGATAGATGATATTGTCACCATCGATATAGGCGTTCACTGCGGGCCATTCCTGCAATGCGTAGGTGCAGGCCTTGGTGAAGAAGCTCATGAAGCCGAGGTTTACACCATGCACTTCCTTGAACTTGTCTTTATGTTTCGTGCGGATCTCCATGATCTTGCTCATATCCACCTCATTGAAAGTGGTGAGCATGGCGGTGGAGTTCTTCGCTTCAACCAATCTGCGCGAAATGGTACGTCGCAGGTTACTCATTTTCTCATTCCGATCATTGCGGGAGAAAGCTTCCAGCCCGGGTTTGCGCCCGGGATTATTCAATGCATTCAGGACATCGTTTTTCATTATCCTTCCACCAGAGCCCGATGGCGTAATCGCTTTTACATCAACTTTCTTATCAGCCAATATTGCCGCAGCTACGGGCGTAGCTTTTACATCAACAACCGCCACAGGTTTAGTTTCGGTCTCCACAACCGCAGGCTTCTCTTCCACCTTCGCACTTCCAACTTCCACCTTCTTCTCTTCCACCTTGGCTCCAACAGGAGCAGCGGCCGTTTCATCAATCTGCGCAGCAAGATCGCCGATCTTCAAGGTATCGCCTTCTGCGGCAACCGTTTTCAAAACACCGGCCTTTTCCGCGTTGATCTCGAAAGTGGCTTTCTCACTTTCCAGTTCGGCAATCACCTGATCCCTTTCTACATACTCCCCGTCCTTTTTCAGCCACTTCACAAGGGTCACTTCATTGATGGACTCGCCTACTGTTGGAACCTTAATGTCGATCATAATTATATTTCAAATGCTGTTTCAATAATTTCATTCTGCTCCTGAGCGTGCAGCTTGGAATAACCAGTTGCTGTTGATGCACTGGGCTGCCGGCCGATCATGCCATAGTTCATGCTCTTCAGGTTCATCTGCAGGAACGATGCGGCGCCCATGTTGAGCGGCTCTTCCTGTACCCAGAACCAGGTGGCATTGGCATACTTGTTGTACAACTCAACCAACTGTTTCTCAGGCAACGGATAGAGTTGTTCCAGACGTACGATAGCCACATTGCTTACATTATTTTTCTGACGGTAATCCGCAAGATCATAATATACTTTACCAGAACAAAACAGCACCTTGTTCACTTCCTCGGGTTTATCTGCCAATTGGTCATCGATCACTTCCCTGAACTTACCATTGATGAATTCATCTTTCAACGAGTATGTTGCGGGCAGTCGCAGGTTGGCCTTGGGCGAAAAATTCACCAACGGCTTCCGGAATGGCCAGGTCAATTGTCTGCGCAACAAATGGAAAAAGTTGGCAGCAGTAGATACATTGGCCACAACTATATTCAATTCTGCGCATAGTTGAAGGAATCTTTCCATCCTTGCGCTGCTGTGTTCAGGACCCTGCCCTTCGTAACCGTGGGGCAGTAACATCACAACGCCATTCATCCTGTTCCAC
>JBKCVJ010000039.1:0-4251 GCA_046317915.1 Sphingobacteriales bacterium
GAGAGAAAATTTGGGCCGATGAAAACAAAAGTATTAGTAACAACTTGATCTTGCGGGTCATATTGAATCGTTAATCAATCCAAAGGTAAGGTTCTACTTTATGCTTTAGGACTTCGGTAAACTGATGATGAAGGTGGTTCCCATCCCAGGTTCTGTTTGAACCTGCAACTGCCCACCATGCCCCTTGGTGATGATATCGAAACTGAGGCTCAATCCCAAGCCAGTTCCTTCTCCTGTCGGCTTGGTGGTAAAGAAGGGTTGGAATATCTTCTTCATCAAGTCCTCGGGGATGCCATCTCCATTGTCCTTAATGGAAATCGTCACCATGCGTTCTTGCGTTGCAGTGGTCAGGCTCACTTGCGGCTCAAAACCAGGTTGTCCAGTTTTTTTGCTTTTTCGTGCAGCATAAAAAGCATTGTTCAATAAGTTCATCAACACTCGTCCGATATCCTGTGGTACCATTCTCACCAGCGGCAGATCCTTGGCCAATGTGGAGTGAATCTTTACATTAAAGTCTTTCTCCTTCGCACGCATCCCATGGTAACTTAATTGCAAATACTCATCGCAAAGTGCGTTGAGATCCGTGGGTTCTTTGTCGCCACTGGAACTGCGGCTATGCTGCAACATGCTCTTGATAATGCTGTCAGCCCTTTTACCATGCTGGTTGATCTTTACATTATTGGAATGAAGGTCTTGCAGCAGTTCAACAACCGCCTTATCATTTCCTTTATCGATTTCGGTTTGCAGGTCAATCAACAGTTCCTGGTTCACCTCGGAAAAATTATTCACGAAGTTCAGGGGATTCTGGATCTCATGCGCAATGCCGGCTGTCAGTTCACCCAGGCTCGCCATTTTCTCGCGTTGAATCATCTGCGCCTGAGTAGTCTTTAACTCCTGTATACTGTGTTCCAATGCAACGGTCCGTTCATTCACCCTTCTCTCCAACAGGATATTCTCTTTCTTCAGCATTCTGGCCCTGTAGTTAGACACCAGCCAGGTGAATAATGCCAATGCACCCAGATAGAGGATCAATGCCCACCATTGCATCCACCATGGCTTCAGCACTTCAAATGAAATGGATGCGATGGGTCCCCAGATTCCATTGATGCCTTTTGCTTTGACCTGGAAACTGTACTTACCCGCAGACAGGTTGAAATAAGTTCTGGATTCCGGTATGGGTGTGGGTCTGGACCAACCCGAGTCCTGACCTTCCAAAAAATAGCTGTAAACGATCTGGTCCCTGCCCCGCACATCACTGGTATTGAAATCGATGTTCACGGTATTCTGGTTATGGGGAAGACGAAGACCTACAGGCAAACTATGAACACCAGACAGACTGTCCCAGGTAATTCCTTTGGGAACAGCATGATCAGGAGGAAGGTCTTTATTGTGGCGGGATGCCCCTCTGTTATTTCTTAAATGCAGACGCTGATCCAATATCCGGAGCCCCGTCAAGCGAACCTTAGTGGAAATGGTATCCAATTGAAGGGGCTGTGTAAACACCGTCACATTCGGTGTAACACCCCACCATAACTGACCATAACTGGTTACCATTCCGGTGTTTTGGTTATAGTCATTATACGGAAGGCCCTGACGTTTTGCATAGCGACGCATGTTAAAGGCTCCTTTACCGCTATCTGGTAAACTGATCACATATAAACCGTCTTGCGTACCTGCATATATCTTATCCTTATAACACAGCAAATCATACACATTGGTATGGCGAAGTCCCTGGCGCTCCGAGAAATTTCTGACCGTTTTAAGGTCTTTACTGATGATAGATAACCCTCCCTGCATTGCTACCACCCATTCTCCATTATCACGTTGCATAACGCGCTGGATATTATTGGACGCCAATCCATTCTGCTTTTTGTATATCTGCATTCTACTGAGAGAAGAATCCATACGTACAAGACCACTGTCTGTGCCCAGCCAAAGAAATTCTTTATTGCGGTCCACAGAAAGGAACCAGCTAAGATCTGAGGGAAGCCCTTGCCTTGAGGTGAGCCGCGTTGCTAATCCATCACTCGTCCGCACAATCAAGCATCCTGAATCAAGATTCATGATAAGCTTGTCTTCATTTAACATGTATGCCGACAATGGGAAGAAATTCTTCAAAAACCTATTGAGGTTATAATGCGTGACTTTATTTGTAGCCAGGTTCAGCATGGAAACACCGAAACCATTGGTGAGCAAAAACCGGTCTGCATCAACCTGTAAAATTCTGCGGTTATAGGTTAATAAACGCTCATTCGGTAAGTAGATAAATGTCTTGCCTTGTTTGCGATCTATAATATCCATCCCTTTTCTGGACGGAAGAAAAAGCAGTTTCCTTACACTATCCTCGGCCATCCCCCACACATTGTTGTCAGACAAACCAGACTTATCATCCAGAATTTCCACCATCGGCCCTTCTGTATCCAGCAGCACGAACCCTTTGTTCATGGTACCTAACCAAAGAACCCCATACTGATCTATTAGTGCTGGTGCTTTAAAATTCTTTAACAAGGTTGCACCCGTATAGATTTTCCGATACGTGTTATCACCAGGGCGGATGATCATCAACGTATCATCATCCAGTGCCCACAGGTCTCCATTTTTATTGACCAGCAGGTTAATCCCTGCACTCATCCTGGTGAGACTACTGTCGTAACTTTTTATGGTTTGCAGGTCATTGCTAAAAGTGTACAAAACCCTATTCACAGAACTCATCCACATATCTCCCTGCATGGTTTCTGCAAATCCAGTTACCCCTTCCATCTTCATGCCATCTGCATCTGAAAAGGTAGTAAAGGCATTCCTGGCAGAATCAAGCACAAAAACACGTTTCGGTCCGCCTGCCCACACACGGTTTTTCCCGTCTACGGTAAGGGTAAATACCGGAGCATCCAATGTGTATTGCTTGTAGTCTAAGGTTTCTGTATTGATGGCAAGGATATCACCGCTGTTGTAATTACCAACCCAGGCCGTCCCCTGATGGTCAAAAGCCACTTGCGAAAAACATTTCTTAAAAGGCAGGTGTACCAAAGAATCTGCAGAAACGTCAATGATATAAATCCCGTCCTGGCAGGAAATAAGCCAAAGCCTTCCTTTCGCATCCACATTCAAATGAGAAGTGGGAAAAAACGAGCCTTGTGGAGTAATATTAGGAATCTGATATGTCAATAGTGTTTCACCCTCATAC
Organism: Sphingobacteriales bacterium; assembly: GCA_046317915.1. Taxonomy (GTDB): domain Bacteria; phylum Bacteroidota; class Bacteroidia; order Chitinophagales; family Chitinophagaceae; genus Pollutibacter. The sequence continues at coordinate 3,185 of JBKCVJ010000039.1, forward strand.
CTGGAAAGTCCCTTCTCTGTACTAAACCATTTGGTACCATCTTTATCCTCTACGGCAGCAAAAATCAGGTTGCCATTCAGCCCTTCGGCTTCACTGAATTGCAACAAAGCAGTGGTGGTACCCGGCAAAATATTGGGAGGAGAGATCCGGTCAATACTCGCTCTGGGAATTGCTTTTTTCTGGGGAGTAATCTTCTCCATTTTTTCCTTGCTGGTCAGCAAGGGTTGAAAAGCAACGGGTTTCTTGGTGAGCTCCCTTGTTGAGGGCTGTTTCGCAAAAGATCTGTACTCAAGGAAAGGCGAATTCCGTGAGGGCATTTGACTGATATTAAATGGGGCCGTACTGATTTTTGCATAGCCAACGGTGTCTAGCCTGCCAACATCAACCCACTTCGCCTGACGAAAGCTATCGGGTTGAAGAACTTCCCGTTCTTTATCGAACGTAAAATGATTGTCTTTTCTATTGCTACAGGCTGAACCTACAACAAGTAATACCAACAAAAGGGCAGCATAATTCATGTACTTCACCCAAGAAAAGTAGACAATTTTCCTCATATGATAAAAGCAAGGATATGCTACTAGCTATTTGCTAGTAGCGATGTATCCGCTTGGGTTCACCTTAAATGCATCCTTGCACCCACTAGAACAGAAGCCATAGACTTTCCCGTTGAAATGTGCAGTATCCGCCACGCCTGCCCCTACGGGCATATGACAGATCGGATCCCGCTCATTGGCGAAGCGCAGATCCTTATACAATTTCTCCGGATGCAATGCGGTTTCCATACCCTGGTTGTACATGATCCGCATGCCTTCCACCAAATTAGCCGGTGTATTGTTGACACTGCCGCCTTCGTAAGGTGGCTTTGGATCATACTCCAGGTTTAGCATAGAAATTTTAGCATACGGCTCGCCCATAATGGTTCCTATCATAGCATAACTCATATCCATACCCGCAGTTACGCCGGCACTTGTCCAATACTTGCCATCGCGCACAAACCGCTTGTCTTCGATCTTTGCACCAAATTCATTTCTCAGAATGTCTTTACCATACCAATGCGTGGTCGCATT
>JBKCVJ010000040.1:0-16887 GCA_046317915.1 Sphingobacteriales bacterium
CACAGCTTTCGCAAACCAGGTGCACATCTGCAAGGAACTGCATTTCCACCAATTGCTCGCCCTCGCCCTTACAGGTATCGCACCTGCCGCCATCCACGTTGAAAGAAAAATGCTTCGGCTGGAATCCGCGCATCTTACTCAACGGTTGTGACGAAAACAAATCCCGGATCTCATCATAGGCCTTGATATAAGTGATCGGATTGCTTCGCGATGACTTACCGATGGGATTCTGGTCAATCATTTCTACTTGTGAAATAAGATCGATGTCTCCACTGATGGCCTTATGTGCCCCTACCTTATCACCATACTCTCCCTTCAGTTTACTCAGTGCAGGATAGAGAATCTGTTTCACCAGCGTTGTTTTCCCGCTCCCGCTCACGCCGCTTACTACACACAATACATTGAGCGGAAACTCAACAGTGATGTTCTGAAGATTATTCTGCCGCGCGCCTTCTACTTTAATACTGCGCGTCCACTTGCGCGCACGGGCCGGCGGATCTATACTAAGTTCACCGTTAAGATACTTTCCCGTGAGACTTTTCGGATTGGCCAAGATCTCCTGCATGTCTCCTTCCGCAACCACTTCTCCACCGAGATGGGAAGCCAGTGGACCCATATCAATGATATGGTCCGCTTCGCGCATCATCATTTCATCATGTTCCACCACAACAACCGTATTGTTCAGGTCGCGTAGATTTTTTAATACAGCAATAAGCCTTTCTGTATCCCGGGAATGAAGGCCGATACTAGGCTCGTCAAGAATATACAATGAGTTGGTCAGGTTTGAACCGAGGCTTCTGGTCAACTGAATCCGCTGACTCTCGCCACCACTTAAAGAATTGGCAAGTCGATTAAGGGTAAGATACCCAAGACCAACATCCAGCAACGTTTTCAGTCGTTGATGTATCTCCATCAAAATTCGCTTGGCAACCTGTTGATGGTAATCACTCAGTTCAAGGTCCTTAAACCATTGGGCCAGGTCTCTCACTTGCAACTCACTCAGCTCCCCAATATGCTTACCACCCACTTTCACATACAACGCTTCATTGCGCAGTCGGTAACCTTTGCAGGACGTACAAGTGGTTCTTCCCCGATACCTACTCAACAATACCCTGTATTGTACTTTGTATAAATTCTGCTCTACCTCTTTAAAGAAATCATTGATACCGTACACATCCTTATCGCCGTCCCATAAAATCGCCTGCTGTTCTTTGGTGAGATCGGCCACCGCACGATGGATCGGAAATCCATTCTTTGCGGCGCCCTTTACAAACTGGTCTTTCCATTTGCCCAGCTTCTCGCCTTTCCAGGGCGCAACCGCACCTTCATATACACTCAGTCTTATATCAGGAATGATCAGGTCTTTATCGATGCCCAAGATCAGCGAAAACCCTTCACACACCGGGCAGGCTCCAAATGGATTGTTGAAGGAAAATAAATTGGGAACGGGTTCTTCAAATTTAATCCCGTCCAATTCAAAGCGATTGGAGAACTGAAACATCTGCTCCTCATTCACCATCACATGCACTTCACCTACCCCTTCATAAAACGCAGTGTTCACGGAGTCTGCCAGCCGATGCAGATCATCTTCTTCAAAAGGACGCACCACAACCCTGTCGATCAAAACATAGGTATCCTGCGATGGCACCCATTTCTTCCATTCCAGCATTTCTTCTATACGCGTCAGACCCTTCGCGTGCGCATCATATATCCTCGAGAAACCCTTCTGTATCAGGATGTTCAGCTCTTCTGTGACGTCCCGTTTACCATGAAAATGAAACTTCGTGAGAATATAGGCTTTGTCGCCCTCCGCCAAATTGCTAATGGCCTTTACAACATCGGCCACATCGTCTTTCTTCACTTCACGGCCCGAGACCGGTGAAATGGTTTTGCCTGTGCGTGCAAACAAGAGGCGTAGATAGTCATAGACCTCTGTCATGCTACCCACCGTAGAACGCGGTGTGCGCGTAACTACCTTCTGCTCAATGGCAATGGCAGGACACAAGCCTTTGATATAGTCCACATCCGGTTTATTCATCCGGTTCAGGAACTGCCGTGCATAAGCACTCAGGCTCTCCGCATATCTTCGTTGGCCTTCGGCATATAATGTATCGATGGTCAACGATGATTTGCCAGAACCTGATACACCCGTGACCACAATAAATTTATTGCGTGGGATATGAACCGATACATTTTTAAGATTATGAACCCTCGCCCCATGGATATAAATATCTTCTACCCCCTTCCCCTTAACACTTCCCCTATTGTTTTCCTGCTGTTTCGTTTTCATGTAAGTGAATCAAAATTAACGCATTCCAGCCGCGTATGTTTGTTTTGGTGCATACATAAAATCACAGCCGAACGCAGACCTCTAAAAAAAATTTTAACCAAATATTTGGCAAATTAAAAATTGTGCCTACTTTAGTTGTCCCAATATCCCAGAAAGACCTGAATCACTATTCTCTCTCGTTTACAAGAATAGGCTTCTGCTGGCTGGTTTATGGGGACCAAATCCAAACCAATCAAAAAACCAAGAAGCCATGCAGTCCCTGACAAACTATTCTGATCAGCAGCTGATCCATCTGTTCCAAGACGGAGATTCTCTAGCCCTCGAAACCCTGATCCACCGTCACAAAGACAAAATTTACACATCTATTTTCCTGCTTGTAAAAGACAAGTACCTGGCAGAAGACATTTTCCAGGATGTGTTCATCCGTGTTATTGACACCGTACGCGGTGGCCGTTACACCGAGGAAGGCAAATTCCTTCCCTGGGCCATGAGGATCGCGCATAACCTCTGTGTTGACCATTTCCGCAAAGTAAAACGTACACCCACTATCAAGAACAGCGAAGACAGGGACATCTTTGAAGTACTGAACTTCACAGAAGATGGTGCAGATCGTAAAATGATGCAGCGCCAGAGCCACGACCGTGTGCGCCAGATGCTGGATCTTTTACCTGCTGACCAGCGCGAAGTGATCATCCTCAGGCACTATGCAGAGATGAGCTTCAAAGAAATCGCAGCCATGACCAATTGCAGTATCAATACGGCCCTCGGCCGCATGCGCTATGGACTGATCAATCTCAGGAAGCTGATGGTTGAGAAGCAAATCGCACTCTAGTTCGCAGTTCGCAGGTCGCAGGTCGCTAAGGTCGCAACAACAAATTGCGAACTTTGCGACCTGCATTCTGCGACCTAATCTTCCACCTTCTCCCTTTCACTTCTCACTTGTATGAGCAGAAATTCCGCATTGTAACCAAGCCGCATACTCAGCGGGATTAGGCGTGTACCCAACCGGTGGCGTCAATAATTTTTCGTCGGCACTGATGGCCACATACCAGGGCTGGGAGCTGGCATTGAAGTTTTCGGTCTGGAAATTGGACCATTTATCGCCCACGGTTACAATCTTACGCTGGGACCCGTCTTTGGCGGTATAGATAAATTGCTGAGACGCGGGTAGTTTGGCTTTATCATCAACATACAAAGACACCAGTACATATTTTTCCATTAAGGCCTTCACTTGTGGATCAGGCCAAACGTTTTCTTCCATCTTCCTGCAGTTCACACAAGCCCAACCCGTAAAATCAATCAATATAGGTTTCCCTTCGGCCTTCGCTACCCTCAATGCTTCGTCATAGTCTTTCAAGGGTTCTTTGCAGTTCACCGGATGACTATACAGACTATAACAGTGCGGAGGCGGGAATCCACTCACGAGGCTCAGGTTTGCATATCGGGTATTGGTCACGCCGGGCATCAGGTAAATAGTAAATGCCAGTACCAGCAAGCCAAAAGCCTTGCGCCAAATGCTGATCTTCTGCCCTTTGCTATCGTGTGGGAAACGGAGCCAGCCCATGAGATATGCAAATAGCCCAAGACCAATCAGGATCCACAATGCAAAGAACAGTTCCCTTGGCATCACGCCCCAATGCGCCACCAGGTCTGCATTGGACAAGAACTTGAGCGCAAGAGCCAGCTCAATGAATCCGAGGACCACTTTCACCGTATTCAACCAACCGCCACTTTTCGGCAGTTGCTGCAACCATTGCGGAAACAAGGCAAACAAGGCAAAAGGCAGCCCCAGCGACAATCCAAATCCTGCGAGCCCTGCAGTCAATGGCCACGCACCTTCCGATGCCGTACCTACCAATAATGTTCCGAGGATGGGACCTGTACAGGAAAAAGAAACGATGGCCAGCGTAAGCGCCATGAAAAATATACCGAGCAGGTTAGAACCCTGCCTCGCATTTGCTTTATTGGCAAACCCACTGGGAAGAGTGATCTCGTAATAACCAAAAAACGAAATGGCGAATACAATGAAGATGATGAAGAACACCAGGTTCAACCAGATATTGGTGGAGATATCATTATAGATTGTAGGCGATACTTTTCCAATGAGGTGAAAAGGAATGCTAAAGGATACATAGATCAGGAAGATGAAAAAACCGTATAAAATGGCATTGGAAGTACTCTTTTGTTCTCCGGCTTTTTTCGTGAAAAAGGAAACCGTTAGTGGCACCATCGGAAACACACAAGGGGTGAGCAATGCCACCAGTCCGCCCAGAAATCCGAGGAAGAAAATACTCCAGAGACTCTTGGAGTTGTCTTTGCCTGTGCCGCTTCCCGACTGTTCTCCGCAATCCTGTATTGGCTTATTGATATCCAGTCCCGGAACAACGATCCTGTTATTTACTTGTACGCCTCCTTCAAGCGCTACTTCAAAAGCAAGTGACTCCAGAGGATAAAACTCTTCGCCTTTCCCGTACGTAAATTGAAGAGTCCCCAACAACTTCGCTGGCACCTCACCGGGAATTTTTATCAGCACGGTCCACACCGCTTCATTGTTGTGGATCTGTAAAGACTTATTGTCAAATAATGCACTCTGGATCACCGTGGTGGGCCCGGTTGCACGCAATGCATCTGTGATGACAATGGATGAGTCCTGAAAAAGAAGGGCCGATGTGCTTACACCTCCCAGGTCCTGTGCAGGCGCATATAACTGCCATGCATTCCTGACCGGTGTTGAAAAGCTGAGGAGGTACTCTCCTGCGGCTTTGCGTTCACTGAGTACCTTCCATTGAAAGGCAGCACTGTCCTGGGCCTTTGCGGAAATACCAAAAAAGATGGAGATCAGAACAAAGAAAAGCGTGGACGTATTCGCAAATCGTTGAAAACGATAACCCATGATCAAACAGTTAGTATTATTCTACAACCTCACCCTGCATCCTACCCCTGTCCTAAACTATCCTCCAACCGCAACTTTAAAATCAACTTCTGAAGGAGGGAGGCAAAGGGACTCGTTACAAACCATGAACTCGATCTTACCAGAAAGATTTGTTTTCACTTTTCCCTTCAGTTTCACAGTCTGCACAAACTCCACCTTCTTTTCATAGTAGTTGACATTGCCGTCCCATGCAGATTCAAACTTCTTGATCATCTTCCCTACCTCTTTTGCTTTACCATCGATGGTAACTAAAGGATTGGCGGTATATTTCAATGTTGTGGGTACAGGGCCTTCAATGCCGGCATTCTGCGCGTACATATGGTAATCTCCATTGATCAGGGCAGTGATCCTCACTTCATATGTATTGTCGGCAATCTTCTTTGCGGTATAGGTCCAGTTAACCTGCTTCGCAGATCCGGACTGTGCGAAAGAAACACCGGTGCCCGCCAGGGCCAGAATAACAAGGAATAGATATTTCATATAGAAACGAATATTTTATAATGACGTACAAAGTTGCGAAATCATTGTACGCTTTATGCCAATGAAATACTAAAATGCAGCTACAGGCTCAGGAACGATCTGGAAAAGCTGGGCAAACACTTTTAGTCCATCGGTATTACCAAGTATTGCCGCTGCAGCACGTTCAGGGTGAGGCATCATCCCAAAAACATTCCCCGCAGCATTCCGAATACCTGCAATGTTGTTGGTGGATCCGTTGGGATTGGCTTCGGCCGTTACATTACCCTCTGCATCGCAATACCGATAGATCACCTGACCATTGGCTTCCAGGGCATTCAGGGTAGCCTGGTCTGCATAGTACCTTCCTTCACCGTGGGCAACCGGGATTTTCAAAGGCATGCCATCGGCCCCTTTCATAAATATGTTTTTGCACACAAACTGCTGGTGTGCATTGCGCAACAATGCTCCGGGCAGCAGTCCGGACTCGCAGAGGATTTGAAATCCGTTGCAGATCCCGAGCACCTTACCGCCTTTGTTGGCAAATTCGATTACGCTCTGCATCATCGGGCTAAACTTGGCGATGGCGCCGCAGCGCAGGTAGTCGCCAAACGAAAACCCACCAGGTAATACGATGCAATCTTCTGTATTGAACATAGACAAATCCCTGTCTTTGTGCCAGAGCTGGATCACTTCCAGGTTCAGGTCGTTCTGAATGCAATCCATAATGTCCCTGTCGCAATTGGAACCGGGGAAAACAACTACGCCGAATTTCATGGTGCAAATATACGAAAAAGGCATTGGGCAAATGGCATTGGGCATTGGGAGGGCCTGAGAATTGGTTATTGGGTCAATACGTAGTAATTCAAGGCCAGGATAAACAGGGCGGTTCCCCAATGGAGGATGGCAGGCAGCCATTTTTGCTGGGGGGCGAAGTAGACGTTGGCGTGGAAAGCCGCGAATGGAACAGCGCAGAGGATCCAGTATTCAAAATCCTTGCTTCCATTGATGAAGGGTACCAACAGCGCGATCAGCAGGTAAACCAGGATCAGGCTCCAGTTTTTTCTTACCTGGATCAACATCCGCAGGATCTGGTTCTGGATGTAGATCCCGGAAAACAGGAAGGGAACCATCAGCAACAATAGCGCGATCCAGGCCCATATGCTTTGCTGAAACTGGGGGTAGCTGATGGCAATATTGGGGATGTATTTATTGATATCGAGGGAGCCGCTCAGGTAGAGCCATGCAAAAAGAAAATAATAAGGAACGGTGGCACCGAGGATGCAAAGCAGCAATTCCGGCAGACTAAAGGGACGCATGATCAGAATAGCAGCAATAGCCATCAATACAAAGGCGGCAGATGGAAAATAAAAAAATGAACTCAGGCCAATGACGATACCGGTACTGAACACCAGTTGTTTTGCCTTCGGACTTTTATATAATGCCGTAAGATGGTTCCAGGCTACGATGATAAACGTATTCACGATGAGCGTGGAAGAGAGCGTCCACCACTCCGGGAACAGGGCCGTTACCATCACATATGCCAGAGCAGGTAAAAAATTAGGCTTAGTGAGCAGACGGTGTCTGAAAAAAACCGAGTTGATCATCAATGCCTGTGCATACACTAAAAAGTAAGCAAGTATCGCATAGATCAACCCTGAACTTCCGCCAATAGCCTTTAAGCCCCTGATCAGGCTATGGTATAAAACACCGTCTGATGGATTGGCCACGGGAATCACCGGGTCAAGCAATGCAGCAAACCGCAGTAGCATCCCGTAAAAGAATAATACTACAATGCTGAGGGGATTGGTGGTTCTGAATATGCCAGGCACAGTATGGTTAAAAATCTACTTTTGCGAAACAAATGAAGTTTTTGTACATGGTCGGTAAAACCACCGTATTGGCTCCTACCTGCTTTCCAAACTTGGGCATGAACTCATAATTTCTGTCCATACTTTTCATGGTTGGATCCCGCTTCATCACACCCTCGGCATTCACCGTCACAGAATTCAACAACAACTCCCTTCGCTCCAGGGTATTAAATAGAAACCGCACCTCCCTGCCCGTAAAAAAAATATTGTAGCTCAGGAAAATGTCTGAATTGTCATCGAACTGCGTCTTTCTAACGAAATTTGACCACTCCAATTGTGCATCCTTGTTGAAACTCATGATGACCACATTCTCGGTATAGTGCCTGACCATAGTGTTTCCCAAATTGCTTCCCCATCGGTTCCAGGGATCCATCCAGCGAGGACCAATTCCATTATAGGGGGTGTAGTACATCAACGCATTTGGGTTGAAGTAGTTATAACCATAAAGATAGTCCCATCGGTTCCATCCTGACTGCGTCTGCCGTGACGAGGTATAATATAACTCAGCAAGTACCGCAAACCCGCCGTCCCGCTTGGGAATGACTTGCTTGATGAAATAATCGTTGAAAGCCTGTTTTATCGGCGCATTCTCTGACCGTGCATCCAAGCGCATGGTATCATTAAACACCACCGTTCCTACCGCAGAAATCTTTTGCTCTTTCTTGTCAAACACCAGGTTCACGATCCCATCGATGTTCCCCCTTTTCTGCTGATAGAAAAACGAATTGAAAATAAACCGCTTGTTGACGTTGTCTGCCTTGATCTTTACCTCATCCAGGGTCTTATCATTCAAAGGGAGGTTCCGGGATATAAACGTATCCTGGCCTGGACGTTTCACATACACATCCAGCCGGTTTATATACTCCCTGCTTCCCGCGCGTCCCATTTTACCAAAGACAAAATCGCCATCATTGTCAATGATAAACTCGGTGAACACCGATTCCCTGTCGCGCTCAGAAGAAGCCAAGGACAGTTCATTTTTCTCTGCCAGTCGAAGGTCTGCGTCTTTGCCATTAAACCGGAGGAGGGTGAAGTTCAGGCGCCTTTCATCCCTGCGGTTGATCTTGAACACCATAACCTGTTGTTCATCATCGCTCCAAACCGTAGTATAGATCTTGTTATCGCCAAAACCACCCACTTGTGAAGTATCAAGGTCTACCGGACCTTTGATCACCTTTCCATTCCCGTCCAGATGAACCGCTGTACAATACACCGCATTTTTTTTCTGGTGCTGGTAGATCATCCAGTAAGAATTCGGGTACACGATGAAATCTGCGTTGATGATCTTATCCGGCAGAAAATCGAGCCTCACTTTATTGATGAGCTTCATCTCGTTATCATAGATCGATACGTCATTCCTGTTCCGCATGTTCTTGTAAACACTGATATTGCTACCCACCCGGCCGAGGATCTCGAAATTGGTCTGGCGATAGTCATCTTTCTCGATATCAGAATAAAAAATCCGCTGGCCCTGGGATTGCAAGGTAAAAGCAATAAGGGAAACCAGGATGACAAGCTGTTTACGTAGGATCATGTGCGTTTCCATTAGGCGTTAAAAGTACTATATGTGTGTCAATTTCAGGTTTTTTACCCACCCGAAACACCATCGTTAACGCAATTTTCGGGAAAACAGGGGTTTTTAAATTTTGGAACATTATTTCCCATTAGTTATACATTTGGGTTCTAAATTTACAGTTCAACTGTATCTAACATCATCAATCGGTGGGTAAAAATCTAAACAAGGTTTCGGCGGCAGGCCTGCTGATAGCCTTGGGCATCATCTACGGGGACATTGGTACCTCTCCCCTCTACGTATTCAATTCAATCATTGCGGACCGGATGATTACAGAGGACCTGATCATCGGGAGCCTTTCCTGTATCATCTGGACACTGACGCTTCAAACAACGGTCAAGTATGTGATCCTGATCCTGCGGGCAGACAACCGGGGGGAAGGGGGTATTTTCGCTTTGTACGCTTTGGTGCGGCGGCGAAAAAAATGGCTGGTTATCCCCGCGATGCTCGGCGGCTCCGCCCTGCTGGCCGATGGCATGATCACTCCTCCCATTTCCATCACTTCGGCTGTTGAAGGCTTAAAAAATATTCCCTCCCTGCATGCGATTGAGTCCAACGCAATTGTGTACATCGTACTCGGCATCCTGGTACTATTCTTTTTCCTGCAGCAATTTGGATCTGCCTCCATCGGCAAATTGTTTGGCCCGGTCATGTTTGTTTGGTTTACCATGCTCGCTTTCCTGGGTATTATTCACCTAAGTGACGATTTGTCCGTATTCCGCTCCTTCAATCCTTACTACGCATATAAACTATTGGTGAAGTCTCCCGATGCCATGTGGTTACTGGGTGCCATCTTTCTTTGTACCACAGGTGCGGAAGCTTTGTACAGCGATCTCGGCCACTGTGGACGGGACAATATCAGGATGTCATGGATCATGGTGAAAGCCTGTCTGATCCTGAATTATCTCGGACAGGGTGCTTTTCTTTTGGCGAATCGTCTCAACATGACCATTACGCCCGAATTAAAAGAGCAACTGAGCATCAACGCTTTTTATGACCTCATGCCGGCTTGGTTCGTGATCATCGGCGTGGTGATCGCCACCTCTGCTGCCATCATCGCCAGCCAGGCGTTGATCTCTGGGTCCTTCACCTTGATCTCTGAGGCAATGCGATTGAACCTTTGGCCTCGCCTGCGGATCGTATATCCTTCGGAAGAGAAAGGACAGCTATTCATTCCTGCTATCAACACTATGTTGTTCGTAGGTTGTGTGGGTGTGGTACTATATTTCCGCGAATCTTCCAGAATGGAGGCGGCATATGGACTGGCCATTGTACTAACAATGATCGCCACAACGATTTTGTTTGCAAATTACCTTGTGCTGCACCGGGTAAACCAGGCTTATATTTATCTGTTTCTCATCGCTTTCATGTCTATTGAACTGTTATACTTTACGGCGCTCATGCAGAAATTCACCCACGGTGGTTACATCACCATCCTGGTAGGTTCTGTGTTCTTCCTGATCATGTACGTATGGTACAAATCGAGGAAGATCAAGAACCGCTATGTGGAATTCGTGCGGCTGGATCACTACCTGCCGATGTTGCAGGAACTCAGCAACGATTCTACGATTAATAAATACGCTACGCACCTGATCTACCTGACCAGCGCCAACAATCCGAAAGAGATTGAACATAAGATCATTCACTCCATCCTGAACAGGAAACCAAAACGGGCAGATATCTACTGGTTTGTACACGTGGATACCCTGGACGATCCTTATACCTGCGAGTATGAAGTGCAGACCATTATTCCCAACGAAGTGATCCGCATTGAATTCAAACTCGGATTCCGTGTGGAACCACGGATCAACCTCCTGTTCCGGAAAGTGGTGGAAGAAATGGTGGCCAACCGCGAAGTGAATATTGTAAGCCGATATGAAAGCCTGCAACGAAACAATATCGTTGGTGATTTTGAATTCATCGTCCTCGAAAAATTCCTGAGCCAGGATAATGAACTGCCGTTCTTTGAAAGGCTGGTCATGAAAATCTATTTCTGGCTGAAAGAGGTCTCGCTTTCAGAGGAAAGAGGCTTTGGTCTTGATCCGAGTTATGTGAAAGTGGAGAAGTTCCCGCTGATTGTTGCACCGGTGACGAATATAAGGTTGAAAAGAATCGGTGAGTAACAGGGGGAGTGTTTAGGGGAAGTCTATAGACTTAGTCCTTAGCTAAACACTCCCCCTAAAGTCTCCCCCTATTCAAAAGACTATCCAACTTTTCATTAAAAAGACTGAACCTTCGGAGATCATTATGACTTCCTCCTTCAATGGTGATAAACTCATCGCCCTTTTTAAGGTAGGGCTTTAAACGGCTTGCATTGCTGTACGAGATCACGCCGTCATCTGTACCATGCAGGATGCTCACGGTATCTTTCACTTCAGCCAGATATTGCCAGGACGGGATCTTCACCTTGATCATCTGCTCCATCGGATAGATCGGAAAATAACGTGCTGCCACAGAACTCAGGCTATAGTAAGGGGTCTCCAAAATGATACGTTTACAACGCTGTCTTGAAGCGAGGTAAGTGGCCAGGCCGGTTCCCATCGATTTACCATAAATGATGATGCTGTGTGCGGGATATTTGCTCCCTGCAAGTTTATACAGCTGTTCCGTATATGCATACAGGGAAGCTTCCGTGAGTTCCCCCGTACTCTTTCCATAACCTGGGTAGTCCAGCATCCATACTTCATAACCCTGATCGGTAAACATCGGTGCAAACTGGGCATACCACCCGATGTTCTGGCGGTTGCCGTGCAGATAGAGCACCACCCCACGGATGGGTTGCTGCGTTTCAAACTGGATGATGTTCAGGTTGGCATCCGCTTTAAAAGGAAGATTGACCTCACGGTAAGGGATGGAAAAACTATACCGATGGGTTTCCTTAAGCGGGACGGACCTGAAAAAAAAATATCCCTGGGCATAATAAATGGCGATCCCCAGGACTGCATAGATCAGGAGGGCCCAGGTCAGGAATTTGCGCATCCGTAAAGGTAGGCATTGGGCACTTAGGCACGAAGGCATAGTGGAAAAACCTTACCTTAAAGCTTCAATGCCTGTTTGCCAAATGCCTCCATGCCTTCTCATTTTAGCGATCAACTGGTACCTCATCGGCGGTATTTACATTGTATTGATGATCATCGCCTATTTTATCCAGGACCGTTTCATCTTTAAACCCGAAAAACTTTCCCAGGATTTTCAATACATCTATGATGTGCCTTTCAGGGAATTGTTTTTCGATGTGGAACCGGGGGTGCGGATCAACGGACTGCATTTTCACCGGGACGATCCCCATGGTGTGGTGCTGTATTTCCACGGCAACTCCAGAAGCATCAAAGGCTGGGCCAAATATGCCAAGGATTTTTATCGATACAACTATGATGTGATATTGGTAGACTATCGCGGATTTGGAAAAAGCACGGGCAAACGCAGTGAATACGCCATGCTCGGGGATATGCAGTTTGTATATGAAACATTGAAAAAAGATTTTTCGGAATCATCCATCATCGTGTATGGCAGAAGTCTCGGCAGTGGTTTTGCGGCAAAACTTGCCTCGCAAAACAAGCCCCGCTACCTGATCCTGGATGCACCGTACTATAATTTCTCCCGCGCCGTACAGAAATTCCTGCCGATTTTCCCCTTGCGATTTATGCTTCGGTATAAACTGAAAACCGATAAATGGATGAAGTATGTAACATGCCATACGTATATCCTTCATGGCACGCGCGACTGGCTCATTCCTATCAAACATTCCATCTCTCTCCAGAAGATCAACCCCAAAATGATCACCCTCATCCGCATTGAAGGAGGAGGACACAACAATTTGCCGAGCTTTCCGGAATACCACAATTTCATCAGGGACATTTTGGCAATGTGACAATTTGAGAATGTGGCAGTGCGGAAATGGAGGGTTTAGGGTTTAGGGGTTAGGGTTTAGGGTTTTCACAAAACTTTGACAATTTTACTTTCCATTATGTAAAATATACTTTACTTTTGGGTAAGTAAACTTTACATCATGAATAACTCGCTATTGATCCACAATCGATACAAAAAACTCGGCTTTTTGATCCTTTTGATATTCCTTGTGTTTGGGCTCTTTGTACGATTTGCAGATCTGCAACTTCCCTTTCTCACCATACCGCGTGGAGAAAAAAGCTTCCTGGATGATATGATCAACCTGACAGACGAGCTTGCTCTCACAGGTATCATTGTTGGTTTGCTTTTGATCGCTTTTTCAAGAGAAAAAGTTGAGGATGAATTCATCGGTAAAATGAGGCTGGAATCCTTACAGTGGGCCGTATTGATCAATTACATTTTACTTATTGCGGCTACCTGGCTGGTCCATGGATTTGCTTACATCGATGTGATGATGTATAACATGCTGACGGTACTCATCATCTTTATCATCCGCTTCCATTACACCCTTCGTAAAAACCAATAGGCCATGACAAACACAATCAAGATCCAAAGGGCAATGCACAGCATGACGCAACAACAATTAGCGGAAAACATTGGCGTGAGCCGGCAGACGATCAACGCCATGGAAAGCAATAAATACGTACCATCTACCGTCCTGGCCTTAAAAATCGCCAGACTGTTCAATGTGAAAGTGGAAACTGTATTTCAACTGGAAGACATCGACTAATCTTCAAACTTCTCCCTTCATCTTCTCCCTTGAGAAAGTCCCGTCAACATTACGCCGGAAGGTCCAACTTCAAGGGAATAGCGTCCTCCGCAGGTTAACGTATAATTCTCTTTCTCGTGGCTGACAGGGAATCCAAAACAAATGGGATACTTGTATTCCCTCACCACCTCGTGCAGTATTTGCTCAACGGTTTGTCCGAACGGCAGCTGCGTATCTTTCATATCAGAAAAACCACCAAAGATCAGGCCCGCCAAACCCTCCAATACGCCAGCTCGTTTCAATTGGTGCATCATCCTGTCTACATTGTACAGGTATTCGCCAACGTCTTCAAGAAAAAGGATCTTACCCTTACAATCAACCTCAGCTTTGGACCCTACCAGGTGTGCAATGAGCGACAGGTTTCCACCGGTCAGGATTCCTTTGGCGCGGCCGGCATGATTATAACGATGATGCTTAACCGAAATTTCCATCTTACCGCCTGCCAGGGCATTGCGCAAACTCTGTACATATTTACTGCGAAATCCACCGTCATTAAACGCATTGGCCATGGGTGCATGCAAGGTGGCAATACCATATCGCTGAAGGACATGTGCATGCAAAACCGTGATATCACTGAATCCGATGATCCACTTGGGATGTTTCCGAAATGATTTGAAATCCAACGCATCAATGATCCGTCCCACACCATATCCGCCTCGTCCGCAAAGGATCGCCTTAACAGAATGATCATCCAGCATTTCCTGGAAATCATCCAGTCTTTCCTGATCAGTTCCTGAAAAATAGTGAAACTGGTTTCCCACAGTCTTGCCCATCTTTACTTTATAGCCCCATAGCGCTGTGAGTACTCTTACGCATTCTTCAACCTTTGTGGCATCCATAAAACCAGCCGGACAGGTAATGCCGATGGTATCGCCTTTTTTCAGATAGGGTGGGTGAACAATACTTTTCACAAATTCAAGATTTCTCCGAAAGTAAGTATATGGATGGAATTCTGGAAGGATGCCATGACTGAAATCAGCCTATCGGAAAATGAACATCAACTACCCTTCGCCCCTATCTCACTACTTTGTGCCATCAACCGATTGTATGTCTGATCACACACTACTCCCCATCACTACTATCGCTGCACAGCTTGGTCTGCAGGAAGAACAGGTAACCACTTACGGAAAATTCAAAGCCAAGATCAACCTTCCGGAATTGGATGCAGAAAAGATTAGCAGGTCAAAACTGATCCTCGTTACATCCATCACCCCCACGAAAGCAGGTAATGGCAAAACAACTACTTCCATCGGCATTGCCGATGCCTTGCATCAGCTGGGAAAGAAAGCCATGCTGGCCTTGCGTGAGCCATCGCTCGGCCCGGTGTTTGGCATGAAAGGCGGTGCAACGGGTGGTGGGTTATCGCAGCTGCATCCGGCTGAAGAGATCAATCTGCATTTCACGGGCGACTTCCATGCCATCTCTGCAGCAAACAATACACTGGCTGCACTATTGGACAACTACAACTACTTTAACCAAGGCACGCCACAGGAACTCAAAGAAATCAATTGGAGAAGAGTACTGGATGTAAACGACAGATCTCTTCGGTACATTATCACCGGTTTACATGGCGGGAAAAACGGCATTCCCACAGAAACCGGGTTCGACATCACACCGGCCTCGGAACTCATGGCCATTCTTTGTCTTGCCGAAAACCAACAGGACCTTCGGGAGAGGATCAGCAGGATCATACTGGGGACCACAGCCGCTAAAGAAAAACTCACCGTAGAAAGTCTTGGTGTCACGGGCGCCACCCACAACTTGTTGAAAGACGCACTCCAGCCCAATCTCGTGCAAACCCTGGAAGGCACTCCCGCATTGGTGCATGGCGGACCTTTTGCCAACATAGCGCATGGATGCAATTCCATCCTTGCCACAAAAACAGCCATGCAGCTTGCGGACTTCGTGATTACCGAAGCCGGTTTTGGTTCAGACCTCGGTGCAGAAAAATTCTTCAACATCAAATGCAGGGCCGCAGGCATTACACCATCGCTCAGTGTCTTGGTGGTTACCAACCAATCCCTCAAACTGCATGGTGAAGTTCCCTATGCACTGATCACGGCTGCGGATCCTGAGGGCATCCGCCGCGGGATGCGTAACCTGGAAAGGCACCTGCACATTCTTCGCAGCTTTGATCAACAGGTCATGGTGGTTCTCAATCGATTCCCTTCAGACACAGACCAGGAAATCAATATCGTAAGGGAATGGTGCGAGCAAAGAAAGATTCCATTTGGCATCAACAATGCATTTTCGGAAGGAGGCAAAGGATCGATCGAGTTGGCCAGAACCATCATCGCCATAACGGATACCGCGCCGGAAGCCATTCACCATACTTACGATGCGCAAAATGCCATTGATGAAAAAATCAGGCGGGTGGCACAAACCATTTATGGTTCAGATGATGTTGTGCTGGAGAAAAAAGCCCGTACAAAATTGAAAGAGATCACACAGCTTGGATTCTCCCACTTGCCGGTCTGTATTGCAAAAACACAATACTCATTTACAGATTCACCGGACCAAATCCATCACTACGCCAATTTTGTCATTACGGTAGATGACCTGATCGTAAATGCTGGCGCGGGATTTATCGTTGCAGTGTGTGGCGAAATGATGCGGATGCCAGGCCTGCCCGAAAAACCTTCGGCACTAAGCTTCGTGTAAATACAACTTCAGAATTGGCATCCTGCATTCCAAATTCTAAATTGGGGAATGAACCGCCATGAATTCCTGAAAATACTTCCCGCTTTGTCGGTTGGAACCCAGCTCCCCTATACATCTGCAGACGATTTACAAACCATCGCTATACCACCCTTCCTTACATCCGGAGATACCATTGCCCTTACTTCTCCTGCGGGTTATATTACATTGGAGGAAATTCAGCCTGCCAAACTATTGATGGAATCCTGGGGATTCAAGATCCTGGTGGGAAACACCATCGGCAAAAGGGATTTTACTTTTGGGGGTACCGATGCAGAGCGACTGGCAGATCTCCAATCCATGCTGGACAATCGGAATGTTCAGGCCATCATGTGCGCCAGAGGCGGATACGGTGTTAACCGGATCCTGGACCAGCTCAATCTTTCACAG
>JBKCVJ010000041.1:0-46487 GCA_046317915.1 Sphingobacteriales bacterium
ACCGGCTTCGCATTTGGCATGGGTGTGGAAAGGCCGGCCTTGTTGAAGTATGGCATCAATGATATCCGTTTGTTCAGCGAGAACGATGTCCGTTTTCTCCAACAGTTCACTTCGGCCACTTAGGCATGCAGCAAAATTCCATACAAAAGATCGTGGTTTGTGGTGCGGGCACCATGGGATCCGGTATTGCTGAAACTGCGGCACGTGCTGGTTTTGAGACTATTCTGTATGATCCGGCAGCAACAGCGCTGAGCCGCGCAAAAGAGGCCATCACGCGCAACCTTACACAACTGGTAAGCAAAGAAAAGATCAGTGCGGAAGAAAAAACGGCAACTTTATCCCGGTTGCAGTTTCACGATCAGATAGTGGCCTGCAAAGCAGACCTGGTGATAGAAGCGATCATTGAAAAGACCGATGTGAAACAGGCTTTGTTTGCACAGCTTGCTGCATTGAACGACCCGTATACGATACTTGCATCCAACACATCGTCTCTATCTTTAACTGAAATTGCAGCGAAGGTTGATCACAAGGAGAGGGTATGTGGACTGCATTTTTTCAATCCGGCACAAGTCATGAAACTGGTGGAGGTTGTATATACAACCTGGACCAGTGAAGCAGTATTGCAAGCCGCCAGTGCCGTGGTGGAACAGATGGGTAAAACCGCAGTACTATGCAAGGATGCACCGGGCTTCATCGTGAACAGGGTTGCAAGGCATTTCTACCTGGAGCCCTTGCGCATTGCGGCAAGCGGCACCATGGACTATGCCTTGCTGGATCAGGTAATGGAGAATGCCGGTTTCAGGATGGGTCCGTTTAAACTCATGGACCTCATCGGCAATGACATCAACCTTGCCGTCACGAAGTCGTTGTATGAAGCTTGCGGAAAGCCCGAAAGATTCCGACCTTCCCCATTGCAGGAAGAAAAAGTGGCGAAGGGTTGCCTGGGCAGAAAAACAGGCGAGGGCTACTACACCTATTAATTAGCATATGGTATTTGTAACCGGTGGTACGGGATTGGTTGGGGGCTATCTGCTCCGTCAGTTGCTCGGGAAAGGAGAAAAAGTGAAGGCCCTCTACAGGCAGCGCTATCCTTCCCTGCTCACGCAGGAAGAAATTGATGCCATTGAGTGGGTCAAGGGCAGCCTGTTTGATACCGTTCTATTGGATGAGATCTGTGCATCCGTGCAGGAAGTATATCACTGCGCGGGACTGGTATCATTCAATCCTTCCAAAAGAAACGATCTCTTGCATGTGAACGTGCAGGGCACTGCCAATGTGGTGAACGCCTGCCTGCAGGGAGGCGTACGCAAACTGGTGCACGTAAGTTCTGTTTCTGCACTCGGGAGGAAACGCGATGGAATGACGGTGACCGAAGCATCCAAATGGTCAGAAGAAAGCAATCTCTCCAACTATGGCCGCAGTAAGTACCTCGCAGAGCTGGAAGTATGGCGTGGGATCAGCGAAGGCCTGAATGCCGTCATCGTGAATCCGGTGATCATTCTGGGTGTGGGTGACTGGGATGAGAGTTCAGCGGCTACATTCAAGAACGCCTTCCAGGAGTTTCCATGGTATACCGAAGGGGTGAGTGGTTTTGTAGCTGCAGACGATGTAGCCAGGGCCATGATTGAACTGATGGCCTCCGATATCTCGGAAGAGAAATTCATCATCTCCGCGGAGAACCTTCCTTACCGCGAGATCTTCAATATGATGGCGAAACATTTCGGCAAGAAACCACCCCACCGGCGCGTCACGCCTTTGCTTGCGGGCCTGGTCTGGCGGCTGGAAGCCATCAAGGGCAGGATCACCGGTAAAGATCCCTTGCTCACCAGGGAGACGGCTGAAACGGCAAGAATGAAAGTGTATTTCGATAACAGCAAACTGTTGAATACCCTTTCTGGTTTCCGCTATAAGCCTGTGGAACAATGCATTGCAGACAGTTGCGCAGAATATTTGCGTCGGCTTAACAAATAGCGTACAATATTTGCATAGCCTACAGGTTAATAACAAACGCTATGCACAAGATCATCATCATCATACTTTGTTTGCTTCCCGCCAGTCTCTTTGCACAAGGATATCGGGTGAGCGGCACCGTTATAGACGCACAAACCCGGCAGCCCCTGGCAGGTGCTTCTGTATTTTGCCAGAACACCACCATCGGCACGCTGACCAACAGCAATGGCGAGTTCAGCATGACGGTTCCTGCAGGCGGGTACGATATCATCGTGAGCTTTACGGGTTACGAAACCCAAAGCGAATCCGAAACAGCGCAATCCGAAAACCTCAGCCAGCTTCGGTTTGTACTCAAGGAAAAAAGCAAAAGTATGGAAGAGGTGTCTGTAGTGGCCACCACGGAAGTCAAGAATGGCTGGGAAAAATATGGTGAATTTTTCCGCGAGCAGTTCATCGGCATGACGGAAAACAGCAAGCTCTGCACCATCGATAATCCATCGGCCCTTCGCTTCTTTTTCAGCAAGAAAAGAAACCGATTGAAAGTGCTGGCCAGTGAAGACCTGATCATCACCAACAAGGCCCTTGGATACAAGATCAGGTACACCCTTGATTCATTTACTTATGAATATGCCAACGGACTCACGCAGTTCACCGGATATCCATTGTTTGAACCCCTGGTTGGCAACGCAGAAGAAGTGGAAAAATGGAAAGAGAAAAGAGAAGAGGCATACCTGGGTTCCATGACGCATTTCATGAAGGGCTACTATCACAAGACCCTCGGTCAGGATGGCTATAAGATTGAATTGCTGGATGAGAAAACCAAGAAGTTCCGTTCGCTGAATGATCCCTATGACACGGCCTTTGCAACGCTGGCAGATGGTGACCTGGAACTGCATCCCTCCACCATTCTACGGATCATCTACCTTAACGAAACACCGGAACAGGATTACCTTGTGAAGAACAAACTGGCGCTCAACAACACCGTTCAAATTTCACAGCTGACCTTCAGGGATGCCATCCTCGTGGAACAAAACGGATACTGCTATGACCAGAAAGATATTCTGTCCATTGGTTACTGGGCATGGGAGAAGATAGCGGACCTCATGCCATATGACTACTAGTTCGCAGTTCGCAGTTCGCGCAGGTCGCATAGGTCGCGAGGTGGCTCTGCGAACTATGCGACCTGCGACCTGCGACCTACTTCATTACTTTTTCCCACAGTTTGGGAATACGCTTGATCCACACTAGTTCGCGTTTTTTATCTGCTGCATCTTCTGCCGGATAACCGAAGTATGTTTTACCTCCGGCCAGGGAAGAAGGCACACCGCTTTGGGCCAGCACAACCGCATTAGCACCGATGGTAAGTGTTTTACTGATTCCCACCTGACCCCACAAGATCACGCCATCTTCAATCAATACAGCGCCCGCAATCCCTACCTGTGCAGCAAACAGGCAGTTTCTGCCAATGACAGAATCATGTCCAATGTGTACCATATTATCCATCTTTGTACCCTTACCGATGCGGGTATCATGGGTTACACCCCTGTCTATGGTGCAGGAAGCGCCAATCTCCACATCGTCCTCAATAACCACCCTTCCGCAACTTTCCATGCGCTTATACCAGACTTCCCTGTCTTTCTTGGTATTGTAGTAAAACGCGTCTGACCCAATGACCGTGCCTGCCTGGATCACCACATTGTCTCCAATCACACAATGATCCAGAATGGTGACGTTAGGATGAATCACACAGTTTTTTCCGATCACAACCTCATGCCCAATATAGGCACCTGGTGCGATGTAAGAACCTTCACCAATCTTCGCAGAATCACTCACTGATTGGGTTGCAGGTGTGAAAGGCCTGAAGTGCCTGACGATGGTGAGATAAGATTCAAAAGGTTGGTCAACCACCAGCAAAGCCTTGCCTGGCGGGCATTCCACCACACTGTTGATGATGATGAAACTCGCCTTTGACTGAAGGCATTTGTCGTAGTACTTGGGATGATCCACAAACACCAGATCTCCTTCTTCTACTTTGTGGATCTCATTGATGCCTGTTGCAAACGCAGTTGTTTCACCAAGCAATTGTGCACCGATGAGATCTGCGATCCATTGAATGGAAACCGGAGAAGGAAAATTCATGTCGTCTTTTTTGTATGATCAAAGGTACAATCACGATGGCAACCGTCATGTTCAACTTGGGTAATTCACATCATTATAAAAAATGTGCATAAAAAATGTCTAAAAATTTTTCTCCTTAGGGAAAATTATTTTTAATATTGTGAAGGGAATTTATGTTCCCGTACTTACTAACCCATCCATATAATAAAGCTCGGAGCAATCTGAGCTTTCTTATTTTTATCCCTCTCTCAATTTAACTTCTTACTTTTCAAAAAAATATTGCGGGTATGTTGAAATCGATGACGGGCTATGGCAGAGCAGAACAGGCAGTGAAAGACAAGATCTTCCTGATTGAAATTCGTTCCCTGAACGGCAAACAATTTGAAGTAACACTGAAGATCCCACAGTTGCTGAAGCCCTATGAATTCGAGATCCGCAATATGTTGTCTGCCAACCTGGTGCGTGGCAGCATTGAATGCATGATCACGCTGAAGCAAAATGGGGCGGCCCGTCCGGTTACTATCAACACAGATCTTGTAAGGGCCTATTATCAGCCCCTCGCGGATTTGTCAAAGGAACTGGGACTGGACACATCTGCTATCCTCAGCACACTCGTTAAACTACCAGAAGTGGTAACGCCGTCAACTGACGTGCTTTCAGAAGAAGAGTGGTCCGTGTTCCAACAGGTGTTGCATGCTGCGATGGAGAACATTAATTACCATCGGCTCGAAGAAGGAAAAGTGCTGGAAGAGGATCTGCTGCTTCGTATCAACAACATCAGTGAACTCCAGGAAAAAGTAAAAAACCTGGAACCCCTTCGTAAGCAGAAGATCAGGGACAATATGAACAAACTCCTGGAAGAACATGCAGGGAAAGACAATTTTGACACCAACCGGATGGAACAGGAGCTGGTCTATTACATTGAAAAAATTGATATCTCCGAGGAACAGGTTCGCCTGGCCAACCATTGTCAGTACTTCAGGGATATTCTTGCCGAAAAGGACGATGCCAAGGGCAAAAAACTGTCATTCGTGTTGCAGGAGATCGGAAGGGAGATCAATACTACCGGTGCCAAGGCTTATGACTCCACCATTCAAAAACTGGTGGTACTGATGAAAGACGAACTGGAGAAAGCCAAAGAGCAGGTTCTGAACGTACTCTAGCTTACCTTTGTAGCCAAAACCGTTTCACTTGAAATATATCGTTCTCTGCCTGCTGGCTGTGTTTGGCCTGACAGCCTGTATCAAAACAGACCTGTTTGAAAAAAATGTAGCCATCCCCGGACATGCCTGGGCCTACTCCTTTAAACCACAGATCAAGTTTGATGTGCAGGATACTGCATCGTCCTATAACATCTTCGTTGTGGTAAGGCATACCGATGCCTTCAGGTACAACAACCTCTGGGTTCGACTGAAGAGTTCAGCGCCCGGGGATTCCGCCGTGGTAACACAACAGTTTGACCTGCCCCTGGCTACACAGAACCGCTGGACAGGTACAGGTATGGACGATATCTTTGAGCATCGCATATTGCTATATCGCCGGCCGGTGAAATTTGCGAAGCCGGGTGAACTAAACATTACCATTGAACAGGTCATGCGGGAGAATCCTTTGCCGGATATCCTCAACATTGGGATCCGCCTTGAAAAAGCAGACAGGTTATGACGTTCAGCGCATGGTACAAAAAGAACAAACTTACCATCGCCACCTGGGTTTACTGGATCTTACTGTGTTACATCGTTGCTGCGTTGGTATGGTGGTTCATTGAATTGCTGCAACAGAACAATGAGATGTATCTCTTTAAGCGAAACCTATTGGACTACCAGGATCCAAACTACCAGGCCAAACTCGCGTTCCTGGAAAAAGAACATTCCAACAACATCGCCCAATACCTCGGAGAAGGGCTGACCTTTCTCATCCTCACCTTGTTGGGTGCTGTTTTTGTTTACCGCGCCGTCCGGAGACAGATCAACCTGAGGGAACAACAACAAAACTTCATGATGGCCGTAACGCATGAGCTAAAGACCCCCATTGCCATCACAAAACTGAACCTGGAAACCATGTTGAAACGAAAACTGGACCCGGAACAACAAGTCAAACTCATCGGTAACGCATTGCAGGAAACAGGCAGGCTCAATGACCTTTGTGAAAACATCCTGCTGTCTACCAAAATTGATTCCGGCCGTTACCTCATCTCCAGGGAAACCGTTGACCTCACTAGCCTGCTCCACTCATCCGTGAATGACCTTGCCGCAAGGTTCCCTAAAAGAAAAATTGCCTTACATACGCCTCAACAGGCCGCTTATTCAGGCGATCCCCTGCTGCTGCACCTGCTGTTCAACAACCTGATTGAAAATGCCGTTAAATACTCTCCTGCATCTTCCGTGGTTTCGGTCTCATTAACCGCATCAAAATATGGACATCGATTGGAGATAGCAGATGAAGGGAACGGCGTGCCAGATGCAGAAAAAAAGAAGATATTTGAAAAGTTCTACCGGGTAGGCAGTGAATCCACGAGAACCACCAAGGGCACAGGTCTTGGTCTTTACCTTTCACAAAAAATTGCGGAAGACCACGGCACCCGGATTGAAATAAGCAATAACGCACCCATAGGAAGTATATTCAGTGTAGATTTTTGATCGATGGAAAATAAAGCAACCATACTACTTGTAGAAGACGAAGAGAACCTTCAGGAAGCCCTAAAGCTGAACCTGGAACTGGAAGGGTATGAAGTAACCTGTGCAAGCGATGGTGCAGAGGCTCTGCAAAAAACCGAACATGAATTTTTTGACCTGATCATCCTGGACATCATGCTCCCGGAAATAGATGGCTTCAGTGTTACGGAAACCCTTCGGCTCAAACAAAATGATGTGCCCATATTGATCGTTAGCGCAAAGAGTAGCAGCGCAGATCGTGTGCTAGGGTTGAAAAAAGGGGCAGACGACTATCTCAATAAACCCTTCAACCTGGAAGAACTCCTGTTAAGGGTGCAAAAGCTGATCCAGAAAAATAAGAGACTTGCACAACGTCCGGGTATGGACGACCAATACAGTTTTGGTAAAAACAACATCGATTTCAAGGGACAAACCGCAACCAATTTCAAGGGGGAATCCATTGAACTCAGCAAGAAAGAATCCATGCTGTTGAAGCTGCTGATTGAAAACAAAAATGAAGTAGTATCCCGCGAGAAGATCCTGCAAACTGTTTGGGGTTACCAGGTATATCCTACTACCCGTACCATTGATAATTTCATCCTGAACTTCCGTAAGTATTTTGAAACAGACTCCCGGAATCCCGTCTACTTTCACTCTGTGAGAGGCGTTGGCTACAAGTACACGGAATGATCAACAAATCACGCGTTCAATTCTGGCGAGGTCTTCCACCATTTTAGATTCCTGAATGAAAGGAGTATACATCGCGATTTCTGCGTCCTGTTTCAGTTGTTTGATCTCCATGATCATGGATGTATCTACACCCTTTGCCAGCAGTTGATCCTCCCAGGCACCTGCGCCATCTACTTTGTATTTGTTCATCATGCACTGATCAATCACCAGATTGAGCTGCCGATAAAATCCATGCACATCTTTGCGGTCAAAAGCTGTCCTGATCTCTTCCAGAGGATCCTTCGGTCTTTCTATTTCGTCCTTCACCACAACAGGTTCCTGAATCGGTTGTACTACTTTAACCGGACCGCTACTTCGTTTCAGGAGGATATAGATGCCGCCGCCCACAAGGATCAGGGCAAGGATCGTCAGAATATATTTCCATGCATTGGCAGGCTTTGCTTCCTGCAACACAGGCGGTTTAATCGCCGAAGGTCTTGCAGCCAATATCTGGATCGATAAAGGTTCTGACTTTGCATTCACATACTTTCTGGCATCCACATCGTAATAAACAAATTCAACCGGTGGGATATCCAGTGGCCCTTCTTTGTTTACAGTGAAGGGAATGGAAAACAATTTTGAACCGGAAAGGGGTGCAACAAATTTATTGACCTGATCTGTACTGTTTGCTTCAAAAACATCTATGCCGGAAGGCCAGTTTACCTTGGGCACAGGGATCATCGGGAAATTACCCCTTCCTGCTACCTGCACTTCAAGATTCACCACATCGCCTTTATGTACTTCAGGTGCATCTATGAAAGAACGAATGGTAAAATGACCTACCGCGCCTGAGGCCGATGAGTCTTCAGCAGGTGGCAAGGCTTTAACCACAACAGACACCGGAGGATTCTTCAAGGCTACTGATTCGGTGACAATGCCACCGCTTTTATTCAGGCCCAGGGCCAGTTCCCGCAGTAGTTCTGAAGGCACATAGCCACCATCCAGTGCCGATGCACTGATGAAGCGAATATCGTTTGTCACTTCCAAAGACTCCAGTTCAAAGGTCCCTGCTTGCAGCGGATACAACTGAACTTTACGCAAGAGATATACATTATACTCCCTGCCCTGGAACTGTTCCTTGGTGGCCTCCATCTGGTCTGGGTTGACCATGTCATACACACTGAAACCATTGAATGATGGCCGTTCAGTGACCCTTGATTCCGAACGCAGGCGAGTGTAGAGTTTGTAGGTGGCTACAATGGGTTCACCCACCATCACTGCAGTTCTGTCTACATCCAACCGAACGAATAAGTTGTTCCTGATTTTATTGATGGCCTGTTCACCTGGTTTAAGGATAAGCTCTTCTGCGGCAACCATGGATTCTTCCGATGGCGCAGCAACAGCACCTTTTGATACCACTACTTCAACAGCATTAGACGTGTAGTTTTTCCCTTCAACGCGTGCTATGGCCGCAGGGATCACCCACTTACCGGCCTTGCCGGGCCGAAGCAGATAACTAAAGCTTACATATTCTTTAAGGTTCCCATTCACCATGTTATAGCCTGTGGTCTGGTTAGGGCCCTCAACAATCTGAAACTGCTTAAACTTTGGGGGAATGAAAGAACTCACCCTTGTGGTATTCTCAATAAGGTACTGTACCTGCAAGTAATCCTGCATGCTGATCCTGGTGGCACTGACAGAAAGAGAAATCTTAACGTCATCTGCCTTAACCAGTAATGGCAACAAACATATCCATATCAGGTAAAACTTCCTCACAACAACAATCATAAAGGTATTCCGCGTCTAACAACCGGTCACGTTAAATGGGATAAATGGTTATAAGTCTCCCAATTGAGGCCGGATCACAATATCTTCAACACAGGCGTTGGCAGAAAGTTGGGACGATGCCCATACCATATTGGCAATATCGCTCACATCCATGATCCGGGAAGGCTCGGCAAATCCTTCCCAGGCCTTCGTCCATACTGCACCCGGATGAACCGATGTCACCTTGATCCCAAATGTTTTCATTTCTTCGCGCAGGTTCTTAGAAAATCCCTCCAGCGCGTATTTCGAAATACTATATGATCCGCCGCCGGGATAAGCTTTCAGCGCGGCAATGGAACAGATGTTAAAAATATGACCCCGCCGGGCCTTCATCATTTCCGGCAAAAGCCCCCTGGTCAGATGATATGCTGAATATAAATTCAGGTTGACCATGCGCTCCAGTGTTCCTTCCGGTTCATTGTGCACATTTCCCGGTTCAAAATTACCTGCATTGTTGACGATCACATCCACCACACCAAAGCCTTCCTGCACCGCAGCCACAAAAGCATCCAGTTCCGCACGCACCGAAAGGTCCGCATTGAATGTTGAGATCCTGACGCCATATTTTTCCATCCAGGTCTTCACCCAGGCCTGGTGTTTATCCATGCTTCGGGACACAAGGAAAAGATCTGCACCATGTGCGGCAAATTTTTCCGCAATGGCTTTCCCGATGCCCTGGCTCGCGCCTGTTACCACTACCTTCATTTATGTTGATTTTGAATGATTTGAACAAAGCTATAGTATGTTTGCATCAAAGGACGAACCGGGATGCCATACAAACACGTTTTTTTTGACCTTGATCATACCCTCTGGGATTTTGAAACCAATTCCAAAGAGACCCTCTTTGATCTTTACCACGAGTTGGAATTATCAGCGATGGGCATTCCTGTATTCGACCATTTTCACAATACCTACCACCACCATAACACCATTTTCTGGGACCGGTTCAGAAAGGGCTATATCAACCGCGAAGAACTGCGGTGGAAAAGAATGTGGCGCACCCTGCTGGATTATAAAGTGGCCAATGAGCCGTTAGCTAAAAAGTTAAGCGAGCGATACCTGGAGATCCTGCCTACCAAAAAGAATTTGTTTGACGATACCATCGAGATCCTGGACTATCTGAAGAATAAGTCCTACCCCATGCATCTCATCACCAACGGCTTTGAGAAAACCCAACACGCCAAGATCAACAACAGTGGTATCAGACCTTATTTCACCCATGTGATCACCTCTGAACAGGCCGGCATCATGAAACCCCATGTCGCCATTTTTGAATATGCAATGGAGAAAGCCGGTACCACAGCGGCAGAATCCATTATGGTAGGCGATACGCTAGATGCAGATATTGAAGGTGCCGTGAATGCCGGGATCGATTCCGTCTACTACAACCCTGCCGTACCTGCAGAAGGAAAGATCAAACCTACTTATGTGATTGGAAAATTAAGTGAACTGAAGAATATCCTTTAGTATTTGGCGATCACCGTTACGCCGCCTTTCACGGTTTCACCAAGCTTCACCTGTACGGCTGTTCCTACGGGCAACAACAGATCAACCCGAGATCCAAATTTGATGAACCCGATCTCCGCATTCTGATGGATCTGGTGGCCGGGCTTCATGTAATTGACGATCCTTTTTGCCAATGCACCGGCGATCTGCTTCACCAGGATCTCCCCATGTGTATTGCGGATCACAATGCTGTGCCTTTCGTTATCCATAGAAGATTTAGGATCCCAGGCCACAAGGAACTTTCCCTGGTGGTGCTTGCTGTATACCACTTCGCCCGTTACAGGCGCGCGATTCACATGAACATTGGCCGGGCTCATAAAGATGCTCACCTGGAGTCTCTTGCCTTTAAAATACTCAAGGTCCTCTGCTTCTTCAATCACCACCACCTTGCCATCTGCAGGTGCGATGACCAGATTGGGATCCATCGTCATAACCCTCGAGGGTACCCGAAAAAACGAGATGAGAAAAAGAAAAAGAAAAGTAACCGCAGCAAAAAGCAACCATGCAAGCCAGGGTATCGAAGCACTGAGAAATGTAAATATCAATAAGCTCAGCAGCACATAGATCACGCCACCGATGGCTATACTCTTGTATCCTTCCTTATGAATGATCATGCCGCAAATGTACCGCAATTACAAATGATTCCGTAGAAAAGCCAGCGCATTGCCACTGAAAATGTCTTCAACATCTTCCGCAGCATATCCCCTGGAAAGCAGGATGCCCCTGAGTTTATGAATGTCTGCTATGGTCTCGATATCATACGGACATTGCTCCCTTCCATAACCGCCATCGAGGTCCGTCCCAATGGCCACATGACGTGCATTGCCGGCAAGCTGGCAAATATGATCTATGTGGTCTGCAATTTTATGCAGCCCGCAATCCATGTTTTCAGGTGTTGAACTGCCCTTCACCCAGTTGGGTACAATCATCCAGGCATCAAAGGCCACACCAATCACCGCATCCCGCTGGATAAGTGCTTTGATCTGGTCATCGCTGAACTGGCGATTGTGGGGAACGATGGCCCTGCACAGATTATGGCTGGCCCAAACCGGACCCTTGAAAACATCCATGGCCTGCCAAAATGCATCATCACAAAGATGTGTGGCATCAAGGATCATTTCCATCCTGTCCATCTCACGCAACAACGCTACACCCCGGTTACCCATTCGCCCACTGGCGTTGGTGCCATTGGCATAACGGCCAGGGCCATAATGGGCCGGACCAACAGCGCGCAAGCCATACCGATATGCGTGCTCCAGATACTGCAGATCAATCAGCGAATCTGCTCCTTCAAGACTGAGGATAAATCCGATGGGCGGCATGCCCGGAACATCACCATCTTCAAAAAGTTTCCATCGCTTGAGATGAATGTCCAATTCCTTTGCATTCCGGATCTGCACCATCAGCCCCTCGTCCTGCATTACCCTATACCATGCCAGTTGCCCCTGCGTCTGCGCCCATGCCTGCTCCGGCGAGTTCCATCCAGGTATCGCGGATCCTGGCTCCACAAACCGCGCGATCTGCGTGGCCACCACCAATCCAATACCGCCCTTCCGAAGCGCGTCTAATGAAACTGTTGCCCTGCCCCGGTCTGGCTTGTCCGTCAAATGCCTTTCCCGATCGTTTATCACGTCAACGGGTAACCGAAGATCACGGTTCCACTCCAAAGCACACATGGCAAGGTCAAGATGTAAATCGATGGTCATATGCTTAGTGTTTGGCAGCCACTTTCCAGGAATCTTCCGCTCTACCGTTTCTCACCACCACCAGTGATGAATACAAATTGATGGTAGGGCACACATGATAGGGCATTACATACATCAGGTCTCCCGGCTGATGCTCCTTTACTGGCTGTACCAATCCATGTTCCTCACTCTGACTCAGCAGTACGGCATCAGGCTCATTTACAAACCAGGCCCTGTGGAAAATATCATTCTCTGCTGCAATGGATTTATGCCCCATGTCAATACAGATCTTCCCAGGTGATGGAAGCGATATCACCCTGCTCAACACCAACGCCGCAGGGAGGAAGGGCTGCTCCGCACAGATATCACTGTATCCTTTATCCCAGAATACAAAGGTACCCGGACTGCATTCCACATCTTCACGTACAGCATGGATGGGGAAAGTGGGCGAACCCCCGGCGATGATGGTCAAGGAAATTTCATATTCAGTTTGCATATCATGTTGAAAGGCTTTCACCTTCTCAAATTGTGCATCACATGCTGTCTTACGAAGCTGTATATCCGGATCTCGGAAATGTCCATCATACGCATGAACACCCCGCCATTTAAGACCCGTCAATTGTTGTATGGTTTCGGCGAGCTGTGGTGCTTCTTCCAATGAGATCCCCGTGCGATTCATCCCCACATTCAGATCTATAAATACTTCGATCACTGCTCCATGCGCAACAAAGTATTCATGCAATGCGCGTGCTGCAACCACATGATCCGTTAAACAGGAAAAACGCGTAGCCGGGTATTCTTCTGTCAGCCGGTATAACCTTTCTACTTTTGGCCCCACCGGCTGATAGGCCAGCAGCACATCCTGCGCTTTCAATGAAGCCAGCAGCGAAGCCTCCTCAATCGTTGCACATTTAAAATGTGTAATTCCCGCATCCAGCATCATCTGCACCACTTGCGGCGTTTTGTTGGTCTTGATATGGGGCCTGAGCCTGTTCACATCGCCAAGCATTTTTACTGCAGCATCAATATTATGCTGCACACGATCCGCATAAATCACCACCTGCGGTGAATCAACCGTTGCTACATTTTGTATCTCATACCAGTTGCTCATGATAAGGGTTCAAAAAGTTCAAATAATGCTTCCACTTCCACAGGAATGCCATCGGGCAAGGATCCCATGCCCACTGCACTACGCACACCGATCCCGTTCTCCGGCCCCCAGATCTCGGCAAACAATTCACTGCAACCGTTGATGACGATGGGATGTTTATCAAAATCGGGCACGCCATTTACAAAGCCCAATACCTTGATCACGCGCTTTACTTTATCCAGGCTGCCCACATGCTTACGGATAGATGAAAGGATCAGCATGCCCACGAGCCGCGCCATCTGCTTGGCTTCTTCCACATCCATATCCGATCCTACCTTGCCACGGATCCTTGTAAAATCCGCGCGCATCGGCACGTGGCCAGATACATACAGATGCCTACCGTCAATGAGACAAGGCTTGTACACTGCTTTGGGTTCTGGGACTTCCGGGAGTGTGATGTTCAATTCCTTTAAACGTTGTTCTGGAGTCATATGCATGGTAATTAACAATTGGCAATTAACAATTAGCAATTGGCACTGGTATCTGGTATCTGGTATCTAGTCTTTAACAACTAGTGCAAATTACCAATTGTCAATTGCCAATTGTTAATTGCTAGTGAATGATTTTATCGAGGATCAGTACACCCGCCAGTCCCACCACCGCCACAATGGTTTCCATAATACTCCATGACCGAATGGTCTCCTTAATGGTAAGGTTAAAATATTCCTTGAACATCCAAAACCCGGAGTCGTTCACATGTGAAAACATCAGGCTGCCTGCACCGATGGATAACACCATGAGATTGGGATCCACACCGGTGCTGGCAAGTACAGGAGCAATAATACCCGCGGTTGTAAGTCCGGCTACCGTTGCAGAACCCACGGCTACACGAATGACGGCGGCAATAAGCCATCCCAGAACCAACGGATGCAGGCTCCAACCCTGCAACATTTCACCGATCTGCTGGCTGACGCCACTATCTGTGAAAACTTGTTTCAACGCACCCGCGCCGGAGACGATGAGAAGAATAATGGAAACATCTTTCACGGCATCAACATAAATATCCATCACCTGACTCATGCTGCGGTGGGGGCCGATGCCCAAGGCAAAGGTGGCAAAGATCACGGCGATCAGCATCACAATGGAAGGCTCAGATAAAAACTTCAGGACATCACTGGCAGTGCCATCCACCGTAAACACCAATGGGATCAATGTAGTAAGCGCCAGCATGATCACCGGAAGCAATGATGCCACAAAACTCATCGATGCAGAAGGTAATGCATGCTCCGGAATCGGATCTTTTTGAAAAGTCTTCAAGGGCTCTGCAGTAATGCCTTTCAATGTTCTCGCATATAATGGCCCGGCGATGATGATCGCTGGGATCGCAACAAGCGTTCCATACAAAAGCGTGAGCCCCATATTGGCCTGGAACTGTCCTACCAGTGCGGATGGCGCAGGATGCGGAGGCAGGAAACCATGCGTAACCGAAAGTGCGGCCAGCATCGGAAGACCCACATATACAGCGGGCATCTTTAACTGATATACGGCTGAAAAAATTAAGGGGATCAACAACACAAACCCTACATTATAAAACAAGGGAATACCCACAATAAACCCCGTGATCATCAATGCCCATTGAATCCTCGAAGGACCAAAGGCTTTCATCAGCACTTGTGTGATGCGTTGTGCCGCACCGGTCTCGGCCACCAACTTGCCTAACATCGCGCCAAGGGCAATCACAATGACAAGTGAACCCAGTGTATCACCGATCCCTTTCTGGATGGAACCTGTGATCTTATTCAGCGGAATACCGAGAACCAGACCCGTTATAATGGAAACAATAAGGAAAGCAAGAAAGGCATTCACCCTGCCCCAGCTGATCAGCAGCACAAGACCGAGGATACAGGCAATGATGGCGAGGATAGTCATCAGCAGTTCGTTGGATCTACATGAATAAGATAGCGTATAACCAAACGAAAGGTATGGCAAAAAGCAGAGAATCAAATCGATCCAAAAATCCTCCATGCCCCGGCATGAATGTACCGCTGTCTTTCACCCCGGCCATGCGTTTCAGCTTGCTTTCAAACAGGTCGCCAAAGGTTCCGGTGATGGCCGCGATCAATGAAATAAACAGGTAGTGATGCCACTCTGCCTTGGCATACCATCCCACCAAACTCATCACTGCAACACTGAGGATGATGCCGCCAATGGTGCCTTCCCAGGTCTTCTTGGGTGATATACTGGAGAGCGGTGTTTTGCCGATGAGTGAGCCAACGATGTAGGCCATCGTGTCATTGATCCAGATAGATATGATGATAAGGATGGGTGTAAGAAAGCCAACATATTTTGCCAGGCCCGTAGACAGGGAATCCGGCTGTGCGGCATCCATCCATAATGTGCCGGAACGCAAGTGGATCATTAAACTCAGGCTCAATGAAATATATACGAGTCCGCCCAGCGAGATCCATACATTCTTCAAATCCAGGTGGCGGGTGAACAGGAGTTCAATCATCGGCAATACAAACAAAAGGATCAAACCAAACCAGAAGCCGATGGAAGAAAGGGGAAGATCGATGATGTTCCATTGATCAGATGTTGCAAACAACATCATACACCAACCGGCAAACATGACCCCGAAACGATGAAAAGGCGTGATATCCCGATAGCCCGGATAGATCTTGCCCATCAGTTGCTGGTACTCATACCAGGCCCCGAAATGAATGAGGGTGAACAAAGCCAGAAAACTCCATTTACCCAGCAACAGGCCCGCAGCCATCACGGCCACAAAAATGACGGCAGTGCGCGCGCGGGTAAGAAAAACAGGCCAGTTGAAAGCCATTGGAGGAGGTTATTGAGTTACTGAGTTATTGAGTTACTGAGTTACTGAGTTGCTAAGTTATTGAGTTACATCAAACAACCTCAACTCAACCACTGCTCCTCTACCGCAACATCTTCCTTGGGTTTGTACTTAGCCAAATCCCGCTTCGCAACTTTTATGAATCGCTCATACAGAAAATACAACACCACCAACGCGATGGCGCCCCACCAGATGGGATAGGTTTCTTTCATCGCCTCTTCTACTGGTTTTCCTTTCATGGTTAGATAATAAATCTGCGTAACCACCAGCGCATTATTAAAGCAATGTGCAATGATGGGCAGCCAAATGCTCTCACTATAGTAGTACAACAATCCCAACATAACGCCCAGGGCTACACGAGGAATGAATCCATAAAATGAAAAATGGATGGCTGAGAAAATCACACTCGTCACCCCGATGGCGATCCAGGGATTTTTGGTGAGCCGCTGCAGGTAGTTCTGCAATCCACCCCTGAAAAATGTCTCTTCAAAGATTGCCGGGGCAATGGCCATGATGAGGAGCGACAATATATATTCACCCCATCCGGAAATTTTCGACAACACTTTCACTTGATCCTCATAAGAATCTTCCATCGCTTTAAACTTTGCCTCCAGCGCGGGTGAAAGCGGGATCAGCTGGTTTACTTCAGCCAGTGCACCTACCAATGGCAGGGTGGCCAGCGTGATCAACACGGTGAGGATCACCTGTTGTATCCCGAAATGACGGTTGAATCCCAGCAGTTTGAACGGCTTCTTGTTGATGATAGCCGCAGCGGCCCAGGCCGGCACAAAGAAAATAATGAAAGTGCTCACCAGTTGAATAATGCGGATGACATCCGCATACTGGGGATTCAGGATATCTTTCTCCATCGTTAAAACGGACCTATCCGTCATAGCCATCCAGATGCCTGCGGCAGCAAGTGACCCGAGGAACAGGCCAACGAACAG
This sequence comes from Sphingobacteriales bacterium, assembly GCA_046317915.1. Taxonomy (GTDB): domain Bacteria; phylum Bacteroidota; class Bacteroidia; order Chitinophagales; family Chitinophagaceae; genus Pollutibacter. The sequence goes on from JBKCVJ010000041.1 coordinate 17,301, forward strand.
TGCACCCAATAAGATCAGCAATCCGTTGCCATAAGAATACCCTGCCTTCGAATCTTTAGTATACATATCAATCAGTTGTATTACGGCTTTCAAAGCCCGCATGATTGCGTACCTTTGCTGCCACTAATGATAAAGATAGGCAAGATAGCGTTACCGGATTTCCCCCTCTTGCTGGCGCCCATGGAAGACGTCAGCGACCCTCCTTTCAGGGCCGTTTGCAAAGAGCAGGGTGCAGACCTGATGTTCACGGAGTTCATCTCCAGTGAAGGGTTGATCCGTGATGCGATCAAGAGTCGTCAGAAGCTCGACATCTTTGAGGAAGAAAGACCGGTAGGGATACAGATTTTTGGGGGCGATGAAGAAGCGATGGCCCTCAGTGCCAGGATCATTGACACCGTTCAACCTGATCTGCTGGACATCAACTTCGGATGCCCGGTGAAAAAAGTGGTGACCAAGGGTGCCGGTGCAGCCGTATTGAAAGACCTGGACCTGATGGTGAGGCTTACCCGTGCCGTCGTGAAAAGTACAAGCCTGCCCGTTACGGTTAAGACAAGACTGGGCTGGGATCATGACAGCATCAACATCATGGACGTTGCCGAAAGATTACAGGATGTGGGCATCGCCGCCCTGTCGATCCACGGCCGTACCCGCTGCCAATTGTATAAAGGAGAGGCCGATTGGACCCACATTGCCGAAGTGAAGAACAACCCCCGCATTACCATTCCCATCTTTGGCAATGGTGATATCGATAGTCCTGAAAAAGCCCTGGAATACAAAGAAAAATATGGGGTTGACGGAGTGATGATCGGTCGTGCCGCCATTGGCTACCCCTGGATCTTCCGCGAGATCAAACACTTCATGGTCACAGGTGAACACCTTCCACCCCCTACCATTGCAGAACGCATTACCATCATCAAAAAGCACCTATACGGCTCCGTTAGTTGGAAAGGATCCATCGCCGGCATCAATGAAATGAAAAGGCATTATGCGAATTACCTTCACGGACTGCCCGGCATTAAACATTTCCGCAACACCCTGGTGATGCTGAAGACAGTGGGGGAGATCGATGAGGTGCTGGCTCACATTGAAGATGAATATAGGGATATTGATATCCTTCCTTCAGCTTCCAAAGCAGTACACCCACTCGCCTGTGATCATTAATTATTTACGGACAGCCTTTGCAATGGATTCATCATCGGGCTCCACCGCAGGATCAAAATAATCCAGCAGGGTGCCATCTGCACTGATAAGATATTTGGAAAAATTCCACGCGGGTGCCTTGCTGTTCCAGCCATTCTTTGCAGGATCTGTCAGCCACTGGAACACGGGATCCTGTCTATCCGCCTTTACCACCACGGATTTTGAAGCCAAGGGGAAACTCACGCCATAGTTGCGTTTGCAAAACGTCGCAATGTCTTCCGCCGTTCCTTTCTCCTGCTCCTTGAAATCATTGGCAGGGAATGCGATGATCTCCAGGTTGCCCTTTTCCTTTTCATACAAGGCCTGCAACCCTTCATACTGTCTCGTATACCCGCAGTCGCTTGCGGTATTCACGATGAGTAGTTTTTTACCCTTGAAGTCTGACATCGACTTTTTCGTTCCGTCGATCATCGTCACCTGCAGTTCATACAGGGATACCACAGGCGGAACATCGCCCGGGTTGGAACGCACGGATGTATTGGTACCGAAAAGCCTGTTCAGTCCGGTAAACAACGGATACATCGCTTTCAATACTTTCTGCCTGGTACTCATCTCCATAGAATTTCTGTTTACGATCGCGATATAAGCGATCATGAGCAATGCAATTACAACAACGGTTTTCAATAATCTGATCATCGGAATATTTTTCTGATCCACTTTACATGATCCTTATACGGCGGATACCACAATGGTGCGTCAAGCCAGGTGGGCGTTTTCATGACACTCTTCACCCGTGTAAAAGTCTGGAACCCGAACTCGCCATGATATTGTCCGATCCCGCTTGTACCCACGCCGCCAAAAGGAAGTGCCTCATTGCCGAGGTGGATCAGGCCGTTGTTCACGCAGCCGCCGCCAAAGCGCACTTGCTCAATATAAAAATCGGCCACCTTCTTGCTGCCCGTGTATATGTATAGGGCCAGTGGATAGGGATTCATCGATATCCATTGTAACACCTCAGCATCGGTTTGATAACCGATGATGGGAAGGATGGGACCGAAGATCTCTTCCTGCATGATCACATCACTGCTGCTCACATCCGTGATGAGGGTAGGAGCGATGTATCGATCTGCAGCATCAGTGTGCCCGCCAGCAATGATCTTTCCCTCGTCCAGATATTTCAACAAAGCATTGAACCGCCTGTTGCTGATGATCCGTGCATAGTCCGGGCTTTGCATGGGATCATCGCCATACATTCGGTTAACCTGCGCCGTTAGTAAGCTGATGAATTTTTCACGTACCTCTTCATGCACCAAAACATAATCCGGTGCCACGCAGGTTTGCCCTGCATTCACAAATTTGCTCCACGCAATTTTCTTTGCAGCAAAAGCGAGGTCGGCCGTTTTATCAACGATACAGGGCGATTTTCCGCCAAGTTCAAGTGTAACGGGACTAAGATGTTTTGCCGCCATCGCCATGATCTTTTTCCCAACACCTACCGAACCGGTAAAGAAAACATGATCGAAATGATGCTCACCAACCAGCAGGTTACCCACTTCTTCCCCATCGCCATTGATCACAGCGATGTACTCTTCCGGAAAATGGGTGGTGATGATCTCTGTGATCACTGCTGCCACATGAGCCGAGATTTCGGAGGGTTTCAGGATAATCGTGTTGCCACCTGCGATAGCAGACACCAAGGGGCGAAACATCAGCAGGAAGGGATAATTCCAGGGGCTGATGATGAGGACATTACCGAGGGGATCATAGTATCGCCAACTGGTGGAGGGAAGGAATGGCAGTGGCGTATTCACTTTCTCGGGTCGCATCCAGTTGCCCAGTTCATGAAGGGCATGCTTCACTTCACCATAAAAAGGACCAATCTCCGTTCCATAGCCTTCAAACTCGGGCTTGCGGAAATCTTTATTCAATGCATCGATGACGTCCTGCTCGCGACTTTTCACGGCCTGCCATAGTTTCTTTAGCTGTGCCTTCCGGAACGCATATGGTCTTGTTGCCCCGGAGGCAAAGTATGCGCGTTGCTTCTCACGAATGCTTTCTATTTCGGCGGCCAGATTGCGGGCCTTCGGCGGAGCAATAGTTGTAGCGGGTTCCATATACATTATTTTTATACCTTCCGGCCCCGCACCATGCGGGATATAAAACTAACGAATCTCATCCACCTATGTTTACGGATGATTACTTCATGCAACAGGCCCTGAAAGAGGCCATGCTCGCTTTTGAGGAAGAAGAGGTACCCGTGGGCGCGGTGGTGGTGCTGAACAACAGGATCATCGCTCGCGGGCATAATATGGTGGAAAAGCTGAATGACCCCACGGCACATGCGGAAATGATCGCCCTTACCTCGGCTTTCAACTTCCTCGGGGCGAAATACCTGCCGGATGCCAGCCTCTACGTTACAGTTGAGCCCTGCCTGATGTGCACGGGTGCGCTGTACTGGAGCAAGATCAGCCGGATCATCTGGGGGGCGGCCGACGAAAAGAACGGGCATCAGCGGGTAACCGGCAACCAGTTCCCCTTTCATCCCAAAACACAGGTCACCAAAGGCGTTATGGCCGATGAATGCGCGGAACTGATGAAATCTTTTTTTCGCAGAAAACGGTGAGCCTGTTAATCCTTTTTTATCAATATCGTTTTTGACTTGCCGGCCAACATTTTGCCCATAACTTTGTTTAATCTTCACGCTGCATGACATCTGAAAAGTGGAACTGAGCAGCCATTCAACAATTTAAAAAAATCATCATTATGGCATTTACTTTAGCTCCCCTGCCCTATGCACATGATGCGCTTGAACCGCATATTGATACTACTACCATGCAGATCCATCATGGTAAGCACCACCAGGCTTATGTTGACAACCTGAACAAAGCAATCGCGGGCACGCCCAATGAGAATAAATCGCTGGAAGAACTGGTGGCCCAGGCCGGCTCCATCTCCCCCGCTGTTCGCAACAACGGTGGCGGTCACTGGAACCATACTTTCTTCTGGGAAAGCCTTTCACCAACAGGCGGCGCTCCTTCCGGTGCATTGCTGGAAGCCATCAATAAAGCCTTCGGTTCACTGGATGGACTGAAAGAAAAAATGAACAACGCAGGCATGACCCGTTTCGGAAGCGGATGGGCGTGGCTGATCAAAGATGCAAGCGGTGCTTTGGCTGTGAGCAGCACACCCAACCAAGACAATCCCCTGATGGATGTTGCCGAAGTAAAAGGAACACCATTGCTGGGTGTTGACGTATGGGAACATGCCTACTACCTGAAGTATCAGAACAAGCGTGCAGATTATCTTGCTGCATTCTGGAATGTGGTGAACTGGGACAAAGTAGCTTCCCGATTCTAGAGCTTTAAGCTATACGAAACAAAGGGAGGGTATAAATATCCTCCCTTTGTTCTTTTTATTACGATACCTTCACCCCCTGAAATGAATCCAGAAATCATCTTCAGTAACCTTCGCAACCCCACCCTTCTCTTTTTTGTCCTGGGTATTGTTGCTTCCCTGATCAAATCCGATCTCGAAATCCCTCCACAGATCTCTAAGTTTATCTCTCTTTACCTGCTGTTCTCCATTGGATTTAAAGGCGGCATGGAGCTGGCGCATAGCGGACTCACGGAGGAGGTTGTCAAAACACTCGGTCTGGCCATTGGCTTTTCCCTGCTGGTCCCCCTCTATACTTTCTTTCTGCTGAAACGCAGGCTCAATGTTTTTAATGCAGGTGCGTTGGCCGCTACATACGGATCCGTGAGTGCGGTTACCTTCATCACGGCCAGCAGTTTTCTGGCTGATAAACAAATCCCCTTTGGAGGTCATATGGTGGCATCCATGGCGCTGATGGAAGCACCAGCCATTATCATTGGGGTGGTGCTGATCAGGAGTTTTACAGACTATCAGCAGACTGCACAAGGGTATCGGCAGATCGCAAGGGAAGCTTTCAGCAATGGCTCGGTGCTGATGATCCTTGGGTCACTGGTGATTGGAATTCTGGCAGACGAAAAACAGGCCGAAGGCATCAAGCCCTTTACCAGTGATATCTTCAAAGGATTTCTTGCAGTGTTCCTGCTGGATATGGGCATCATCGCCGCCCGCAGGTTTCAGGCCTTTCGAAAAGCTGGTTTGTTCCTGACTGCATTTGCCGTTGTGGTTCCCTGCGTCAATGCCGTATTGGCCATCCTCGCCGCGCACGCGTTGAACATTCCCGAAGGAGATACTTTCCTGCTGGCCATCCTTGCCTCCAGCGCGTCTTACATTGCCGTGCCCGCAGCCTTACGGTTAGCCGTACCCGAAGCAGACCCAGGCATTTATATTCCGATGGCGCTGGCTGTTACTTTTCCTTTCAATATTGTAGTGGGAATACCATTGTATATGGAGGCAGTCAGTATACTAATGCGGTAATGTGGCAATGCGGCAATGCGGCAATGATGGAAGCGCGGCCGTGCGTTGCCGGCCTGCGCAGAAACACTCGGAGTGACTGCCGGCGCGCCGCAACGCATGGCGCGCCTTCCTACATTGCCGCATTGCCGCATTCTCAAATTGCCGCATTGCCACATTACCGCATTGCCAAATTGCCTCATTGCCTCATTGCCTACGGTACTGGATCATGCCCACTCCCACCCCATGGATGGCAACTGGCCACACGCTTCGCCGTGAGCCAAAGCCCTTTGATGACGCCGTGTTTGCGAAGGGCCTCGATGCCATACTGTGAACAAGTTGGTGTATACCTGCACTTGGGTCCAAGCCAAGGAGAGATCACGATCTGGTAGATCCTGATCAATGCAATGAAGGGCCAACTAAGTATTTGCAGCAGCGTCTTCATGAACCAGGTGAATGAGTTTATCGATGAGCTCTCCCACTCTTGCGCTGATGGCCGCATATTGGGGAAGTTCTTTTCCCGTATAAATGATAAAGACGGATAGTCGTCTGTTTTTCCCTTCCAATTCAGCTTTCAACGGCGATTTTTGTAAACGCCATGCTTCCCTCAGCACACGCTTGATCCGGTTGCGATCAACCGCTTTTTTAAAGTGTTTTCCGGATGCGCCAACCCCAACCTGCAACCCGTCTGCTTCATCCGTTTTCTTCGGTTCAAGGATCCAGGAAATGCGAAGCGGGGGTAAATGGAAATGCCGGCCCGACTGGAATACTTTTCCAATCTGCTTCCTGCTTTTCAACTTCTCATTGGCACTGAATCCGAATGTTTTCACGCGATAAAGGTAAGGCTATTCTTTGGGGCCGTCTGGTCATGCCCACAAACAAAAAAGCTCCCCCGAAAACGGAAGAGCACTATTTTGTTCTGTACAGGAACTGACTACTTCAGTCCTCTCTCATCAGAAACACTCAGCTTCTTACGGCCTTTCTTGCGACGGCTGGCCAATACGGCGCGACCGTTCGCAGTTTCCATACGCTTTCGAAAACCGTGAACGGTTTTACGACGTTTGCGATGAGGTTGAAATGTACGTTTCATGTTTTACTTTTTTTCACGTTTAAAAATTGAACCGGGAGAAGCCGGTCCGAATCGATACCAGGAGTCACCATACCCCATGGTTTTCGTGAAAGGACTGCAAAGGTAAGGGAATTTGGCTTTTTCAAGACAAAAAATCCTGCCAAATGTGGCAACGCGGTAATGCAGCAGTGCGGCAATGGAACAGTTCGCGGGGAGCAGTTCGCAAAGCTCCCAGTTCAATGCCTGAAAACGGCGAGTTTTGATTTAACCCCTTGTCCAAAAAACGTCTCTGCATGTTTATCGAAATCATCGGTGGAATCGGTGGTATAGAATGCCCGTTGGCCCGTTTTGCTTAACCGTTGATCCATTTCAGGATGCCTGAGCAGGTAGTCTGCCAAGCTTTCGGCTACGATATCGTCCTGGCCAATCACCCGGATTCTTTCCCCTGCCGCTTGGGCGATCTGGTTGGAAATCAATGGATAATGTGTACAAGCCAGCAAGATGGTATCAATTCCTGCTGATTGGGCGAGCAATTGGTCCACGTATTTGTGAATGAAATAATCCCCGCCCGGGTTTTGGTAATCATTGTTCTCAATCAACGGCACCAGCATGGGACAGGCTTGCTGGTAAACGGCAAGACTGGGATAGAATTTTTCAATTTCGATGGGATAGGACCCCGAGGCAACGGTTCCCGGAGTAGCCATGATCCCCACCTGCCCGGAGGTTGAGAATTTCCCGATGACCTCCGTTGTGGGCCTGATCACACCCAGCACCCGCCGGTCTGGCGCCAGTTTCGGAAGATCATTTTGCTGAATGGTCCGCAGGGCTTTCGCCGATGCGGTGTTGCAGGCTAGCACCACAAGGGGACATCCCTGCTGAAACAACCACTCCACCGCTTCCAGGGTATAACGGTACACCGTTTCAAATGACCGCGTACCATAAGGGGCACGGGCATTGTCACCCAGATAGATATAATCATATGCTGGAAGGGTCTGCACCAACTTCCGAAGTACCGTTAAACCTCCGTATCCTGAATCAAAAACACCAATCATCAATTTGGCAATGCGGTAATGCGGCAATGCGGCAATGAATGTACAAACTAAACGCATAAAAAAAGATTGAAGCATTGCTTCAACCTTCCAACTTTTTACTTCTCACTTATCTTTTAGGTGCGCCGGTTGCGGGCCTAGCTGGCGGCGTAACTGCGCTTGGACCGAGTTTCTTCTTCACCAGTGGCAAAAGATCATCCGCTTCTGGATATACAATCAATGCTTCCTTACGGAACACATGAGAGTATCCGGCAGCCTTTGCAACTTCCTGGATCAGCGTATTGGCTTTCTGCGCTACGGGAGCCAACAACTCTTCATTTTTTTGTTGCATTTGCTGCTGATAAGATTGCTCAAAACCTTGCAGCTCAGTAAACAGCTTACGCATGTTCTCTCTTTTCGCTGTTTTTACAGCAGAGGACCATTTTACTGAGTCAGCCTTGAAAAGACTGTCTTGCCTGTTTAGTTCCTGAACCGTTTCTGCATAGTTAATTTGCAGGGCGCTATCATATCCAGACAGGTCGAGCATTGCTTTTTTATATTCGGGCATGAGCTGAACTACTTCATCCACACTCACATATGCAATTTTAACCGCACCGGCTTGCGCTGCTGCTTTTTGCGTAAAAGTTGCCGCCACGGCGATGCATACTAAAAAGAGTACCTTTTTCATGTTTGTTGTTTTGTGAATCCTTGTTCTTTTATCTAGTTGTAACATTTACGATTTTCGGTTGCCCGTCACCGGTACAATAGGTTTTATTTAACACCTATCTCCCTCAGCACATCATCACTTTTGTCCAGTTTGGGGTCGGCAAAGATAACGGTTATTCCTTCACTTTTGTCTAAAATGAAGTCATATTGGCGGGCTACGGCCAGTTTCTGTACGGCATTGTACACCTTGTCCTGGATAGGCTTGATGAGCTCCTGCCTCTTCTTGAACAGATCGCCCTCAAATCCGAAACGACGCTTCTGCAGGTCCCTGAGTTCTTTCTCCTTATTGAACAGCTGGTCTTCCCTCTTTTTCTTGAGTTCATCGCTCAGCATCACCTGCTCAGCCTCATAATTCCGGTACAGCTGATCCAATTCAGCCTGCTTCTGGTCAATTTCCTTCTGCCACAGGGTGCTGAAATCGTCCAGTTTTTTCTGGGCATCCTTGTATTCAGGAATCCTGTCCAGGATATACTTGGTATCAATAATTGCATACCGTTGTGCCTGGCTTACGCCTCCCAAAGCGAAGACACAGATGGCAAGAATCAGGATCTTTTTCATGGCATATCTTTTAAGTGAATCTATATTCTGTTAATCTGGTTCGAAGCCCAACATGAAGGTGAACCTCGTAGCATCTTTCCACCTCGCACCATTCGTAAACCTGTCGAGACCCACACCATAATCAAAGCCCAGCAAACCAAACATCGGCAGGAAAAAGCGCATACCCACGCCCACTGACCTTCTCAACCGAAACGGATTGTACTCTTTGAAGGAGTACCAACCGTTGGCCGCTTCGAAGAATACCAGACCGAAGATGGTACTGCTCGGGTTGGTAACCAGCGGGTAACGCATCTCCATTGTATACTTATTAAAGATGGTAAAGAATCTCGTTGCCTGCTGCTGATCCGGGTTCACAGTAGGATCAGACGACTCATACACTGGATATCCGCGATGCGCTACTATATCATACCCCAGAATACCGAAATTGTTTGTTAAACCTGCATCTCCCACCTGGAATCTTTCAAATGGAGAAATGGGCAACTGCGGATTGTATCTTCCGATGAAACCATACTTGATGGCCACACGCAGCACAAACTGCCTGTTTTTCTCCGCACCGGTCGCTTTACCAATTGGCACAAACCATTCTCCCGTGAAGCGATATTTATGGAACTCCACCAGCCTGAAGATATCGGCTTCATTGATCCCACGCATATAACTCCACGGCGGCGTAAAGGCTGCACTCAACAGGAAGTTAGAACCGCTACGAGGGAAGATCGGCGCATCTATCGAGCTGCGCTGCAATGCAAACTTCACACTGATGTTGGTGGAAGTACCATTGCTGAAGCCCGGGAAGATGGGATAGTTCCGTGCATTATAGTTAATGAAGTTGAATGAGGTCACGAGATTGAAAAAGTCATCGGGCCATTTCAACTGCTTACCAAACGCGACGGTTACACCGGTTGTTTTCAGGAAGGATGAATCTGAATATTTCCTGTCGAACAACCCTGTATTAGGATTGTATGCATTAGAGAACTTGTTGCCAAACACACTCACGGTAAGTGAATTCCTTCGCTTGCCACCCAGCCAGGGCTCTGTGAAGGAGAAGTTGAGTGAACGGAAGAACCTACCGTTACTCTGGAACCTTGCACTGAGTTTCTGTCCATCACCGGAAGGCAATGGATCCCAGGTTTCTTTCCGGAAAATATTTTTGATCGAGAAGTTGTTGAAAGTTACACCCAGCGTACCGGTAAGACCAATACCACCACCCCAGCCTGCAGACAGTTCCAATTGGTCAGATGATTTTTCAACCACAGAGTAGTTGATATCAACGGTACCGTCTTCCTGGTTGGGCACTGGCTGGATGCCGAGTTTCTCTTGTTCAAAATAACCAAGATTAACAATCTCACGTTGTGAACGGATCAGGTCTGACCTTGAGAATTTTTCGCCAGGTACCGTGCGCAATTCCCTGCGGATAACGTACTCTTTCGTTTTATCGTTACCAGTAATGTTGATATTCTTAATAGTGGCCTGCGGACCTTCACGCAACCTGATCTCAAAATCAATGGTGTCATTGTACACCGCTGTTTCCACGGGTTCAATCTGGAAGAACAGATATCCATCGTCCATATACAACGAACTGATGTCACCGCCTTCCTGCGAAAGTTCCTTTCCGAGGCGCTTGTTCAGGGTGTTGATATTGTACGTATCGCCCTTCTTGATACTGAGTAGCATAGACAAAACTGAATCGCCGTACTTGGTATTTCCTTTCCAGTTGATATTGCCGAAATAGTATTTGCCCCCTTCATCGATCTTAAGATCAACATTCAGGTTGCCCCTGGAATTGAGGTACTGTGTATCGGCAATGATCTGTGCATCACGGTAGCCCAATGAATTGAGATAAGCAATGACCTTCTCTTTATCCTCGATATATTTTTTCTCGTTGAATTTTGCATTGGCGAACATCTTGAAACGGAACCAGGGTTCAAGGTAGTCGCGGATCATAGAAGGATGCAGGTATCCTTTATCTTTCATGAACTGCTGGAAACTCTGGGTCTTTACTTCGCCATATGGACTGCTCACTGGAGGCGGATAAAAAGTAACCTTGCTCATTTCCTTGGTGCCTTTCAACTGGCGCTTGAGAGCCAGTTCAGGCACCTCTTCGTTACCGAAGAAATGGATGTTATCGATCTTTACCTTCTTGCCTTTATTTACAACGAAAGTGAAAAAAGTTTTGTTGGCATTTTTTACGTCAGGCGTCTCATCAATCTTGACATCCACACTCATGAAGCCTTTCTCAATATAGTATTTGCGGATATTGTCTATGGCAGAGAGACGCATGTTATCCGTTACCACCCTGTTCTGGAACACGCCCACCTTATCACGCAACTCATCGCCTTCATTCTTCTTTACGCCTTTGAATTTAAAATCAGAGAGCATGGGTCTTTCCTGCGCCACAATTTCGATCCAGATATTACGGCCTTCCACTTTGGTGATGAACACATTGATGTTGGTGAACATGTTCTGTGTCCACAGCCTGTTGATGGCCTTGGAGAACAGGTCACCACCCGGGAGTGTCACTTCATCCCCAACAGCAAGTCCGGAAACAGAGATCACGATGGCGGGATCAAACAACTTGGCACCAGTTACCTTGATTTCCTGGATCACATATTTCTTGGGCACCTTCGAGTTAAGGATATTCAGCAGCTCCGGATCAACAGAGGTGACCGGTACGGTATCCGTTTTTGCGGGCACGACGGGTTCCGTCTGCGCAAATGCGGTATTGGCATAAAAAAAGGCAGTAAGCAGTAGGAGAGTACCAAAAACGCGCATCCGGGTTCTACAATTTTCTGAATTAGGCGGCAAAATAACGGCTTTTCTTTGAATGCTTTGTTAAATAGCCTGCGAAATAGGGAGTTTAGGGTAAATGTTCTGCCGTCTCCTGTTTGATTTGCTGGGTAGTTTTACCGAAACGGCGTTCTCTTTTTTGGAAGTCAACGATGGCTTCGTAAAGGTTCTCCTTCCGGAAATCGGGCCAGCGGGTGGAGGTGAAATATAGTTCGGCGTAAGCCAGCTGGTACAAAAGGAAATTGCTGATCCTGTACTCCCCGCTGGTGCGGATCATGAGTTCCGGATCGGGGAATTCACTGGTAGCCAGGTACTGGCTCAACAGGTCCTGGTTGATGGCAGCAGGGTCAAGCTTACCCGCCTTTACGTCTATTGCCACCTTCCTGACCGCTTCCACCAGCTCCCAACGGGAGCTGTAGCTGAGCGCCATGACCAGGTTCAGGCCAGTGTTATGGGAGGTAAGTTGCAGGGCTTCCTGCAAGGCATTATGGGCGTATTCCGGCAACATATCCAGCGCTCCAATCACGTGCAGGCGGATATTGTTCTTGTTCAGGATCGGCACTTCTTTGCGGATGGTTTCCACCAAAAGCTCCATCAGGCCGGTAACCTCGGTAACCGGGCGGTCCCAGTTCTCCGTGGAAAATGCATACAGTGTGAGGTATTCAACGCCCAGTTCAGCACAGCCTTCCACAATATTGCGAACGCTCTCTACGCCATGAAAATGGCCATAGAGCCTGTCCTGGCCTTTTTCCTCGGCCCATCTGCCATTACCATCCATGATGATGGCGATATGGCGGGGCAGCATATCTGGTATGATTTGATCCTTGAGATCCATGGAAGCCAAAGATAATAGAATTAATGCGGTAATGTGACAGTGCGGCAATGCGGTAATGGAGGAAGGAGAACTTACGCCTCACCCTGATCCCTTCCCCTGTTCACTATCTCGCCGTAGGGCAGCGGTAAGAGGTCAGGTTAAAGCTGACGGTGAGCTCGGCAAAGAGATAGCCGTCTTTCTGTGCGCTGAAGCCTCGTTGCCTGCCCGCAACACCTATGGGCGTGCCGGTTTCATAACTCCTGTCTTGCAGGCGGGACGCGATGGTTGGATTTCCATTGGCGTCTGGGGGGAATGCGGCCGGTCCCGCAAAGGTAGTACTCACATCATCCAGATAGTCTGTTCCCGTAAACCGGTAGGCTACTTCTAAGCCTACGTTCACCATGGAACTCATATTGTATTTTATGCCCATACCCATTGGAAAGCTAAATCCAGTGCTGCCATAAGGCTTTCTTTCAGGGTAGATCGCACTGCCCTGACCTTCAGTGCCGAGGGGTCTCAAAAAGTGCTTCTGCCCACCCAGATAGGCATAGGGGTCATATCCAAATACACCGATACCCAGTGTGATATAAGGTGTGAACATATAATCGGGATCGCCGGGCACAAAACGGAAGAAGTTAAAATCCCCCTGGAGGGCCACTTCCCAGATGCTGGTATTGAAACTGAGGTTACGTCTGTTTTGAAATTCGTTCTTACTATAAACGTCTGAATAGCCGAGCTGGGCATAATGAAACCCGAACCTGACACCAATATAATCGCCAACCTGCTTTCGGTAAAATGCACCGATCGCAATTTTGGGCCTGTTGAAAGCCGCTCTGTTATTTAAATCACCGAAATAATGTGCAGCACCCAGTGAAAGGCCGATTTCGCCTTCATAAACGGTGGATTGAGGCTGTGCCTTTGCTTTGGTGTTAATCATGATTAGGACCAAGGCCAACCAGAAAATTCTACGCATGCTCAAAAAAACAAAATTATCTTGAAAAGGGACTGTTAATTGCAGAAACCATTAGTTCCTGGTGTCAAATCCCCAGGCAAGTTTTTTGCGCAGGGTTTGTAAAAAATTGTTTTCATTCAGCCTCACCAGGCTGATGGTAAACTGTTCTTTCTTCACCGCCAACTGGATGTGTTTATCTACGATCTCCCTCCTTGAATCCAACGCACAGATGAACTGATCCAACCTCCCTTCAACTTCAAATGAGATGATATTATTGTCTGGAACCACAATCGGCCGAACATTCAGGTTATGCGGCGCAACAGGTGTAATCACAAAATTACTGCTGTCCGGGAAAACTACAGGACCATTGCAGCTGAGGGAATAACCTGTTGATCCGGTTGGGGTGGATACGATCAATCCATCGGACCAATATGTATTCAAAAACTCACCGTTGAGGTAGGTGTGAATTTTGATCATGGGCGATGTGTCCCGTTTGTGAATGGCAAACTCATTGAGTGCATAAGGCGTATCTCCGAACAAAGGAATGTCTGCCTCAAGATGAATGAGTGTTCTCTTTTCTGCCACAAAAGTCCGTTCTACCAGCGCCGTTACTGCAGAATGAAGATCCTCCTTGCCGAGGCTGGCCAGAAATCCCAGCCTGCCGAAATTGATTCCCAACACTGGGATATTCTTATCACGGATAAGGGTAACCGTATCCAGCAAGGTGCCATCGCCGCCCAGGCTGATCATGCAATCAAAGCTATCATCAAGATCTTCAGAACTGTTGAATACTGCATAAACCGATGCCGCCTGGATAGAATCCTTTACCTGCATGAAATAGGGCTCATACAGATACGAAGAACATTTTTGTTCCAGCAATGCCTGCAAGAGAATATTCAGGTCCTGCACATGCACGCTTTCACCACCCCTGCTGTAGATCGCAATTTTCATGATACAATGTTAGCTAATAATCAGAACTCATTCATGTGGAAGTAAACAGCCCGTTGATTCAACTGGTTAAAGCTGTACTCAATGCGGATCACTACGTCATAAATGGTTGCTATATCAACACCAAACCCACCCGTGTACAAAAATTTATTGGCGAGCGTATTATCCGCCTGCGGAAACTTATTATACGCATAACCACCATCACCATAAGCTTTGAGAAATATTCTGAAAGGAATAGTGCCGTAGGTACGTGATTTCAATCCTGTCTTCAGTTTGACATCCGCGATCTGTTTCCGAAGTGTCAGCTTGCCAATTCCACCTACCACACCATCCACCACATAATATTCCAGGCCGCGGAGATAAGAATCAAAATAACCCAGCATGGGCAAATTGTAGTAAGGCTGGTTGAAGGGAAATTTCAAGATCATTTCAGCTTGTGCCGTCAGGTAAAACTTGTGGGGCAGTGGCCAGAATTTCGCCGTCTTCATGTTCAGGTACCACATATCCATCGGCTTGGTGATGCCCCTTTTCAGAAAGTAAAGGTCAAAACGGAAACCTTTCGTGGGATAGGGAATATAGTTCACGCCCAGATACCGATACGCATAAATAAATTCGGGAAACACCTGCGTGGTTTTTCCCCCGTTGAAAAACTTTGGATTGAGATATACTACAGAATCCATCACCCTCTCCCTGACGAGGTTAACTTGTACATTATGCCGTGCAATAGATCCTTTCCGATAGCTATAACCGGCTCCCAGCATCATTTTTTCCTTAACAAAATTCTGGTCTGATTTATAAAAAACCTGCTCGTTGTTCTCTGTGATGTAGTTGATCTCCCGGTTGCGTTCCAACGATGCATTTACGGAAAAACCATGCTTCAGGCTGTTCCCTACAAAGGGGTTCTGGTAAGTAAAGGCAAACTGTTGCGTATAACCGCTTTGCACAAAAATGTTCAGGTTGTCGTTCCGCCCACTAATGTTCCTTCCCATGAACTTAATGCCATAGTTCACACGTTCAAAACTCACATCATACTGGTTGATCCAAACGTTCCAGTTTCTGTCCACGGGCTTGAATATGGGGATCGGAAACCAATACCATCGTTCTTTTACATCTACTACAATGTCAATGGAATCATTATACCAATTGCTGAAGTCTACAGACACATCCACAAAGAGGGTTGTGTTCATAAGGTTCTGCCGGCTGATGGACAAAGACTTCAGGATCTCAGACATGGGGTATGACCTGCCTTCAACAACACTCACTTCTCGCTTTACAATATGTATTTTGGTCTTCTTATTTCCGGTCACAAAGATTTCCCGGATAGCCACTCTGGTATCTTGTAGGATCTTATGATTGACTTGTGAAGAATCCTCTGCTTCTTCATCGGGCTTATCCTGTGCTGCAGCCAAAAGGCAGGCCATGCACATGGTCAGCATCAGAACAATATTTTTTCCCCGGGTCAACATGGTCTTCTACCTGCAAAAATAGCGTTAAGGACCTAAGGCCAACGTTATTTTACATGTTTAAATAATTCATCAGGTGATCCAGGTTGCTTTGCAGCTCGTTACGGAAAAGTTCTTCACCTAAATAGTATCTTATGGTGAATCCGTGGCGTTGGAAGGAGGCCACCACGTCAGAAATCTCTTCTTTGTTGATCCTGATCACCACGGTCATCAGGCTATTGGAAGGATCAGCCCAGGAATTCATCTGAGTGATCAGGGCGTCATTGGATTCCACCAGCCGGTTGAACAGGCCGGGAGCATAGTCTTTGCGTTCCATTTCCAATACCACCAGGGATCCATATTCGTCTGATCCGGTTATCTTAGCCAGCTGCCTGAAGAGAGCGTCTTTGGGAATGACCCCTTCAAACTCCTGCCGTTCATTACTCACCGGAACCATATCAAGCTCATAGAGGTAACAGGCTTTCACGGCCACCAGGAAATAATCATTCCCTCTTACCGCGGTGCCAATGAGGGTGTCTGCCAGCTCCAGGAGGGGGGTGTCAGGGTTCTCATCCATCAGATCATCCTCTTCAATCATGCCCAGATATTTGTCTCCCTCCACCACGGGCAGTTGCCGGAGGTGCAGGGCTTCCATAGCGGCCAAAGCAACAGATACTTTGTCGTGCACGCTAACGGGCTGAATATCATATGTCATGATCTGATCACAGAACATATATAAGATAACGTTTGGTTATAGACGTTTATTAGCACCTAAGTGCTGCATCCTTGAAAATTGTACCATTTACTTAACAGACACGCTGGCAGCAGGTTCGCTATGCTTCTGCAAAAATGAAAGCAGAATGCGATTGAATGCATCTGGCACCTCCATCATGGGGGCATGGCCACATTGGTCTATGAAATGCAGTTCGCTGTTGGGTATGAGTTTATTGAACTCCCTTGCCACGAATGGCGGTGTGATGATATCATTGTTTCCCCAGATCAGCAAAGTGGGGATCTTGATCTGGTTCAATTCTTCGCCAAGGTTATTACGGATGGCGCTTTTTGCCAGCGCGATGATCTTGATGGCCTTGATCCTGTTGTTCACAATATCATATACTTCGTCAACCAGTTCCTTTGTGGCTACCTTGGGATCGTAAAATGTAACTTCCGTTTTCTTTTTGATG
This sequence comes from Sphingobacteriales bacterium, assembly GCA_046317915.1. GTDB lineage: Bacteria > Bacteroidota > Bacteroidia > Chitinophagales > Chitinophagaceae > Pollutibacter. The sequence goes on from JBKCVJ010000041.1 coordinate 34,329, forward strand.
AATTCATAATCCCCACGCTTGGGATAGGTATCCCCCATCCCGTTCTCAAACAGCCCGGAACTTCCGGTCAGGATCAGGGATTTGATGCGTTCAGGATGTTTCAGTACATGCACCAACGCCACATGCCCTCCAAGAGAGTTACCCAGCAGGTTGATGTTATGAAGATCTTTATGTTCGATGAATTTATGGACAAACTTCTGCAGTCCGCCAACGGAAGTATGAAGAATATCCAGGTCAAATAAAGGCAACATCGGTACCAATACCCTGTTATGGGGTACGAAATAATCGATAAGGTGCTCGAAATTACTCAAGGCGCCAAACAGACCATGCAGTAATATCAGGGGTTCGCCCTGACCAGTATCGATGTATTTAAACTTCCCGTCCTGTTTGATTTCGTAACTCAAAATAATGTCCCTCGGATGCTAAAATATAGGTTTCTGTTGATTAATTGGTTAAGTCCGTCCCTACCTTTTCAAAAAACCGCTCCATATCATGAAATACATCTTTCAATTGCGGAATCCATTTACCCAATGCATTCATTGTCCATTCACCCCAGGGCTCGATATAACTGTAAATGAATGAACGCTCCCTGGTGTCTGCAGCAATATGCGCCATCTGGTCGTAATAAAACAAGACCACACTAAAGATCAGGGTGTACAGTATGGCATACAACAAAAATCCGCCAAGTTTATTGATCCATCCAAGCATCACCAGGTCCAGCGTTTTGGATACCAACGCAGCTGCAGCCCTCACCAAACCACTCACGATGAGCAATACCAGCGCGAAGGCCAGGAAAGGCCACCAGGCAGAAGGTTTTTGAAAACTCTCTTCCAGCCAGACGGCTACCATAGCAGACAATTTGATTGCCGCAGCCAGCCCAATGAAAAATGCCGCAAATGAAAACGCGGCAAGCACCAGGCCCTGCCGGAATCCCTTGAATGCCGCCAAAGCGAGAATGAACAGGAAGATAATATCAATAATCATAGTTTCAGTTCGCAGGGCGCAGGTCGCATTGTTCGCAGCTTCTGCAACCTGCATCATTGCCACATTGTCCAATTGTCTAATTGTCCAATTATCCCAGTATTTCCTTCACCGTTGCGGATATCGTTTTTCCATCTGCTTTACCTGCCAACTGTTTGGAAGCCACACCCATCACTTTGCCGAGGTCAGCACTGGACTGTGCGCCTACCTGCGCAATGATATCTTTGAGGATGGTCCTGAGTTCTTCCTGATTCAGCTGCTTCGGCAGAAACTTTTCAATAACGGCAATCTCCTCCTCTTCTTTTTTAGCCAGATCTTCCCGATTTTGCTGATGAAAGATATCCGCAGAATCCTTGCGTTGTTTGACCAACTTTTGCAAGAGCTTGATCTCGTCTTCTTCTTTCATATCGCCACTGGCGCCTTCAGAAGTCTTGGCAATCAATATCGCTGCTTTAATGGCCCTGAGGCTTCTCAGTGCAGCTTCGTCTTTTGCCAGCATAGCAGCTTTCAACTGCTCCATCACTTGTTTCTCGAGTTGCATACAATTGTTCATTAATGTTGATGCGGATCTTTGACAGCGGGAGCGTTTTTTTCCTGAAATTTCTGCATAAACGCTTTCGCAAATATTTTCATATCCCGGGCCAGTTCTGTTTGCCTGGTGGCGCGCTCAAAACCATCTGCCATCGTCATCATATTCTGGTACACAAAATCAGCCATCTCATCCATCATCATGTCTTTCGTCCAGAGATCAATGCGGAGGGCCGCTTTTTCTTTCCCGTCCCAAAAACTCAGCATCATCGCTTTGGCATCCTGCGGCTCATCCATAGTGCTCTGGGTAGCACTCCAGCTCAGTTTCTCGGGGATTTTCTGCTCATCCAGGAATACATCAACAGTTATGGTAGATTTATTCATCGTGCAAAGATAGGAAGAGTAGGTGGCAGTTCGCAGGTTGCAGGTTGCAGAATAGTTCGTAGTCTTCGTACTTCTCCCTTCATCTTCTCCCTTCTAAAGAGTGACTTTCTCCAAAACAGCCCGCAGTTCTCTGGCACTTTGCTCCCACGAGAACCTTGCCCCGTTGACATGGCCTTTCGCAATACAGGCACTTCGGAAATCCTCATCCTTATAGATCAGGCCCATCGCCTTACCCCAGCCATCATGATCCAATGGCTCCACATATACCGCGGCATCCCCAGCTACTTCCGGCAAGGCACTATTGCTGGAGACAATCACGGGCACGCCGCTACGCATCGCCTCCAGCACCGGAAGGCCAAAGCCTTCCCACAGCGAAGGGTAAACCAGGGCATAGGCAGACGCCATCACTTCCACCAATCGCTCCTGCGGCAAATACCCTGTAAGCACAACATCATGCCTGTATTTATAGGATGCCAGCTGCGTACGGAACACATCGTTCTTCCAGGCCTGCCGTCCGCACAAAACGAGTTTCATATTGCTTTTCTGTCGCTGCTTAAACCATGAAAAGCCCTTCAACAGGTTCACCAGATTCTTCCTGGGGTGAATGGCGCCGGTGTACAAAAAATACTCACACCCTTCCGTTAACGTGGTTTTTACCTGCCCCTTTGCACTCCATTCCAGTGGCCGAAACCTTGGGTCCGCATCGTTATAAACGACCGAGATCTTCCCCATTGCTTCCGGATAGTGTTCAAGAATATCGGCTTTCGCATGCTCCGATACCGTGACAATATGATTTGCTTTCCGAATAAACCTTGGCGTGTTGCGCACATAATACCTTCGTTGCACATTACTGATCCCTTCCGGAAAATGCAGGAAAGCAAGATCATGGATAGCCAGCACCTGAGGGATGGAAGTAGTGAGTGAACAAAATCCATCCGGCGAAAAAATCACATCCGCTTTTGCCCGCTTCGCCATCCTCGGCATTGATACATCATACCACCATTTCCATAGCAATGGATGCCTCGCATGAGGTCCGGAATGAAGGTGCTCGATATTACGTTCACGCATAACCGAAATCGGTTCACGATCATACATGAATACATACTCATCATTTGGAAAAAAATGATGCATATTGAGTATCAATCCCTTAGTAAAATGGGCGTAACCTTCCAATGCTGAAACGGCCAGAAACCTTGTATTTACTGCAATTCGCATGGTGTCAATGGGATGCAAATTAGTGTAAAAAACAGAGCCGAAAAATTGTATGTATTAACCCTCCAATTGACCGTATTTTCCACATCTGCTATTGACACTGCTATGAATGCTGGTTAGTTTTACATGGTAAATCCGTAACCTTAATCAAATCCGTACGCTATGAAACAGATCTACTCTTTTCTGTGCTTTACTGCACTATTCTTCACCCTCCCAAACATCACTGCAGCGCAGTGTACCTGTGCAGGAGGAGACCCTACAGACTCTACCGTTCAGATCCAGACATTGACAGGCATATTGCCTTTCTCGTCTGTTGTTCCGTTCAACAAATTTGATCCTGCTGTAGGTACATTGCGATGCGTGGTCACCAGAACAACGGTGTATACTGAAGTATCCATCGAGATCATCAACAGGGATACTACGGACCGCGTAAACTATCAGTACAACTATACCCGTACTACCAGTTTAACAGGTCCTGGTATCAGCGTGTCTGCATCAAGCAATAGGATCTACGGCCCCTTTGACCTGGGACGTGCTGGTTATGATCCGGATACTGTGGCCACCTTTGGTCCCGATATCTATTTCAATAACTTCGTCATGAACAGGCAGACCACATCTAGCCTCGGTACATATACCGGTGTTGGATCGGTCAACTTTACGTACAATAACAGTGCGATCTCAGGTTTCATCATCGGTAACAGTAATAACCAGACTACAATCGCTGACTTCAGTAATGTCAGCATCAGACTGGTGTATTACTTCTGCCCCCTGGTGGTCCTGAAAAACCAGATGCGTGAGTTCCTGCTGACCCAACAGAATGACGGTCTGGGGATCAGTTGGACGATGGATAACGATGAAACCGAAAACTCCTACGCCATTGAAACATCGCGGGATGGACAAAGTTTCCAGACGGTGACCACTTTAGATGGTAAGGGAATCGGAACACAGCAGTACCAATACAATTACCCGATGACCGGATCTCCTCAGGGTAAACTTTATTTCCGGGTGAAGATCATGAACAAAGACGGGCAATTTATATACAGTGCAGTAAAAGTGGTTTCCTATGGTGAAAACGCTACGCTTCAACCATCGGTATACCCCAACCCCGTTGTCAATGAGGTTAACATCAGGCTGGCTACCCCGCAAACCGGTTCACTAAGTGCAGAATTGCTGTCGATGAACGGCCAGGTCCTCCAAAGCAGGCAGTTCTCAGGCACCAAACTAACCAATATCCAGTTCTCCCTGAACAGGAAATATCCTTCCGGAGCCTATTTCCTCCGGGTGAAGAATGCAGGAGCAGGAAGTCAGGCGGTGACTAAAATATTTATTCAATAGGTCGCAGGTAGCGTAGGTCGCATAGGTTGCAGCCAAATTTGCGACCTGTGCCACCTTGCGAACTGCGAACTAGCTGGTTTTCCTTACTTTTGTTGATATGGAGTATAATTCACAACGCGTATCCCTGATCATGAAGGAATACGGTAGGCACATCCAGAAGATGATGGACCATATCGTAACCATTGAGGATGATGACAACAGGCAGGCGCAGGCCATGAACATCATTGAACTGATGGGTTTTCTTAACCCACACCTTAAAAACGTAGAGGACTTCCGCCATAAACTCTGGGATCACTTATTCCTGATCTCTGATTTCAAACTCAAAGTAAAGAGTCCCTACCCTATTCCTACCCGCGAAACGCTGAGCGTGAAACCCGCTCCGTTACCGTACCCCAAACGCTATCCCCGTCACTCACATCTCGGTAAAAACCTTGAAGTGGTGATCAAAAAAGCACTGGCAGAAGAGAACCCGGAAAAGCGCGCAGGCTTCGCCAATACCATCGCTTACTACATGAAACTGGCCTACAGCACCTGGCATAAAGAAAGTGCACATGATGACCAGATCCGTGCTGAGCTGAACAATATCACCGGTGGTCAGTTGGAGTTCACCAACACACCTGCTGTAAAAGTATTCCGAGAGCGTGAGCGTGAAGACAACCGCTTTATAAAGCGCAACAAGGGTAATTTCCAAAAGCGCCCAGGCGGTGGTGGTGGAGGCGGCAACAACCGCAATCAAGGCGGTAATAATAACAATCGCGGTCCGCAGAAATTCAAAAAGCGCTTTAAATAGTCCCATGTATTTCGAGGTAAACGGCGGCAGGCGGCTCAAAGGTGAGATCATTCCCCAGGGCGCCAAGAATGAAGCATTACAGATCATCAGCGCCGTATTACTGACGGCCGAGCCGGTAGAGATCCGGAACATCCCTGACATCCTTGACGTCAATCTCCTGATTGAACTGCTGGGCGATATGGGCGTTAAGCTCAACCGCAAAGATCGCAGCACCTGCATCTTCCAGGCAGATGATATCGATATGGAATACCTGCATTCCCAGACCTTCCGCACCAAAAGTGGCAGGCTCCGCGGATCCGTTATGATCGCAGGCCCGCTCCTCGCCCGTTACCGAAAAGCATTCATCCCAAAACCCGGTGGTGATAAGATCGGTCGCAGAAGGCTGGATACACATATCATCGGTTTTGAAAAACTTGGTGTCCAATTCACCTATCACCCTGAAGACGGTTTCTTCCATCTTGAAGCACCAGCGCTGAAAGGTACCTATATGTTGCTTGATGAACCTTCCGTTACCGGCACCGCCAACATCGTGATGGCTGCCGCAATGGCCGAAGGCAGAACCACCATCTACAATGCAGCCTGTGAACCTTACCTGCAGCAACTCTGCGGCATGCTGAACCGCATGGGCGCAAAGATCAGCGGCATCGGCTCCAACATGCTCGTCATCGATGGCGTAGAAAAACTGAGTGGCACCACCCACCAGATCCTTCCGGATATGATTGAAGTGGGCTCCTTCATCGGCTTAGCCGCCATGACGCAAAGTGAAATCACCATCAAAAATGCACGCATCGATATGCTCGGCATCATCCCTGAAAAATTCCAGCAGCTGGGTATCCAGATGGACTTCAGGAACGATGATATCTATATTCCCGCACAGGAGATCTATGAGGTCCAGACCTTTCTGGATGGCTCTGTACTTACCATCTCGGATCATCCATGGCCGGGCTTCACACCTGACTTGTTGAGCATCGTGCTCGTCACCGCCATCCAATCCCGCGGTTCCGTATTGATCCACCAGAAAATGTTTGAGAGCAGGTTGTTCTTTGTAGACAAACTGATTGATATGGGTGCACGCATCATCCTCTGCGATCCACACCGCGCGGCCGTTATAGGACTTGAGCGGGAACAAAAACTCCGGGGCATCACCATGAGCAGCCCGGATATCCGCGCAGGTGTTGCCCTGTTGATCGCAGCACTCAGCGCAGAAGGAAAAAGTGTGATCCAGAACATTGAACAGATCGACCGCGGTTATCAATACATTGATACCAGGTTGCAGGCCTTGGGTGCAGACATTCAAAGAAGATCATGAATAAGATCATCATCCTCACCGCACCTTCGGGAGGAGGTAAGACCTCTATCATGCGGCACCTGATGGCCAGGTTCCCGAACCATCTCGCATTCTCTATTTCAGCGGCAACCCGCAAACCGAGGGGCGCAGAAAAAGATGGTGTTGATTACTACTTCATTACAGCAGAAACCTTCAAACAAAAGATCGAAGAACAAGCTTTCGTGGAATGGGAGATGGTCTACGAAGGAAAATACTACGGCACCCTCAAAAGCGAACTCCATCGCATTTGGGCCGATAATAAAGTACCGATCCTTGACATTGATGTGCAGGGCGCCATTCACATCCAGGAGCAATTTCCCGGACAGGTGCTTTCCCTGTTCATCCAGCCACCTTCCGTTGAAGAACTGCGCCGCAGGCTGGAAGCAAGAGGTACGGAAACCCCGGAATCCCTCGAGGCCCGCATCAGCAAAGCTTCTTATGAACTCAGTTTCAGTCATGCATTTTCAAGGATCATTGTGAACGACAAACTGGAGAAAGCCTGTGAGGAAGCGGAAATGGCTGTGAGGCAGTTTATTAGTTCGCAGGGCGCATAGGGCGGAGGTCGCATAGGTCGCAGAATTCTTCGTACTTCTCACTTTATCTTTTACCTTTAATATATGGATTCTCTCATCCTGGCACTTATTGGCCTTTCCCTCCTTCTCGCCGGTTTTTTTCAGGGCATCGAAGTAGCGTTTGTATCGGCCAATAAAATCTCCATCGAACTCAAAAAGAAACAGGGCCTCCGCAGCGGCAGGATCCTGTCTGAATTCCTGGAGTCGCCCGCAAAATTCATCGGCACCACCCTCATCGGTCTCAACATCGTACTGGTATTTTTCACCCTGCTGGTACCGGCTTACCTGGACAGCATGTGGGACCTCCTTAAGAAATATGCTTTCGTGGATGAAGTGGCCCCTTACTTCAAATACATCCGTCTGGTATTTGACACCATCATGGCCGCACTCATTTTCCTGCTCGTGAAATTCAGCTTCCGTGCCATCTTCCGCGTGAAGAATGATACCCTGCTGGCCTTCTTCGCACCGCTGATCAACTTCTTCTACGGCCTGCTCTACCCCGTGGCTTCGTTTTTTGTGGCCATCGCGGAGTGGCTCCTCAAATATCTTTTCAACGTGCGGTTCAATGACGAGAAAGAAGTTTTTTCGCGGGTTGACCTGGAACAATTCATCCAGCAAACACGCGAACATTCAGAAGAAAATCCGGAACTGAATACAGAGCTTTTTGAAGCCGCGCTATCATTACCCAATGTAAAGATCAGGCAGTGCCTTGTGCCGCGTAAAGAAGTGGAAGCCGTAAGCATCGATACCCCCATCGATCTGCTCAAAAGAAAATTCATTGATACAAAACTGAGCAAGCTGGTAGTGTATGATAAAAACATCGACAACATTCAAGGCTACGTGCACCAGCTGGCCTTGTTTGCAAAACCCAAAGACATCAAATCCATCCTCCTGCCCATCCCGGCTGTTCCGGAAAGCATGAGTGCCATCGATCTCATTAATAAATTCACGAAAGACAGGAAGTCGATCGCCTGGGTGGTGGATGAATTTGGCGGCACCTCGGGCATCATCACCATGGAAGACCTGCTGGAAGAGATTTTCGGCGAGATCAGGGATGAGTATGATGTGGAAGAGTTTGTAGAGAAACACATTGCCGATAAAGAATACATCTTCTCCGGCCGGCTGGAACTGGATTATATCAACCAGAAATACGGGGTGAAACTTCCGGACTCCGATTCCGAAACCCTCTCCGGCTTCATCATCAACCAGCACGAAACCATCCCCAAGGAAAGGGAAAAGATCATCATCGGGGATTTTGAGTTTGAGATCCTGCATGTCAGTGAAACACGCATAGAGACGGTTAAGATGCGCGTCCTGGGTTAACCGCTGTTCACGAAAATCTTCGCATTTATCTTAATTTAAGCCAGCGGGCTGATAAATTAGCTATTGGCTAGTAGCTAATAGCTATTGTAAATGAGTTACTTAGGTCCACCTGCGTTGGTGGGCCTTTTTTTTCTTCCCAATGCCTATGGCCTAATGCCCAATGCCGTAAATTTGTTGCAAACAAATTTACTTTGTCGGTAGATTCAGAACGGAAGTCGTTTTTCAAGAAGATCAGGGGGAAAGACACTGAAGAGGCCGAGATGAGTTTCATCGACCATCTGGAGGCCCTTCGCTGGCATGTGGTCAGGAGTCTGCTGGCCATCCTTGTGGCAGCCGTTGTATTTTTAATCAATATCGATTGGATCTTTGATAAGGTGATCATGGGACCCACCCATGATGATTTTATTTCTTACCGGGCGCTGTGCTCATTAAGCCACACCCTTGGCATGGGCAATTCCTTGTGTATGCCTCCCATGAAGATGGACCTCCAGATCACCAGTGTGAGTGGAACCTTCATGGCGAGTATTACCATTGCGATTGTTGGCGGTCTTCTGGTGGCACTGCCTTATATATTCTGGGAGGTTTGGCGATTTGTAAAACCAGCGCTTAAGCCCGAAGAACTTACCCATACCCGCGGCGTGATCTTCTGGGTCTCCTTCTTCTTCTTTCTCGGTGCCGCCTTTGGCTATTTTCTGCTGGCGCCGTTTACCTTTAATTTTCTCGCCAATTATAATATTGGGACGATGGGAACCCTGCAGTACAAGCCTGTACTTTCAGACTACCTTGACAGTCTCATTGACATCACCCTCGGCGCGGGTATAGCTTTTGAATTGCCGATGGCCTCCTGGGTGTTGGCGAAGATGGGACTGGTTACGCCCCAATTCCTGCGCACCTATCGCAAATATGCTTACGTTGCCTTATTGGTGATCGCCGCCATCATCACCCCTTCTCCAGATTGGGGAAGTCAGCTGATCGTGGTGATCCCGCTCGTGCTCTTATATGAACTCTCCATCCTTATAGCTGCGAGAGTTGCCAAGAAACAGGAAAAAGCCTGGAAAGAATGGAGCTAGTTGGTAAATGACAATTAGCAATTGACAATTGGCATCAATTACTAATTATCAGTGCTAATTGCCAATTGTTAATTATTAATTGCTAATTACTAAATCATGATACATAGTCCGTTCAACCTCTTCCTCCCCATCGCCATTGGATGCGATCATGCGGGGTTCGACTATAAAGAAGAACTGATCAAATATTTGCAGGGCAAGGGTCTTGCGGTAAAAGACTTCGGTGCACACAGCAAGGACTCCGTTGACTATCCAGACTTCGCCCATCCCGTGGCCAGTGCAGTGGAAAAAGGCGAATGCTCTTTCGGCATCCTGCTCTGCGGTACGGCCAATGGCGTAGCGATGACCGCCAACAAGCACGCGGGCATCCGTGCGGGCTTATGCTGGAGCACACAGATCGCCGAAGTCACCCGTCAGCACAACAATGCCAATGTACTGTGCATTCCCTCCCGCCATGTGTCATTAGAAGTAGCACAACAGATGGTAGCGAAGTTTATGAGTACGGAGTTTGAAGGCGGAAGGCACGCGGGGCGCGTCAGCAAGATCTCGTGTTAATGCGGCAATTTGGCAATGCGGCAATGCGGCAATGATGGAAGGCGCGCCTTGCGTAGCGGCGCGCCGGCAGTCACTCCGAGTGGTTCTGCGCAGGCGGCAATGCCCAGTGCCCAATGCCGAATGCCTCGCGAAGCGTCAGCCGCATTACCGCATTAGCGAATTGCCTCATTAACATTATATTGCATCCCTAAAACTTCAACATGAGAATATTGCTCGCAGCATCTCTCCTCCTGCTATCCACCGCGGGAATTGCCCAGAAAAAAGGCGATCCCAAAAAATTTGCAGAGACCATCACAGAAGCGGATCTGAAGGCGCATCTCTACACCATCGCCGGTGCAGACTACGAAGGCCGCGAAACAGCTACAGAAGGCCAGCGCAAAGCCGCTGCCTACATCGAAAATCATTTTAAGCAATTGGGTCTTACTCCCGGCAACAACGGAAGCTATCAACAAGCCTTCCCGGTGTACCGTGATTCACTCGTGGGCACCAGCCTCCAGGTGAACGGAACCAACTATGCATTGAATACCGATTTCCAGCCCAACCTCCGCCAGACACACACTGACGCCGGATATTTTTCCGAAGTGGTATTTGTGGGCCACGGCATCAAGGATGAAAATTGGGATGACTATGCAGGCATCGATGTAACGGGTAAAGCAGTAATCATGCTTGACGGCACCCCATCGAACTACAAATCCAACGCCCGCGGCTTCATGGCGCCAGCCGGTGTTATGGGTAAGTTGAACAACGCTGCCAAAAATGGTGCAGCTGTTGTGTTCATGGTGGCGCAAGGTTTCCCCCGCCAGCCCATGCCCACACAAGGCAATATGTACACTACCCTGTTCAGCAACCAGCAAGGACCCGCACTCTACTCCATCTCTGCGAAACTCGCTGATGCCATCACCGGTGGCAAATGGAACGATCTGGTGAGCAAGGGCAAGAGCGATAAAGTTGCTTCACAGACTTTCACAGCAAACGTATACCACGAGACTGTGAAGAAAGTAAGCTTCCTCGAGAGCACCAACGTATTGGGTTACATCGAGGGAACCGATAAAAAAGACGAGTGGCTGATCATCTCTGCACACTATGATCACCTCGGCAAACGCGGCAACGTGATCTATTATGGTGCCGATGACGATGGTTCCGGTACCGTAGGTATCCTGGAAATCGCCGAAGCTTTTTCAAAAGCAAAAGCAGCGGGTAATGGTCCGCGCAGAAATGTATTGATCATTGCCGTGAGCGGTGAAGAAAAAGGCCTCTGGGGTTCTGAATATTACTCCGAGCATCCTACCGTTCCCATGGATAAAGTAACGGCGGACCTGAACATCGATATGATCGGAAGGATTGATACCGAGCGTACGAAGCCAGACACCCTCAATTATGTTTATGTAGTAGGAGACGATAAGATCTCTACAGAACTGAAGCCCTTGAGCGAAGGCGTGAACAAAAAGTACGTGAAGATGAGCCTTGATTATATGTTCAACGATCCCAAGGATCCCAACCAGATCTATTTCCGTAGCGACCATTATAACTTTGCACGCAAAGGCGTTCCGGTTATTTTTTACTACGATGGTATGTTAAAGGCTGATTATCATAAGCCTACAGACACGCCAGACAAGATCAACTATAAGCTGCACATGAATCGCACGAAACTCGTGTTCTATACGGCCTGGGAAATGGCCAACAGGGATGCGATGATGAAGCGTGACCTGCCGCTGCCTACAGAAACAAGAAATTAAAAAATATTTCAACCCTGAAAATGAGCGTGTTAGGTTAACACGCTCATTTTTTTTGCCCCTGCATTAAACCCAGGCTTTCATTACAGGTCTATTACAGTATACAGCAAGACACTGAAACACTAAAAATGAAACCTTTTATGAAAACGAAAACATTGACCACCCTGATGACCCTCGCCCTTGTACTGATGATCTCTGTTGCCCATGCGCAGAAAACAGGTTACAAGAATGCCGTTAAAAGAGAATACCATGATAGGCGCGAAAATGTGCGCGACCATCGTGAAGATCACCGCGACAGGCGCGAAGATGTGAGGGACAGGAAAGAAGATAAATTTGATCGCAGGGAAGACGT
>JBKCVJ010000042.1:0-17005 GCA_046317915.1 Sphingobacteriales bacterium
CCGGCCATTACCTTCAGGTTCAAGTAGTGTGTGGTCACCACACCATAGGAGTGTTTCCGAAGCAATTCATCCAGGATCACTTCCGCAAATGCACCGCCAAGATTGGGATCACTGCCACTGCCTAACTCATCGATGAAAAACAGGGTGCGACCGCTAGCATTCTCCATGAAATGCTTCATGTGTTTGAGGTGGGAACTGTAGGTAGACAACTCAAACTCGATGCTTTGGGTATCGCCGATGTGGATCATCAGCTGCTTGAAAATTCCGAAAACAGATCCCGGCGCAACCGGTACCAGGAGACCGGCCTGTACCATCATCTGCAAAAGGCCAATGGTTTTCAGGGTAACGGTTTTCCCACCCGCGTTAGGACCTGATATCACCAATATGCGGCTCTTCTCATCAAGCTTCAGTGTGACGGGTATGGTGGGTTTTGCTTGTTTTCTATTGTAGAGCAACAAGAGTGGGTGGTAGGCCTTGATGAGGTCAACCTGAGATTGATCTATCAACTCCGGATAGATGCCATTCACATCTACGCCAAATTTCGCCTTGGCACGTATGAAATCGTAAATGCCGAGGATCTCATGCCATTGTTGTAACAAGGGTGCATGACTACTCAATCGGCGGGTAAGATCCCGTAGGATCCGGTATACTTCTTTATGCTCTTCACTCTCCAAAGAAAATATTTCATTGTTGAGCTCAATGGTTTCCTCCGGTTCAATGAACGTGGTTTTTCGGGTATCGCTTTCACCATGAAATATTCCTTTAACCTGACGTTTGAATTCTGCCTGTACGGCCACCACTCGTCTGCCATTCAGGAAAGACTCTTCAATGTCTGCTGTAAAGCCGGATTTGTTCAGCTTCTGGATGATCTTATCAAATAATCGCCTCAATTCAGACCTCCGCCTGAATAGGCTCATCCTTATCCTTGCCAGGTCCTCGGAGGCGTTATCCCTCACCTGCCCACCTTCGTCCAATACTTCATCAATGCCGGTAATGATGGACTTTTCATAATGTGTTGCACTGATCACTTTGTACAGTGCGGGATAGTTCTCGGTCCTGTCCGCATCAAACCAACGGAACAATTGCTGGGTATGTTCTGCCAGTCTCCTGATCTGCATAAAATCTTCCCCGGTGAGTACGGCGCCCTGGATGCCCAGCAGTTTCAGTTCGCGATGAAGATTGATGGCCTCTTCATTGGGGAAGTACTGCCCGCCATTCAGCAGCAGGAGGTATTCATTGGTCTGGGAGAGCTCCAGGTCAATATACTCCTTACGGGTATGGATACGCATCTGGGTAGCGCGGGTACGCCCCATTTCCGTATTGCAATACTGATGTACAATCTCCCTGATCTTGTCAAACTCAAGTTGATAATCAGCAGATTGCGGGAAGAGTTTCACGTGAACAATAATTTTTAAGGCTGCAAAGATACATAAATGCGGCTGGGCACTTGCAGCTTCCACAAACCTTTGTTAACGTGAACATAATTCTTACATTGCGGTCATACGGATTAACATAAACCAGCAGATTAATCCGTTCGCTTTAAGCACCTTTGCGTTGATTAAAGACAATGAAAAAAATCTACCCGGCAATTTTACTCCTGATGACCACCTTAGCCTGTACAAGGCGGGAACAATCGCACACTACGGTACCCGTAGCTGAACACCTTCAGGCATCCTCCAATCAGATGAACAACGAAACAGCAATATTTGGCAATGGTTGCTTCTGGTGTACGGAAGCACTTTTTCAGCAACTCGAAGGCGTCTCCAGTGTTCAAAGCGGTTACAGCGGCGGACATGTGGAGAACCCCACATATGAAGAAGTTTGTGAAAAAACAACCGGTCATGCAGAGGCCATCAAAGTGGTATATGATCCTTCCAAGATTAGCTTTGATGAATTGTTGGAAGTGTTTTGGCAAACCCATGACCCTACTACCCTGAACCGTCAGGGGAACGATGTGGGCCCTCAGTACCGGAGCGTTATCTTCTACATGAACGAAGACCAAAAGAAAAAGGCAGAATTCTATAAAGAGAAGCTGGGCAAAAGTGGTGCATTTGATAACCCCATCGTTACTGCCATCGAGCCATATAAGAATTTCTACGTGGCAGAAAACTATCACCAGAATTACTACAAACTGAATGGCTCCCAGCCTTATTGTTACTTCGTGATCAGGCCTAAGATGGAGAAGTTTCAAAAAGTATTCGCAGCGAAACTCAAGCGGCAATAAATAGCTAATAGCTAGTAGCTAATAGCTATTTTGGTTCTGCGCAACTCAAGCAGATTAAGTGAATTCGGCTGAAAGCCAGTAATTCCGGGCCTTACGAGGTGAATGGCCATGTCATACCACAATGGAATAACAGGCGCTTCGTTCATCACGATCTGGTCCATCTGCTGGTATATACCATATCGCGCGGAGTCATTGGTTTCTGTTAGTGCCTTATCGTACAGCGCATCAAACTGTGCATTTTTAAAGCGGGTATAATTGGGAGGTGCTGGGTTCCTGCTATAAAAGACAGACAAATAGTTTTCTGCATCCGGATAATCGGCGATCCACGAGCCGCGGAAGAAAAGCGCTTTGGATTTGGCGATCTCTTCCAGGAGGGTTGCCCTTTGCACGGTTTCCACCTTTACCTTAATGCCTACATCTTCCAGTTGTTTCGCCACGAACGCCCCCAGTTCCGCATAGATCGGAATGGTCTTGAGCGTAATAGTTTCCGCGTCTGAAGTATATCCTGCTTCTTTCAGAAGCTGCCTTGCCTTCACGGGATCATATCGATATCCCTTCACTTTTTCCATGCTGAATGATGGCAGGCCTGCCGGAACGAAGCCTGATTCTGCAGGGGTGCCGATGGAGTTTCGCAGGTACATCATCATCTTGCGCCGGTCAATGGCGTGGTTCATCGCTTGCCGCACCTTTTTCCAACGCAATGGCGAAGCGGCAAGTAAACTATTGCTGGTATCGTAGAGAATACCGAGGTACTCTGTATTCAGGTAGGGCGTTTTGAACATTTGAATCCTGCTCTCCCACTCTGGTTTGAGGTTGCCGGTTTTAGAAAGGATCTCGTCTTTAAAACTGGCTTCGATATCGTTCACAAAATCAAGTCTGCCCTGCCTGAACTCCATGAACTCTGTGGCCTTGTTGTCCAGGAAACTCAATTTCACCGCATCAAGATATGGGAGGCGATGGCCAGTACTGTCGGTTTCAAAATAACGCTCAAAACGGTGAAGGATCAGGTTCTGCCCTTCTTCCCAGCTCTTCATGACAAATGGACCTGTTCCAACCGGGTTGCGCCTGAAGTCTTTTCCAAACTGCTGCACTGCTTCTTTTGACACAATGGAACAGTATTGCATACTTAGAATGCCCAGGATGGGAGGAAAAGGCTTCTGCAGCTTTATCTCCACGGTCAGGCTGTCTACCGATCTGAATGGTGTGATACTGTCTACCCTTCCCCTGAAGATCCATGCACCTGGGCTTGCAACAGATGGATCCAGGATGCGGCCAAGGCTGTATACCACGTCGTCCGAAATAAGTTTACGTCCCCGTCCATCCGGGAA
The DNA here is from genome assembly GCA_046317915.1 of Sphingobacteriales bacterium. GTDB lineage: Bacteria > Bacteroidota > Bacteroidia > Chitinophagales > Chitinophagaceae > Pollutibacter. The sequence continues at coordinate 3,553 of JBKCVJ010000042.1, forward strand.
CACCGGACTATCGTGAAAAAACACAGAATCCCTGAGGAAAAAACGATAGGTTAATCCATCTGGCGAGATCTCCCAGTTTTTGGCAAGAGACGGGTGGATCCTAAGATCAGCCTGGATCTCTACAAGGGTATTGTAAAGTTGGTGTGTGATCCACATCACAGGCTGGCTCTTGGCAAAGGCCGGATCCAGGGTGGTCAATCCCTCTGGCTGGTTGTAGCGGAACACTTGTTTGTCCGAGACCTGATGATCACGACAGCCTCCGGCGAGGAACAAAACAAAAAAGAGATATCGATACATATTATTGGGTAACCCGGCCGGCTCCAAGATATCGTTTGGCCCAGTAGGCCTCACTAAGATCGCTGATGGTTACCCCGCCGGAAGTGGACGCGTGTACAAATTTATTGTTGTGCAGATAGATCCCCACATGGGATACCCCGCCACGGGTATTGAAGAATACGAGATCTCCTTCACGCAAGTCAGACCGTTCAACGGTAGCAGCCACTTGTTTCTGTTCTTTTGCCGTTCTTGGTAAAGCGAGTTCGTAGGAACCGGCCATCACCGTCTGCACAAATGCAGAACAATCCACCCCCCGCTGCGTCATGCCGCCAATCTTATAAGGTGTTCCCCACCACGCGTGGATCAATCGATAGAGTTCTTTGTTTGAAAGGTATTCCACCTCGGTATTGAGCAGGATGGAATATCGGAACTGTTCCATCGTGGCGTCCCCAACAGACATACCGGTATTGAATTGGATGGCAGATCGATAGTCATCTTCAATGGGCGGAAGGTCTTCTTCTTTTTGTGGTGCAGTCTTGGCATCCGGGTTGGTGGTAACCACAATATCCTCTAAAAACGGCGTGTTTTGCTTTGAAGAGGACGAGCTGCTAAGGGCCGGCGACTGCACAGGCTTAAATACCTCGCATCCCGCCAGGAGTATCATGATGAGCCATATGAACGCATGGGGTTTTTTCATGATTTACCGGAATGTGCAAATGTAAGTGGAAAAAACGGCTTAATCCTCCGGTGCTTTTTCCCGACCTTTGTAGGCTCAGCGCAATCACCCTACCAGATACCCCATGCAGCGGTTCTCACACTTACACGTCCATACCCAGTATTCGTTGCTCGACGGAGCGGCCAATATTGAATCGTTGTATAAGAAAGCGATTTCGGACAACATGCCTGCCCTGGCGATATCTGACCATGGCAACATGTTTGGTGTGTTCAAGTTTGTGTCTGAAGCCTACAAGCATAGGGTTGATCCAGATGATAAAAAAAGTCCGCTGAAAGTTAAACCGATCGTGGGTTGCGAATTTTATCTCACGGAGAATCGGCAAAGAAAAACCTTTACCAAGGAAGAAAAAGATCCAAGACATCATCAGATCCTGCTGGCCAAAAATGAGCAAGGCTATAGAAACCTGGTGAAGCTTACGTCCTTAGGATATATTGAAGGACTGTATAGCAAATATCCGCGCATTGATAAAGAACTGATCCATAAATATCATGAAGGGTTGATCGCCACTACCTGTTGCCTCGGTGCGATGGTTCCACAGATGATCTTGCGCAAAGGAGAAGAAGAAGCCGAAAATGAATTCAAATGGTGGCTGAATATTTTCCAGGATGACTACTATGTAGAGATCCAGCGGCACGGTATGGCGGAACAGGACAAGGTGAATGAAGTGTTGTTGCGCTTTGCAAGGAAGTATAATGTGAAAGTCATTGCATCCAACGATTCACATTATGTGGACCAGTCTGATTTCAACGCGCACGATATCCTGCTTTGCATCAATACCAACGAAAAAATTTCCACACCGGCTCTTCGTGAATTCACGGATGATGATGTACTGATCAAGAACAAGCGTTTTGCTTTTCCGAATGACCAATTCTATTTTAAGAAGACGGAAGAAATGAACAAGGTGTTTCAGGATATTCCTGAAGCCATTGACAATACCAATGAGATCGTAGATAAGGTTGAGCTGCTTGACCTGAAACGGGATATACTTTTACCCCACTTTAAGGTGCCTGCTAACTTTCAAAGTCAGGATGAATATCTGGAACATCTCACCTGGGAAGGTGCTTATAAGAGGTATGAGGTAGTAACAACGGAGGTTGAAGAGCGGTTAAAATTTGAGTTGTTCACCATTAAAACCATGGGATTTGCGGGCTACTTCCTGATTGTATCAGACTTCATTAAGGCGGGCAGGGATATGGGTGTGTTTGTGGGGCCGGGTCGGGGTTCTGCGGCAGGTTCTGTGGTGGCCTATTGCATCGGGATCACCAACATCGATCCCATCAAGTATAACCTGCTGTTTGAGCGATTCCTGAATCCAGACCGGAAGAGCATGCCGGATATCGATACGGATTTTGACGATGAGGGCAGGCAGAAAGTCATCGACTATGTGGTAGATAAATACGGCAAAAATCAGGTGGCACAGATCATCACTTATGGCACGATGGCCGCCAAGATGAGCATCAAGGATGTGGCGCGCGTGATGGACCTTCCTTTGCCGGAATCCAATGCGCTGGCTAAACTGATTCCGGAGCGTCCCGGTGTAGTATTAAAGAGGGTGTTGCATGCACCGTTGAGTGGTGAAAAGAGCCTGGAAGAAAAAGAAGGATTCTCCAAAGACGAGATCGAGAATGTGAAAAAGGTCAGGGAGATCTATGACGGTAAAGATATTCGTTCACAAATCCTGCATGAAGCAGAGATTCTGGAAGGTTCCGTGCGCAACACGGGTATCCATGCGGCAGGTATCATCATCGCCCCAAAAGATCTGACAGAGTTACTGCCGGTATGCACGGCCAAGGATTCTGATCTCTGGATTACACAGATTGAAGGATCGGTGATTGAAGAAGCAGGTGTAATCAAGATGGACTTTTTGGGTCTAAAGACCCTGAACATCATCAAGACCTGCCTGGAGTTGGTAAAGGAAAACCACGGAGTGGAGATCGATATCGATAAGATACCACTGGATGATGAAATTACTTTTCATCTGTACCAAAAAGGAGAGACCATCGGTACATTCCAGTTTGAAAGTCCGGGCATGCAGAAATATCTGCGTGTATTGAAGCCGGATAAATTTGATGACCTGATTGCGATGAACGCCTTGTATCGTCCGGGGCCGATGTCTTATATCCCAAATTTCGTGGATCGTAAACATGGCAAGGAGGCCATCACATATGATCTTCCGGATATGGAAGAATACCTCAAAGAAACCTATGGCATCACGGTCTACCAGGAGCAGGTGATGTTGCTGGCACAAAAGCTCGCCGGCTTCAGCAAAGGTGATGCAGACGTGCTGCGAAAAGCGATGGGTAAGAAACAGAAGTCGGTGCTGGATAAGATGAAAGGTCAGTTCATCAAGGGCGCCGGCGAGAAAGGACATCCTGCTGACATATTAGAAAAGGTGTGGACAGACTGGGAAGCCTTTGCACAGTATGCGTTCAATAAATCGCACTCCACCTGTTATGCGTTTGTGGCCTACCAGACCGCTTACCTGAAATCCCACTATCCTGCTGAATACATGGCCAGTGTACTGAACCATGCAGGAAGTATTGAAAAGCTGACTTTCTTTATGGAAGAATGCAAACGGATGGGCGTTAAGGTTCTTGGTCCAGACATCAATGAATCGGGCAAAGGATTTTCGGTTAACCATAAGGGTGAGATCAGGATCGGGTTGGGTGGATTGAAAGGTGTGGGTGAAGCGGCGGTAGAAAGCATCATTGAGGAAAGGGTAAAACGAGCTTATTTCAATTCAATTTTTGACCTGGTGAAAAGGGTCAACCAACGTACAGTTAATAAGAAGTCGCTGGAATGCCTGGCCTATTCTGGAGCGTTCGATTGTTTTCCGGCACTTCATCGGGCACAATATTTTCATACCCCTGATGGCGACAATTCCACCGGGCTGGAGAAGATCATCAAATATGGGAACATTTACCAGGCGCAATCAGCCAATACGGCCAATACATTGTTTGGCGATATGCCTGTAATGGAGATCCCACCCCCACGGATCCCGGACTGCAAACATTGGACCCTCACAGAACAGCTTGACCATGAAAAAGAGGTGACGGGTATGTTCATCAGTGGTCATCCCTTGGATCATTTCCGGTTTGAGAACACGTATTACGGCATTATGCCAATCGCTGATTTCAATGATTTTAAGCAATCCGTGGAACTGCAGTCCCAACCCACCAAAACCATCAGGTTAGCGTGCCTGGTGACTACGGCCATGCACAGGACTTCGCAGAGAGGCAGCAAGTACGGAATCCTGGGTTTGGAGGACTTTTCGGGCAAAACAGAGATCACGCTGTTTGGGGAGATCTATATGAAATACCTGAACTATTTTGAACCGGGTACATGTCTGTATGTTACAGGAAAGTTCGAGAAATGGGAGAAACGGAATGAGTGGAACTTCAGGATCAGCGAGATCTGCCTTTTGGAAACCATCAAGAAAACGCTGACAAAATCAGTGGAGATGAGCCTGATGGGGGAACTGTTGAAGCCTGAATTGGTGGAATTCCTCGTCAACAACCTGAAAAAGTATCCGGGAAATGCAAGGGTGAAGTTCAGGCTGGGTGAGCCCAAGAATAACTGGAATATCAACCTGGTTACAATGGCAAAAGGCGTAGAAATGAATGACGAATTGTCTGCTTTCCTGCTGGAGAACAGCTATATAGACGTCAATGTTGTGACAGGCAATGGCAATTAATGTCAGTTCATCATGGCATTGAAATTGGAACTAATTTTGAGCAAGTAATTCATCGATACAATATAAAGTACAAAACATGGCAAAAGAATTCACAGACTCCAATTTCCAGACAGAGGTGATCTCTTCTGGCAAATTAACCGTTATTGATTTTTGGGCAGAGTGGTGCGGTCCTTGCCGCGCAATCGGACCCATCATTGAAGAATTGTCAAAGGAATATGATGGTAAGGTCAACGTGGGTAAGGTAAACGTGGACCACAATCCCCAGTTGTCAATGAACTATGGGATTACCAGCATTCCGGCTATCCTGTTCATTAAAGATGGTAAGGTAGTAGATAAGCTGGTGGGTGCACAGCCCAAAGGCAACTTTGTGAAGAAGATTGAAGCGCACATGAGCTAAATGCTGAATGGCGGATCATATAAAAAAGGGTGTGCTTCCGAACACCCTTTTTATGTTTATCTTTTTGCGTATTTGTAGATCTCAAAAATCTCACCATCTGAAAGTGCCCGGTCATATACCCTTACCTCATCCACAACCCCACTAAAAAACAATGGATTGTCCTTCCACCAAGCTCCTATCCTTAAAGGATCCGTATCACAGATGACAATACCGTCCAGGTTTTGCTGTGAAACCAGTTTGCCATTGAGATACAATTTCTGCACTCTTCCATCGAAGGTACTGGCAACATAATTCCAGCAGTCCAACATGACATCTTCATTGCCACTATTGAGTTCAGGCTGATAAGCAGATAATTCATCATTTTGGCATTGGCCAATGCGCCTGAATTGGGCGCGAGCCTGTCCTATGTCATTGATGGCAATATTGAATGACTGATTATACTTTGTGCCGGGCGTTACAGTATACGCCCTTTTACCCAACAGCACCTGATAATCGTCTGAGGTTGGGTAAAATTCAATGTAAAATGTGAAGGCCTTTAATGTGTTGAACTTCTTATCAGCAACCTCAAGGTATTGGCCTCTTACCAACCTTAATGCACTATTCTGATCGAAGAACCTATTTTGTACGAACGAAGGTGTACCACCTACAATGGTTGCGTTGTTGCGATCATTGCTGGCATCATTTAGACTGCTGTTAAATGGTAAGTGAAGAATCAGTCCCTTATCTGTTGGCCAAACTTCTTCTTTTTCGCAGCTCATAAAAAAGCATGCAAATAGCAATAAAGCCGCAGTTACTTTTCTCATAGATTAGTGTTTTACATTATATATCAAAATTATGAAATTAATCGGAAAAGGCACACCCAACTGAATATTAATTTTACCGTATCAAATTGACCACCCCTTTTTTACGAATTACTTCGCAGGACGTGGTCAGGTTAAGGTAATACGCATAGGTTCCAATGGGCAGTTCACTTCCTTTAAACCTGCCATTCCAGCATTCAGAAGGGTCGCGAGAAAAAAACACTCTTTCCCCATATCGATTAAAAACAGCTAACTCATAAGAAATACCTCCCTCAGCATTGGGGATGCGAAAACAGTCGTTTTTTCCATCATTGTTTGGAGTGAATGCGTTAGGTATAAAAAATCCGGTTTTTGAAAACACAACAACTTTTACTAAAGCTGTAGCTGTACATCCATTATCGTTTGTTCCACTAACCAGATAGCTTGTTGTTTCAGTTGGAAATGCAATTGGCGAAGAGACCAATGGGTCATTCAGGCCAGATGCAGGCGACCATATATATGTAGAAGCTCCGGAAATTGTCAATTGAACAGAGTCACCCTCACATATTTGTTCTTGCGCGGGGCCTATAAGAGTTGGGGTGGGATTAACAACTACCAATACAGAATCTTTTGACGAGCAAGCTCCGGCATCAGACACCACATAATATTTTGTGGTGAAATTTGGTGTTGCGAAAGGATTGGCAGAATTAGGGTCAGATAATCCCGTAGTAGGCGTCCAGGAATTATTGATACCTCCTGTCACCTTGAGTTGAGCTGTTTGTCCCTGACAAATACTGGTATCTGATGAAACAAGAAGCGGTGGCCCGCCAGACACATCAATGCGTATATTCTCCTGTACGACTCGCTTTACCTTTATCGAAATGTCGTCAATTCCAATCAGATTACCCGTCGAACTTGTACTGGTGAGTTTTATACAGAAGTCAAAACTTGTTTTGGAACCGCTGTTCCAATCAAAACTATATAGTCGCCATTCACCAACGAAATTGTTCCCATCATTTACCTCAATCATCTTAACACCATCGATGAATAGTCCCAGTGTTGCCAGTTCAGGTGTGGAATACTTGTTCACCCATATGCTGAGGGTATAGTTTGTATTGACAGCTGCCGTGATGGTCTGGCACCATACCGAAAGAGACGAATCGGTTGAGCCGTCCACAACCAGCAATTTCCCACCAGTGGAGCCGGTGTGATCAACACAGCTTCTGCAATTCACAATACTGTACCAAGTTCGCGGATCTACCACAATTCCATATTGGGCGTCTGCACTTCGCTGTGTTATGAAGTTGTACTGAGTTGAGAAGTTCTGATTGCCTAACTCAAAATCACCATTGCTGACTAAGTTAACATCATCCGGAACCATAACAAGGCTAAGATTTTGTGGAGCCTGAATGGGTAGTTTACCGGAAGGATCGTCTAATTGATTTAACTGAACAGTTACAGGAGACCAGCAAAATGCCTGAGCCGGAATGGTCCTTAAAGAGACGGTGTCACCAACGCAGACTGTGGTATCCGGAGTGACGATCACGTTTCACGAAAGAACAGACATATCAATCAACTTGGTGATAGAATCGCGACAAACTCCGTTTTCGTCAATCACTAAGGTAACAGGGTAAAGCCCCTGCGCTGCATAGGTATGGGTAACCACCGAAGACGAACTCGCGGAATTTCCATCGCCAAAACGCCACAATACATTTGAAGTATTTAAAGGGACACTGGCCAGAGATATTCCGAGCGGCGTGCAGGTAGTTCTTTCTTGTATAAAATCAGCCTTGCTAATAGCCGCTGGACCTTTATCTGCTGCTAGAGCGTTGATCTCTTCGGCATTGATGACCCGATTATACCAACGGAAATCATCCATTTTACCTCCAAAGAAAAGGGGATCTCCTGACCACCAGTTACCCAATCGGATATCTGCGTTGCACTGTTGCATGGCGGGAAAGGTTGATGGTGTTTCATCTACCATGACACCATCAAAATACATGCGCTGTGCATTACCATCGAAGGTGATGATGATATTGTGCCATGAATCAACACAAAAATTGGTGGGGTAACTTGTAACATTCATGACATCTAATGTCAAATCACCTAAACAAGGAAGCGCATTGGATGTGATGCCGGAAAACAATCCGAAAAAAGGCCTGAATAAGGTCATCTGGTATTGTTGTGAATTCGTTGGGCCGAAGTTCCTTTTCCCGATAAGACAAGAATACTTATTAGAAGAAGGTTGTATCCAGAGAACTATGCTAAAGGGGGTACTGGAAAACTGACCCAAGGAATCCCTTAACGTAATGTATTCATCAACACCATTCAGGAAAACAGCTCTATTCGTTGCGCCGAAACGATCGGCTGTATAACTGGTACCCTGGGGCAGTCCAGTGTTGCCATTTCCGCTGGCATCGTTCATTGTACCAGAAAACGGAAGCCAGGTGACCAGGCCATTGTTCAGATCAATTTGTGCATGAGCAACGGAATACCCGAAAAGAAAGATAAAAAACAGGCAGTGTTTCCTAAATGAAAACATGTGTGGTGATGGTTAGCTGTTCGGAGATAACTTATACAACAGACGCACCTCTGCGTCTGACAGTGCGCGATTATAAACCCTGAATTCATCAACTTTTCCGTTAAAAAAGAACGGGTCACCTTTCCACCAGACCCCAAGTCTAAAGGGATCTGAATCACATAATTCCGCACCAGGAAGGTCCTGCTGACTCACCAGTACACCATTGAGATACAGTCTCTGAACCTTACCATCATAAGTTCCAGCGAGGTAATTCCAACTATTGGGAATGGGCAGAAGGGTTCCACTATTTAATTCTGAGTAGTAAGTATCTATACTATCTATCTGGCAGGTTCCGGGTTTACGAAGGGTGAAACGAAGCTGGTATGCATTATTAATGCCAATATTAAAAGACTGGTTATAGCTCACTCCGGGAATGACCTCATATGCCCTTTTACCTACCATTACCTGGAAACTTGATCCCCGGGGATAGAATTCCAGGTAAAAACTGAAGGTTTTCCGTCCTCCCATTCCTTTGTCCGGAATTTCAACAAACTGTCCGGCACTAATGTCAAGGGCATTTGCCGCATCAAAGAACCGGTTTTCAACAAAATTAGGTGCACCGCCAACAACTGTTCCATTGCAACCATGACCACTAGCGTCATCCAGGTTTCCGTTAAATGGAAGGTGGATCATTAGCCCTTCCTTTAGATTGGCATGCTTGCCATCTATGTTTTGGTCAGAGCATCCAACAGCTACTCCTATAAAGGCTGCTATTGTGAATACTACTCTTTTCATAGATAGGCAATTTTTTGTCTTTGTGCAAAATACCTGATTTACCCTATATATACAAACGGGCTATTTTATTATAAGTGGTATCATGGTTTTTCACCAACTCAGGCGTCAACTCTTTCAGGTAATTCCATGCATTGGTTTCCCATAAGTGGTGCAGGTAGGCCTGAGGGAAATACAAATTTTTACGGAATAGTCTTTTCAATCCTTTTGCATCATAGCCAGGAAAATGAAAAGCGAAGGGATCGAGAACCTTCAACCATTCCGGATGCATTCCCGCCAATTCATATGGCAGCTTTACTGAATGCTCCACCCAGAATTCATCTTTCCCTTTTGACCTGAAATTATGGTAACCATTCAGCCAAAGGGAAATGAATGCACTGTTTCTTTCGCTCATCATCACTGCATTGCACAAACCATAGACCTCTTGTTCTTTCCAAAGTGGAGAAGGGTTTACCGTTCTAATGGCTGTTTTCACACGATCCCAGGGTGTATAGAAAATGGGCGGCTTAAACTCCTTTCCAATGACAAACTCGTACTGTCTTAACGGCTCTAGCGATTTAATGGAAATGGTGTCCAGATCCAGGTATATCCCACCCGTTTCCTTTAGGGCCCGAAGCCTCACAATGTCTGCCTGGTGCGCCACATGCAACAGCGGATTTCCGAAAATTTCAGTAGGCGCAACAATTTTATTCAAAGTAAGGTAGGGCCTCGCCTTTTCAAACCACTCTCCATTTGGCTCATACTGGTAATGCAGGATCATCTGGTCTGGCGTGTTCAAAACGGCAGCCGATTTCACAGCGAGATAATGAACCATGTTGAACGGCTTTCCCCCGAAATCAGGTTTCATGCCGAATACGAAGTGGAAAATATTTGGGATCATAGAAATACCCGCTCAGTGCGGATTCTGGACAGCGGTTGGTTAAAATGATGTGGATCAACTTCAAGCAAAAGCTCCGTCCTGTAATTGAAAGGCGGCTTGTTCAGCATGATACAGGAGTTTTTCTCTATCCTGATGTTCCAATCCGCATCCATATCAACATTGGGAACAACTGCATCGCCCAATAAAACATGTTCAGAGATAACGAGGTGCGAGTATTTCTTACATTTCGCGAGAATCTGCTGTATATGTTGGTTTGACAGGTGCTGAAGGACCTGCCTGATCAGGCAAAGCTCCGCTTCCGGCAAAGGTTCTTTTGTAGCATCAATGCAGGCAAATTTCACGCGACTGGTTCCAAACTTAGCCTGGTTTGCCGCAATCAGGTCTGGAACCACATCGATCCCCGTATATTCAATATCTGAGCCTATAAATTTGCTCGCAATACGAAAGTCTCCGCAGCCAATGTCAACCACTGATTTGATATTATGCTGCTTAATATAGCTGCTGATGGCATCAGCGTAGGCTTCTCCCACATGGTCATCTGAACCCGGACCTGAATAGAATTCTCCTTTCTCACCACCCCAGAGATTTTCGTGATAAATGCGTGAAAAAAGTTTACCCAGATCCGCTCTCTCTTCCGGTCTTATTTTTGGGGGAAGCTTTACTATATCGTAGCCAAACTGATTCAGGAATTTCCTGATTATCTTACGCATGTTGGGATGTTTTGGGGTTAAAGGCATAGATCATTCCACAGGGCGGTTCAATATTTTTTCTGCCAAGGTTAAACACTGAAAATCCCTGGTTTTCAAGAATACTGCACAACGAATCAAATCCTTTAAAATGCCATTCCATGGCTATTACTGCAATATGTTTGAAGAGGTTTTCCTGAAGAATTTTATTGATAATCTTATACTCTTCACCTTCACAGTCCAGTTTCAGCAGAATCCTATTGTCCGGATACCGTTGCACCAGATCCTTAATGATATCCTGGATAGGCATGATCTGGATTTTCACGGTCGTTTTTGCATGGTGCCCAATGGTCTGGATAAAATCCTTATCCGTTGAAAACACAGCTGAACCTGCAGCAACAGCAGGAACCTCCACCTCACCCTGAAAATCGCTCACTCCTGCCTGAACAATTTCTATCTTACCTTCCAATGCTTTATTCAGGGAAATATTATGCCTGGCCTGCAAAAATGTTTCCTGAAGCGGCTCAAACCCCACAACTTGTTTTACACGATTTCGGGAAGCAAAATACAGGGTTGCAACACCAACGTTCATGCCAATATCCAGCACAACGAGGTTCTCATCCACTCTAAGGTCATACAGTCTTTCTGCAAAGATCTCATCAATGACAAACAATGAACCGGCTTGTTGTACTTCAAATTGAATACCATCAACAATAGTTGATATATGCCCTGCCTCAAATGAAAATTGCTCTATGCCCGCATACCCTGCAAACTCTTTCCAATACAACATCCCATCCTTCAGCCGATGGTATGCTTCGTCAGTAAGACTTACTCCTGTCCTGACATGCACGAGTTTGCCTTGCCTTGTAGTAAGGTCTCGCATGGCCTCAAGGGGAAAATTCTCCTTAACCAGTCTTAAAGCCCATTTGAAACTGCCCACGCGAATCCAGGCTGGAATCAGCTGAAACAGTTTCTGGGCCCATCTTGACAGAATGTCCATCCCTGCAAATATAGGCCAAGGTTGACGTTTTGCTGTGGTGTGCATAATCGTTATTTTTGGCCGGGTTAAAGTTCCCTTCCATTAATGACTACAATCAGGCGTCAAAGTATATTCTCCTTATTTTTTATATACGCCGGATTTCTCATCGGGGCTTTGAATGTTCTTTACCTTTTTCCCAAATATTTCACGCCTGAACAGTTTGGCCTTACAAGACTCCTTTTAGAAGTATCCTTATTGCTGTCAACGCTGTGCGCTGCCGGAATGGTACCCGTATCCATTAAGTTCTTCCCTTTCCATAAGCAATATCTGCAAGGGCGAAAAAATGACCTTCTGTTCATCACGCTGTCTGTCACGAGCGTTGCCGTATTGCTGCTGATGATTGCCATGCCGATGATCAAGCTAATGATCATCCGAAAATTCGGCTATCGGTCACCGCTATTTGTGGAGTATTTTGAGCTGCTCTACCCACTGACCATTGGCATGACTTTTTTCAGCCTTTTTGAAGGTTTTGCCTGGATCCTGCGGAAAACGATCTTGTCAAACTTTCTAAAGGAGTTTCTTTTTCGTGCCCTTACCACCCTGCTGATTTTCGCCTGGGTACTCGGACTTATCCCGGGATTTCCAGGGTTTGCGAAACTTTTCTCCCTCACTTATCTGCCGCCACTGATTATTCTGGTTTTTTACGTCATGAAGAGTGGATCCTTTCCGCTGCATATGCAGGTAAGTCCGGTTACCAGACGGCTGGGAAAGAAGATGGCTGGTTTCGGACTGGCATTTTTTGCCAGTTCAACGCTCAATGCATTGGCCAAAACCAACGACAGTATTATCATTGCTTCACAATCTGAAAACGGACTCGTTGATACAGCAGTATTTAATATTGCTACCTATCTGATCACCTTGATGGAGGTCCCCCAGAGAAGCCTGACCTCAGCGGCTACCCCGCAGATCGCACTGGCATGGAAAGACCGTAATATGGAACGGCTGAAATCCATCTATAAAAAAACAGCCCTTAATCTCATGGTCATCGGGATGGGGCTTATCTCATTGATTTTGCTCAATGTTGGCGAATTGGTTGAAATGCTTGGACCTATCTATGCGCCCATTGCCAACCTTATCCTGATTCTGGGGGCGGCTAAGATCATTGATATGGGTACGGGAATGAACTCACAGATCTTGATGTTATCCAAACACTGGAAAATCGATTTGTTCAGCAATATGCTGTTTGTTGTTATCTCCCTGGTGCTGAATTTTGTACTTACGAAAAAACTGGGGGTCATGGGGCCTGCATGGGGCGGGCTTATCGCCATCATATTCTTCAATGTTTTGCGTTTTACAGCCATTTGGAAAATCTATGGTCTTCAACCTTTTACCTGGCGTCATGTAAGCGTGATCCTACTGGCGCTGATTAGCCTCGGCTTATGTTTGCTTATCCCATCAACCGGTAACTGGTATTTGAATATCATTATCCCAACCTTGGTCTTTACGGGTATTTATGGTTATGCTGTTATCAAATTCAAGGTATCACAGGACATCAATGAACTAGTGAGCATGGCCTTAAAAAGATTTTCCAAATTCAACAATTAATCTGCAAATTCGCCATAACTGCTAAAACTACTGCATGAGTCTACAAGTTGAAAACCTGCTGCGGGGAATGGTGGGTATGTTCTTTCTGATCCTACTCTGTTTTGTGTT
>JBKCVJ010000043.1:0-20791 GCA_046317915.1 Sphingobacteriales bacterium
CCGATGATGATGTCTGTTGCTTTCTCCAAAAGGTTCTCAAGGATCAGGATCTTGTCAGACACTTTCGCGCCGCCGATGATCGCCGTAAATGGTTTCGCACCACTGTGCAGCACTTTTTCAGCGCTCGCCACCTCTCCTTCCATCACCAACCCGAATGTTTTCTTACCTGTTGGGAAATAATCTGCGATCACCGCCGTGGATGCGTGCGCGCGATGCGCCGTACCAAAAGCATCGTTGACATACACGTCACCCAGTTTACTGAGTTTTTCTGCAAATGCTTTATCCCCCTTTTCCTCTTCTTTGTAAAAGCGGAGGTTTTCCAGCAAAAGCAACTCACCAGGCTTCAGTGCTGCGGCTTTCTGCACGGCCTGATCGCCAATGCAATCGTCTGCAAATTGAACCGGCTTATCACCCAGCAGTTTACTTAAATGGGCAACCAGATGTCTGAGGGAGTATTTATCTGTAGGGCCGTCTTTTGGACGTCCGAGATGGCTCATGAGGATCACCGAACCACCGTTCGACAGAATTTTTTGAATGGTTGGAACGGCTGCACGCATACGTGTGTCATCCGTAATGTTCAGATCCGCATCAAGGGGCACATTGAAATCTACGCGGATCAGGGCCCTTTGCCCTGAAAAATTGTACGAAGTGAAATTATTCATGATAAAGTTATTGGTTAATGGCTATTGGTTATTCAATTACCAAGTAACCACTAACCAATAACCCTATTATTATTTTACTTACTGATCAGTCTTGCGAAATAGTCTACAGTGCGCACTAGCTGGCTCACATAGCTCATTTCATTATCATACCAGCTTACCGTCTTCACCATCTGGGTATCCCCAACGGTGAGTACCTTGGTTTGCGTAGCATCAAACAAAGAGCCATAATGAATACCAATGACGTCTGAACTCACAATCTCATCGGTATTATATCCAAAGCTTTCGTTGGCAGCAGCTTTCATTGCGCCGTTGACTTCCTCAACCGTTACTTTCTTACCAAGCACAGTGGTGAGCTCAGTGAGTGAACCCGTGAGGGTAGGCACGCGCTGGGCCGTACCATCAAGCTTACCTTTCAGTGATGGCAATACCAGTCCAATTGCTTTGGCCGCACCTGTGCTGTTGGGTACAATGTTTTGAGCAGCTGCCCTTGCACGCCTCAGGTCACCTTTAGGATGTGGAGCATCCTGTGTATTCTGGTCATTCGTGTAGGCGTGCACGGTAGTCATCAGACCGCCGAGGATGCCAAAGCTGTCCTCAAGTACCTTTGCCATCGGCGCGAGGCAATTGGTGGTGCAGGATGCGCAGCTGATGATGGTTTCCGTACCATCCAGTGTATCATGGTTTACATTGAATACGATGGTCTTAAGTTCTCCTGTTGCCGGCGCTGAAATCACCACTTTGCGGGCTCCTGCTGTGATATGTGCCGCCGCTTTGTCTTTATCAGTAAAGAAACCGGTACATTCCAATACCACATCCACCTGGTGTGCACCCCAGGGAATCTGCGCCGGATCTTTCTGCGCATAAATCTTTACTTCATCCCCGTTCACAACAATAGAACTATCGGTAGCAGATACTTCTGCGTCAAAGCGACTCTGCGCTGTGTCATATTTCAACAGATGTGCAAGAACTTTGGGGCTTGTCAGGTCATTAATAGCCACGATATCGATCCCCTTCATGTTGTAAATCTGCCTGTAGACCAGGCGTCCGATCCTGCCAAATCCGTTAATTGCAACTTTAACTGTACTCATTTCAAATACTTAATGGTTAAAAATGGAAGCCCAAGTTACGAGGATAATGTGACAATGCGGCAATGTGGGAATGCGGCAATGTCGCGTAAAAAAATTTTGCCGGAAATCATCCCATGTATATCTTTGCACTCCCCAAAAACAAACGGCCCGTTGGTCAAGGGGTTAAGACGCCTCCCTTTCACGGAGGAATCACGAGTTCGAATCTCGTACGGGCTACAGAAAAAAGGAGCGATTGTATCGCTCCTTTTTTAATGTGGCAATGTGGCAATGTGGGAATGCGGCAATGTGGGAATGCGGTAATGTGCCAATGTGGTTTGTTAAAGCAGGTTATTTCCCACATAACCGTGCACTTTTAGCCTGAATCTGTACCTTGCAGATGTGAAGACGATCTTCCTGCTTGCCGATGACGATGCGGATGATCAGGAGCTTCTCACCGAAGCCCTTCAACGCACCAACCCACAAATCATCCTTAGGGCTGTTTCGTCAGTCCGCGAGGCACTCGTGCACCTGAAAAATCACGAGAAAGAACTCCCCCAACTCCTGATCGTCGATTATAATATGCCGGATCGTAAAAGTGCTGAGTTTCTGGATATCCTCCGCCAGCACCCAGAAAATGAAACTATTCCGGGCGTGATCTGGAGCACATCAGATTCCGAAATGTTCAAAACAGTCTGCGAACAGAAAGGAGCCCTGCAGTACTTTAAGAAACCGGAACAATTCACAGACTTACTCGTCCTCAGCCAGGCATTGTTGCAATTTGCCAGGCGATGAACTAGTTTACTTTGTATTCCATGCGGATGGTAACAGAAGCTGTTTTGTATTTGTCTTCCGTATTGAATGATCCTCCGTAGCTAAAGTCTTCATTCTTATTCTTACCCGTGATCTGGAACACACCCATCGTGGCTTTCTGTACACTACCGAGGCTGCTGCCCGCACTCTTCGCAATGGTTTCCGCCCGCTCTTTGGCATCAGCAGATGCCTTGGCCAATAAATCCATTTTCAAGCCGGCAAGTTTGGTATTAAAGTAAAGCGGCATGGAGGAATTAAACTCGATGCCCTTCTCTATTAGGCCCGTCACTTCTCGCGAAAGTTTTTCCACTTTATCGATGTTCATCGATTCAATCTTCACTTTCTGCGTCAACGTGTACCCGGCAAAATTACTTCCTGCAATATTGCCTGCTTTGTCGTACACCTGCGTCACCTCCTTGGCAATGTCCACAGCCGAAAAGATGATGGAGCTGTCAGGGATGCCCTGAACCTTCAGGTAGGCTCTGATCTCGTTCTCATCAACCTTCAGCGCAGCGTAGGCTTCCTTTAACTCCATGCTTTTCCTGCTGAAAGACCCCTCCCACACAATAAGGTCACTGGTGAAATCTGTTTCCGCCAGACCCACAACAGAGATCGTTTCCTGGGATTTAAACTTGTACTTGTACGCATTGGAAAGAAGAAGAACAGAAATAATAGCGGCAATGCCGATGATCAGTGCGGAAAGATATTGTTTCATATGTCTGAATGACTAATTGAAAGGTAGACGTAAAAACAAGAAAAAGGAACAATTGCGCTCGTTAATTTTTTGCCAAGTTGCGCTGCTTTTTTGGTACCTTACTGGAAATCCCGAGTATGCTTCAATTTCTTATTCCGGTTGATTTTTCAGATGCTTCAGCCAATGCCCTCCGTTATGCATTTGAATTGAACAAGCACTTCATCGCAAAGCTTCACGTATTGCATGTGTTTGATGTACCGTTTTCTGCTTCCCCTGAAACAGATACGGCTGTCTATGAATACGAAAGCATCCGCCAGAGTTTCACCGAACGAACCTGGAAATTCATTGGAGATCACAAAGGAGATTTTCACTTCGATGTTGAGGTTTTCGTTACCTCTGGTGGTCACTTTCAAGAGGTGGTTGAATACGCCAGAACCCAAAACATCAGCATGATCATCCTCGGGAACAAAGGTAAGTCGGGCCTGGGAAGGTTGTTCTACGGTACCGTTACCCAGAATCTCCTCAGAAAAGCACCCTGCCCCACGCTTTCCATTCCAGCTCAGTTCCCATGGAACCCAGTCCATGATATTGTAGTATGTACAGACTACAGCGAACCACTCACGGATCAGCAGTGTGAGGCCCTCAAAATGCTGTCAGACAGATTGGAGGCCGGGCTGCGGTTTTTGCATGTACAGGATAAAGTGGAAGTGGCTCTTCCGGAAGACAATATCGCCAAACAGAAAATCAAGACTTTCTTTGGAAAAGATCCTGTAGTAACCCCGTTTGCAGAAACGATCCCTCATTCCATCGAGCAATACATGAATGCAGAAGGCGGAGATTGGGTAGTGACGATTCCGCATCAGCATAGCTGGCTGGATCATTTTTTACTGGGGTCCGAAACAGCAAGTATTTCTGAGCACCTGAAGCTACCATTACTAGCCCTGCATTAGCTATTAGCTAATAGCTATCTCTTATACCGCCTGGTGACCATTTTTGCTACGACGGTATCGTATTTCGGCAGTTGTTCCTTTTTGCAGGATTTGCGGAGATCGCGGAAATGATGAAAAATCAACTGATCATTTTCGCGGGTTTTTTCCATCCACCTGCTCGTGTAGTAATAGACCAGCGAATCAGGAACCTGCTCATCCCCAAGATGTTTGTATAAGCTATCTTTTAGCAAGTTCACCTGCTCCCATCTGGGTTTCATGGTGGTCATGAAGGCTTCTTTCTTCTCTTTAAACACTCTGGATTGTTCGTCCGATAAACCCAGCTCCTTTTTCATCCAGTCCTCCTGGTGATTCTTTTTCTCTGCTGAGTTCGAAAAAGCAAAGAATACAAGTGCCAGATTAGACAGCACCAGGAAAATCACCAGCAGCAGTACCCATTTATTTAATGTCAGGGCTTTCATGGCGTACCATTATCGAAATAAGAAATTTGTTGTGCAACATACTCCGTTCCTGGTGTCACCTGCTCGTCTTCCTGTTGAAACCTATTCATCAACAGATACCCGTTCAACATCAGGAACAAAAGCAGGATACCCAGGGAGACCGCTGGTTTTGCCAGCCAGGCCATCCATCTGTTCCAGACGGTTACCTCAGGCTGCTCCAGGCGGGCCATCAGGCGCGTGTAGAAAAAAGGCATGGTTTCCGCCCTTTGTAAGCCTTGCAGGCTCTCCAAGGTCAGATCCACTTCTTTCTGTATGTGTTCCCTGCGTTTCATGTACTTGATTTGATGCTGGTAAATTAAAAAAATTGTGGTTACGATTGGTTTTTATAGTAGTCTTCTAAGATTTTCCGCAAATTGGCCTTGGCCCGGTGGATCAATGACTCCACTGCGGATACGGTTACACCCATAATTTCAGCAATTTCCTGGTAAGAAACGCCTTCGATTTTGTGTAACGTAAATGCAATTCGCTGATTATCAACTAATTGAGAAATAGCCTTAAACAGTTTGGCAGCTCTTTCCCGGTTATCCAACTGCACGCCCGGATGCACAAAATCTGCAGGCTCATATCGGGGCTCGTTGTTTTCACCAAACAAGCTGGTGACAAATGCAAACCGCTTCTTCCGTTTCCGGCTCCTGATCAGTTCTAACGATTTGGTAATGGCAATCTTGTACAACCAGGTAGAAAAGGCTGACTCACCCTTGAACTGGTGGATAGACTCAAAAACTTTTACAAAGACTTCCTGGGTAATATCTTCCGCATCCTCTGCATTCTGGAGCAGACCGATGGCCGTATTGTAGACCAGGTCCTTACGGCTTTCCACGATGAGTTTGAAGGCAGCTGCATCGCCTTTTTTCAAACGATCTACAAGATGCCATTCATCCGGTCTTGGTATAGCCTTTCCTGCTGGTTCAGTCATGTACACGTAATCCTTGACGGGCATAAAGATAGCGGAAGCTTATTTTATTTTTTTCCGATGGTTATCGTTTTCTCCAGCAAATCCCCCTTTGCACTCATTCCTTTTACATGAATGGTATACGTCTCAGGCCGGTCGGCTGCATAAAACTTTACGCGAGCTTTACCTGCTTTGTCGGTTACCACTTCGCCCGACCAAAAAATGGTTGATCGGTTGTCCGTATGGTTCAGGCTTCTCACAGCGGGTTCATCATACCGGGGCATATAAAACTCCGGTGCTTTGTGGTAGCCCTGGGGCATGATATACCTGAATCCGGTTTTAGGGTCAAAGGGAAGGTCCCTCATTTGCTTGACGGTCTTCACAAGGATCACGCCGTTAAATCCCCTCGATCCAAACTGTGCAGCTTCTCCTCCGGTCATAACTTCAATAGACTCGATGAGCTGCGGTGGGATCGAGTTCAGGTATATAGCCACTTCGGTATTGGTAACAGGAACACCGTCCGTGATTACCAAAGGCTCAACACTTCCACCACCGCCTATACTGGGTGTGCCTCCCCGGATGGTTATCCTGCCTCCGCTGGTGGTTACCCCCGGCAACATTAACACGGCCTGCGAGGTTGTGCCAAGTCCCAGTTTGTCCAGCTGCTCCCCGGTAACCATCTTGGAGTTTCGGTTGGCCACATCGGCCTGCGCCTGCTTCTTGCCCTTGCCAGGATTGTCCAGAGAATTCTTGATCAACATCATGGTTGACCCAACTAAAAAACTATCTGCATCCGCACGCCTGTACGCAGCGATCTTTGCCGATGAGTCTACAACCCACTGTCTTGCAGGAGAGATCCATTGTTTCGATTGGGGTATCGTATATAAGGTAACAGGTGAGATGGCACCTTTGGCATTGGTTGCTTGTACCGTAAATGTTTTGCCTTCGTAAAACTCGGGAACCCTGAAACGAAATTCGCCGCCCGATCCAAGGGTGTCTGTCAACAACAAATTATCCGCGGTATACATCAGATTTGCTACGTATCCCCCGGCAATCTGGCCGTTGTCAAGCTTTCCTACGCCCTTGATCCACATCACGGAATCCTGAAGGGGTTCATACTTGCCTGGAGTGGCCACCACCGGATCCGTCAGGTCCATCCACGCATTGCGCGGAAAAGAAACACCCGCACCAACATAACGGTCATCTGTAACCGAAACACTGAAGATACCCTGCATGGGTTGCCCCTTTGCATCCTTCAGGTCAAGGTCAACATTGATCAATTGACGGGAAGCAAATTCGGTTTTATCCGGCGTAACGGTCAACTGATGGGATCCCTGGTGAATATACACCTGCCTTCTGCTCACGATCTGTTTCTTTTCGTTAAACAACAATACATCCGCAGGTCCTTCGGCAAAACTATTTTTTGGAATACTTACTTCAAACAATCCTGAACCGATACTCGCAAAAACAACTTTACCATTACTGATGGCTGCTACATAGCTGGCGGGCTTGAGCGGATACAAGGAGTCTCCCTGCGCCACACGGAAGACCATGGCATCTGCGGTGGAGCGAACCATACTGATTTGCCAAGCACCCGGCGTAGACACATCCAGAGGGAAACTTCTTTCTGTTTTGTCGGGCATAGTCAGCACCGCCTGGTAACTTTTATTTTTAGAGGGCATGAAACTGAACTTCCCAAACCCTGGAGTTGCTGTTTTGAAGGTCTCTACCACTTTCCCCGCATCGTCCTTCAAATAACCACTGAGCGTTAACGGCAGGCCTTTCTCATCTACGGCTCTGAACGCAACAATATTATCGAGGCCATTGATCAGGTTACCACCTTCGGGGTAAAATCCAATGCCAGGCCTTAAGGATGGCATTGGGCTATATGCCAGGGCATCACCAGATGCACCAAATAAAAACAATGCTTGTTCAAGGGGTTGGCTCAGGTGTGGGGAGGCCATCATCTCTTCCGTGTATACTTTCAGGATATAAGCACCTTCCTTCCATTTGGAAGAGGTTTTGAACCCACCGTCCATTTCAAAACTTGCACTGTTCAAGAGTATAGAAGCTACCAGTGAATCCGAAGGATCAAAAAGGTCTGCATGGATTCTTGCAGACTTCAATGGCTGGTGCGTGATGGCGTTGAAAAGATAAACCCTGAAATAAACGGTGTTACCCAGTTTATAATGCGGTTTGTCTGTGTGCACCATAACCTGCTGGTTTTGGCCAGACTGCAATTCACGTACGATGGCTGCGGTGGCTTCATCCAGATTCGCTTTATGGTCCTGCGAAAAGGCCGCAAGCCAAACGGAGGCCAAGGCAGTCAGAATGGGTTTGCGCATACTACTTGGATGATTATTGTGAAGTTTTCCTTTGCCGGGATAAATATCTGGCCCAAATGCCTTTGTAACTTAACTTTATTGCCCCTAATCAACAAACCTTCTGACATGAGACCATTTGAATGGAAAGGCGTTTTTCCTGCTCTGTTAACCCCGTTTACCGCTTCTGATGAACTGGATCTTTCGTTGTTTGCTAAAAATCTGGAGGCACAGCTTGATGCCGGCGTTGATGGCATCGTCCTGGGTGGAACCCTTGGCGAAGCAAGCGTGCTGACCATTGAAGAAAAAGAACAGCTTGTTAAGTTTGCCATTGCCACTGCGGCCGGGCGTGTGCCTGTGGTATTGAATATTGCTGAAGGCGCAACCAGGGAAGCCCTTCGGCAGGCTGAGCTGGCGGAGAAATGGGGGGCCGATGGCCTCATGCTTCTTCCGCCCATGCGTTACAAATCAGACCATCGGGAAACAGTGAACTACTTTACCACAATCGCTAATTCTACGGCGCTGCCGATCATGATCTATAACAATCCGGTAGATTATAAAATTGAAGTGACCCTTGATATGTTTGAGGACCTCACGGCATCGCCAAACATTACTGCCGTGAAAGAATCTACTCGGGATGTAACAAACGTAACCCGGATGATCAATCGTTTTGGGAAACGTTTTAAACTCTTATGTGGTGTTGATACTTTGGCTATGGAAGAGCTCTGCCTGGGTGCTGATGGTTGGGTGGCCGGTCTGGTAGATGCCTTCCCCAAAGAAACGGTAACCATATACCGTCTCGTGAAGGCTGGCAAATTGGAAGAAGCAGCCGCTATCTACCGTTGGTTCATGCCATTGCTGGAACTCGATATTCATCCTAAGCTTGTTCAATACATCAAACTTGCAGCTACAGCCACAGGCATCGGCTCTGAGCATGTACGCGCACCACGGCTTGCACTGGAAGGTAAAGAGAGAGAAGAAGTGATGGGAATCATTAACCGGGGATTAGCCAACAGACCAAATTTGTAGGACCGCCCGTATAATTTATCGGCCCATGATTAGATTAGAGATGTTCATCGCGTTGGGTTGCTGGCTCACCAAAGAAGAAATCGCCAACTATCTTCATGACCGTCACTTAAAAGGATTCAACCTCATCCAGGCGGGAGTGCTCGCAGCATTTGACATGCTTAAAAAGCCCAACCGGTATGGTTTGGTTCCCTTCCGCAAACTCGATCCGGAATGTAAATACGGAATGACCTATATCCCTTTTGGTAAACGGGAAACGCAAAGAAAGCAGATGTTTTAATGTCAGGAAAATTCACCCTTCAGACCCCTTCACCAGGCAAAAAATAGTTATGCAACAAGAAATTACACAGGAAGGTATACATCAGGTTATGGAACAATCATGGGCTGCATTTCTTCAATACCGAAATGTCTCTGTCAAAGACAGGGCCTCGCTCATGAAGCGCATCGCTGCCAAACTGGAAAACAGTGGGGATGCGTTGATCCAAACGGCTATGCGGGAAACCAATCTGCCTGAAGCACGTCTCAAAAATGAGCGGGCAAGAACCGTATTTCAATTGAACAGCTATGCAGAAGCCTGTGAACAAGGACATTTCCTGGATGCCAGGGTTGACAAGGCTTTACCAGACCGCATTCCACCACGACCAGACATACGTAAAATGAATATTGGTCTTGGTCCGGTAGTCGTCTTTGGCGCATCCAATTTCCCCTTCGCCTATTCAACGGCTGGGGGCGATACCGCAACAGCGCTTGCTGCAGGCTGTCCCGTAGTGGTGAAGGCGCATCCCGCGCATCCGGATACTTCAGATGCGGTAGCGGCGCTGATCGCAGAAGCAGTCAGTGAATCAGGTCTCCCTGATGGCGTATTCCAACACGTTCATGGATTGTCATTTGCCGTTGGCAAAGGGCTGGTGATGCACGAAAAAACAAAAGCGGTAGGATTCACAGGATCATTTCTTGGCGGTAAACAACTGTACGATTGGGCCCAGGAGCGAAGGGAACCGATCCCTGTATTTGCGGAGATGGGAAGCGTGAACCCGGTGTTTCTCCTGCCACAAAAACTTTCACAAAGTGCAGACTTGTTGGCCGAGCAACTGGCAGGATCTATTACCCTCGGGGTAGGGCAATTTTGCACCAATCCTGGTTTGGTCATTGGCGTGGATGGTCCACATCTTCAACAGTTCATTGATCAGCTGGGTTTAAAGATCGCAAACATCGCGCCGGCAAAAATGTTACACGCCGGAATCACCAAAGCATACAAAGAAAAAAAGGAACACGCGCTTTCACAGGCAGATGTTGATCTTGTTTCAGTTTCAACAGTAGCCGTCTCATCTGAGATGGATGGCGTACCTACCATTGCGTCTGCAACAGGCGAAGCCTTCCTGAACAACCCGGTACTGCATCAGGAAGTGTTTGGCCCCTACTCTATAATTATCCGATGTAGCAATATGCAGGAAATGCAGGATGTTGCTGCGGAGCTGGAAGGTCAACTCACTTGTAGTCTAATGGCTACAGAAGAAGATATGATGCAACATCATCACTTGGTGGAGCAAATCAGTTTGCTTTGTGGAAGAATCATCATGAATAGTGTACCTACAGGCGTGGAAGTATGCTGGAGTATGCAGCATGGCGGACCTTTCCCAGCCACTACGGATGCACGTTTCGGATCGGTTGGACCAGACGCCATCAAACGCTTTGTGCGCCCGCTGAGTTTTCAGAATTTCCCAAATACTTTGTTGCCCGAAGAGTTGAAAGATGGAAACCCACTCGGTATTCCGCGAATAGAATATTAGTTAGCAGGTCGCAGGTCGCGAAGGTCGCAGTGTGCGACCTGTGAACTAATTCTCTTTCTTCCAGGCGAATCCATCGGGCCTTACTTTCCAGATGAATCCATCCATAATGTAATGGGTGATCTGCGGAAGCGCAAGGAGTGGCACCAGAATACTGAGCAGTTGTTTGTTGAGTGATATCTCGGGTAGTTTGCTGATCCCGAAAACCCGTTGATGTTCCTGCCAGAGAAACATATCCCAAAGTCCTTCCTCCACAAATGCAAACACAAAAATGATCAGCAGAAACAACAATACACCGTAGGGGCTGTATAGCCTGCTGAGCCATGTTCTTGCCGGTTGCTTTTGGGTTGACTTCTCACCCGTGATCCACACAAGTGCCATATAGGGCACACCATGACTCACAACATTAAGCAAGGTGAACGCAAGGTCTCCGTTGAAATATACGATCCCGAAATACCATGACATTGCTGTGCCTATCATGATCAGTTGCTTCGGAAGATTTAACCGGCCTCCCTTTGCCAATTGCCAAACTTCTTTGCCCGCATACACAGCAATGATTAAGACATAGAGCCAACCTGCAACCTGGAGCAGCCATCGTCCTTCAAAAAATAAAAAATCCCCCTCCACGAACCATGAAAAATTCCTGGGACCGTTCAAATGCCAGAATAACAAAGGGTATACCGAAGCTGAGTAAATCATCAAGCTGTCGATACGTTTTGACCAAGGCGTAACATGTTCAAACCTGCTATATACCCGCATAAAACCATACTGCTGGCGCACAAAATGAAATACAGCAACATAAGCGAGTAATCGCCAAAAAAGGTGATCTGAAATACTATAGATCAGTACGCCCGCAACAAAACCGGCAAAAGGGATCATCCACAATAAGAAACGCTGGTTGCGCAATGCATAAGGATCAAAATAAGTTCTGTACAAAGTACTGTACACATGCGCCACATCAATCAAAAGGATAAGTACCACCCACGCCGCATCGGGCAGGTCTTTATTGTTCACAAACCAATGCGGGAACATTATGATGACTGCCAGACTCAGAAAAGGAGGAGCCTGAATAAAAAGGATGTCAACAATCGGTTTGCCGATCCATGGTTGTTTCATGATAATAGTATTTCTTTTGCAACCCTTAATCCCTGGTAAAACCCTTCTTCGAAAATACTAATCCCCGCAAGGTCTGTATGGGCAAAAAATATTTTTTTATCGATGGGCTCCCGGAGTATTTTTCTAAGCCCGTTAAAGATCATCCCCGGACGGGGCTGACACATGGCATGCCCCCATATCATCACGTTCAGTTCTTCCAGGTTCATCCTGATATCCGGATGAACTACTGAAAGTTCTGCAACCATTTTAGCCACCCATTGCTCATGTGTGAAAGCAGACAGTTGTTGCCGGATGTCTGCGGGTTGCCCCTCCGCATAGGGAATATAGTAGGTGATATTATGGATGGGCTGGTGATGGTCAACCAGATTGTGATCTGCAACCACGTAGCCAAGAGATTCATTGCCATGGATCACATTGTCCCAGCATAGGCCCATTCCAGATCGCTCCGTTAGCTTTTTCACTTTAGCATTCAAAACCGCCCAGGGGGTATAGTGCATATGCTGCTTCACCAGTGCACCCCTCTTCTCATCATTCAAAAGTTTTGCGGTCACATACTGCGGCGTGGCGAGGATGCACTTGTCCGCCATGACCTTGTGCGCAAGCAGCGAGTCTCCCTGCAGATAAACTACTTCAACCTTATCGTCAATCGGTTTTACAGACATGACCACTGCATCGCAAACAGTCTCGGCAGTGATCTTTTGCCGGAGTGCATTGACCAAAAATCCATTGCCTTCGGGCCAGGTGAGGACGTCCTGCGACTCCGCATTGGCAGCAATACCCTTTCTTCCTGCAAAATAGTGAATGGCGGCCCAGGCACTGATGGCATTTATGCCGGTGCCAAAATCATCACGTGTGCAATAGTCCACATACACCAAAAGCGCTTTCGCATCAAAACCCTCTTGGCTCATCCATTGCTGCATCGTTAGCTGGTCCAGCAATTGAAACTCCTGATCAAGGCTGGATGCATCAACCGGAATGGCAAAGGCATCTTTTCCATCGCCTCCTTTCTTATGCCGGTAAGTATCCATCAAAGTAAGAAATCGACGGATCTGTTGTTTTGAAGCGGGGTCAAGACCATAGTCTGGCACAAGGCCTTCCTGCCATTGACCATTGATATATAATCGCTCTTCCGGATCTGCACAGAGATAGTATTCATTGAAAATGGGGTGCCCCTGTTGATCAAACCCTTTCACCACTCCAGCTTCTTGCAGTAAATCAATATACTCGGGCAGGTTGGGCCCCGGTATCGGCACATAATGCGCGCCCCATGGATACGCAGATAGTTGGTTTTGTCCAGACCTTGCATTGCCGCCGGTATCAGGTTCCAGTTCCAACAGCATAACATCTCCTATTGATGCTTTGCTCAAATGGTAAGCAGCAGAAAGTCCGGAAATACCCCCACCTACGATGATCGTCTTTACGGTTTGCTCACTCGCATAATGTGTGATCACTGGAGGTTTACGAAGCAGGTGACCCTTGCCGGATCCCGCGCCCACAATTGCACCCTTCACCGGTTGCAATGACTGGCAGGATTCCAGCATGGATGCAGCGGCAGGCACGGATAACAACACTTGTATGAAGTTGCGCCTTTTCATTATTGATCCTGATAGTGTCTCCACTCTTCTTCAAAAAAATGAACCAGGGACTGGTTGTTGAGCCTGTTGACGGGCATAGGTACAGACACGGTCATGTCTTTCGGAAATACAAACATCTGCTCCGCCACTGATTTATCCAGGTACCTGAGTTTCGCAGGCAGCTGTTCAAACCATTGTTTCGGCTCTTCTTTGTAAGCCAGGATGTATCCCCATTCGCCAAATGACGGAACCATATTGTGATATCCTTTGGCCATGAATCCGGCTGCTTTAACCGTCTCATGGATACACCAGAAACTTTTGGGGGCAACATAAGGTGAGGTGCTCTGGATAACAGCCATTCCTCTTGGTTTCAACGCCCGCTGCAACTCACGGTAAAAACTGAGGCTGTACAGTTTACCAATGGAAAAATTAGAAGGGTCAGGAAAATCGATGATCACCGCATCATATTGTTGCGCATTCTTGCGGATCCACGCAAATGCATCCTGGTTGATGACCTTCACTTTGCTGTTGCTCAAAGACGATCCATTCAGTTTGGTCAACATCTCCTGCGTGGAAAACAACTTTGTGATCATGGGGTCCAGATCAACCAGCGTAATAGACTTTACGGCAGGGTACTTCAGGATCTCCCGTACAGCCAGACCATCCCCACCACCCAATATCAAAACATCTGCGGGTTTCTGCAAGCTAGACATCATGGGATGCACCAAGGCTTCATGGTATCTATATTCATCTGCCGTACTGAACTGAAGGTTTCCGTTAAGGAACAACCTGGTTTCGCGTTTATTGTTGGTGATAACAATACGCTGATAAGGGGTTGAAGTGGAATAAACCACTTTATCATTGAACTGCAGGTGCTCACTGAAGTCCATGATCTGATCGGCCATCACAAAAGCAATGAGTTCTAAAAGGATCAGCGCCACACTCACGCCTCTCAGAAAGCCCACACGCTTTAACTCCTTCCCAAAAATCCAGGTGAGATAAAAGGCAACACCGATGTTAAGAATGCCGAAAAACAGTGAAGTGCGGATCAGTCCCAGGTAAGGAACCAACACAAGCGGAAAGATCAGCGAGGCCAGGAGGGCCCCGATATAGTCGAACGTAAATACCTTGCTCACCAGATCACTGAACTCTACCTGATCTTTAAGCATCCGCATCAACAGCGGGATCTCCAGTCCCACTAAAATTCCGGTGAGTGCAACCAAAGCATATAGCACCAGGCGAAATGATTCAACCAACGGAAATAAAAGAAACAAGGCCACCGAGCTGAATCCACCCACCAACCCAACCAACAACTCGATGCGGATGAACCAGGAAAGAAGGTTCTTGTGAAAATAACGAGACAGGAATGAGCCGATGCCCATCGAAAAAAGATAGACACCAATAATGGTACTGAACTGGGTGACACTATCGCCCAACAAATAACTGGCCTGGGTACCCGCTACCAACTCATACACCAATCCACAGGTGGCAATGGTAAACACTGCCGCCAGCAATATCCACGGCCGTTTATCCCGTTGTACCATCTTAATGTATTGCTGATGCAATGATGATCGCCATAGACAACATAAAGAAACCCGCCAGTACAGCAAGGGCCATATTTTTATTCTCCAGGATCTCCCTGCGCAGGTTATGCTTTGGCGTAAGCACTTCCACCAGGGCGAAACAGATCACCAGGATCACGATGCCTATGAAAGAATACAAAACGGAATTGATCAATGCATTTGCCATGTGTTTTGGTTTAATTATTTATGAAAATTGCCGGCTCTGTTTGCACTCCAGTTTTGCTGGCTGGTAGTGGACAACAAGCGCCATCCTGAAATATTTGCATAGGCCAGTAAGACAGACATCAATATGATGGCTGCAAAAAACCATTTCAAGCGATTAAATAGATTTCTCATGATTTACTCATCTTCTTCGTATGGTGAATAAGGACTGTTGCTCCATCGTCTTTGTTCTATCCACTGGGCGTATAGGTACCATAGAAATGCAATGGCAGCAATGATGCCTGCAAACAGAAAAAAGTTGGAATGATAAGGCGTGTCATATATGGCTGTTACGGACATCGATCCCGGCACCCGATCAAAAGTACCCACCGGGGAAGGCCGGATACCGATGATCTCCATCTTATACATTCCTCGCGGGATCTTACTGAAATACGCCTCGGCCGACCTTCCACCCTCAGTCCATTTTTCACCTCCCTCATATCCCGAGTAAAACTCAGCACCCTTCTCCACACTGAACTCTTCCCCCGTTTTGGCATTAACCAGCGTGGCGTTCATTTCCACCCAACTGTTATCCAGGTTTGCATAGAAATTCAGTTCCACACTGCTCATTCGCTTTGTAAATTCAAATGGGCCATACAATCGCGTCGCCCTGTTGGTGGAATCATCAAAGGATAAGTCGTCCTGAAAAAGGGTTTGTTCGCGCGATGTAGAAGTAATGAGGTGAACCGCAAGCAATACTAAAATGGCAACCAAAGTGCCTTTCATCAGATCTGCGATATTGATATACCCCGTTGGTTGTACTGCCCCAATCCCCTTTCTGTCCGGCAATGCGATGTTGTTTCCAAATGCTTTGTTCAGTTCTTTGCCGGAGATATGCGTGCCTTTAAACCAGCTTACTCCTTCTGTTTTATTGTTCTCTTTTGTCCATAACTCGGGCGGAGAAATATACTCCCAGACCTTCTTGCCCTCATCGTTAAATATATTCCCGACAAACTGGCCCTTGGCGCCAATGAGTGTATAAGTGTAGGTATTATACAACTGGAAATCCTCGTCTCCATAATCAAAAGACCCTACCGGAGCGGTGATCATTGGTGCGTCCCACTCCTCCCGCAGAAAGGTCCAATGCCCATCATACTCACTTAAATAAGCAAATCCTTCCTCCGGATGGTATAAAGTATATTCCCGCCATTCGGAAGCATAGCTGCTCTTTTCTTGTTTCACCGCAAAACCGATGACAGTATAGTTTAGCCCCCTGATCTCACCCTGGCTGCCGATGGGCATGGCAGGCACCTCTTCAAGTCTCTTATGCTTGATAGGATTCAGGTCCACCCCATTTTCGATCACATAAGGCTTATCACAGTTGCTGCATGTGAAACACTGCGTCTCGGGGTATCCGATGATGGTATTTGACGTGCCGCAACTCGTACAAGTGAATGCGCGATGCTGCTTCTCCACGGATCGAAGATTCTGCAGATGTAATGCACTGCGCTCCACAAAATGCAAGGCAAATGCCATAGGATAGCCTTTCCGGAACTCAAACACTTCCGCATGGTAGCCAGAATCATGGGCGAAATCATAACTGATCCAGGAAAACTCGGCTTCCGGCATCCATACCTCGCCTTCGATGTCCCATTTGGCAGCGGTATTAATGCGTTCCAGTACACATCGTTTGTCGCTTGTCAACTGGATCAGCTTTTCCGGATTGGCATTGCGATGATCCTTCCCGGCCCAACCAACAAATCCTTCTTCGGGCTCGTACATCACGTATATCCCATACCCTTCACCCAGATAGGCAAGACGATCATCAAATTTAACCGTCCAATAGTTCCAAACGGACTCATCAAACCAGGCACGGAAGCGACCCAGCACCCAAAACTTCTTGCCATTCCATTCGCCCGTTGTTCCCGGCTGGATCTGGTCCGTAGGTGAGAATATTTCAAACACTGCTTTCTTTGAAGGCCTTCGTTGCGTGTTTAAAAAAGAGGTATCCCCACAACTGCAGGTAACCAGGGTAATGTCAGGGTGTGCGCAGGAGACCTCTTTACCACATGAAGGGCAGAAGAATGAATATGTTGTTGATTCCTTCATCATCTGCGGATTTTGGTTTCGGCCTGCACCGTTGCATCAAACCACTGCACGAGAGAGTCAAAAATATCGCTCACGGTACCATCATTCTGGCGTTGATAGTTGCTCAGGTAAATATCGATATTGATCTTGTTGAACTCGGGCCATGTATGAATGGAGATATGGCTCTCACTGAGGCAGGCAACCCCTGTAAATCCTGCAGGAGAAAAATCATGATACACTTCGCCCAGTTTCTTCAAACGGTGCTGATCAATCAGTGTATCCAGAAATTGTTTGAAGGAATGATAAACCCTCAGTTTCGCATCATCGGAACTGATCAAGGTTGCAATCAGGTGTGTCCCAGGCTGATAATTCATACGTTAGTCTTGATACTAATCCAGTTGGGAAATTACGTGTTTTGGTTGTATCCATTTTCTAATTTTCTGCTCCTTCTGCGACCTTAGTGTTCTATGCGACCTGCGAACTAGTCCATCCGTCTTCCCTATAATGCCTGTACACGAAATAAGCGGTAGCTAACCAGGATACTACAAAATAACCCACCAACAAATAACTCACCGGGGGATATTGACTTGCAGCACCAAACCAACCTGATTGAACGATCGCATACAGACCAAAAACCGTCTTAATGGTTTCCCAGAATATCGCCCACACATGCCGGTCCATCAATTCCGTTAACGCATACACGAAAACAAAAATAAATCCACCATAGATGAAGATCTCCGGCTTTCCGATACTGCCGATATTGCCAAAGAAATAGCTGATGAACAGCAACAGGGCGATCAACTGTACCCAGCACCAGGCGTGCAAAGCGCCAGATGCCTGTGGATCATATTTTCCAAAATGATAGACATCTTCAATTTTGGGAACAGGATATTTTTTCTCTACATCCGCTGGCCGCCAGCCGGTAGGCTTGAACCAAATGCCCAGCTTATCGCGCCATGATTCCGTTCTCCACGCGTCTTTCATCAACAGCCACATGTGCTGGAAATTGATGCGGATCGGATTCCATGTAGATACCGGTCTCGTGATGCCGTACACAGGCGGAACGCCATCGATCTCCTCCTGAAAGGTCCCGAACCACTTGTCCCACCAGATAAAGATGGCCGCAAGGTTTTTATCGAGGTACTCCGGATTGATCGCATGATGAACGCGGTGGTGTGATGGGGTAACGATGATCTTCTCCAGGAATCCCATCTTCCCGATGTGGCGGGTATGATACCAGAACTGTGCGAACAAATGCAAGGGCGCAATCACGGCAATGACTTGTGCGGGCACACCCAGCAATGCCGCTGGGACAAGCAGGAAAGTAAAAATATTAATGAACACAGAGATGCTCTGCCGCAATGCGCAGGCGAGATTGAACTCTTCGCTGCTATGGTGTACGATATGTCTGTTCCAAAGGACGTTGATCTTGTGCGCCCAGCGGTGTGTCCAGTAGCTGGAAAAATCCAGTACAAGAAAGGCAACAACATAGGTAAGCCATGTAGCTTTGATGGAATAGATGGCGATGTGGTTCACCAGCCATTCATAAGACAGAATGGTGATGCTGAGTCCGAGTACATCTTTCGTTACATTGGTTACGCCCGAAGCAAGGCTGGAGATCATGTCCATGTTCCGCACCGTATCCTGGCCTTTGTACCAACCGTACCACTTCTCCAGCAGCACCAACACCAGGAAGATGGGCATGGCAACGAGCAAAATTTTACCGTATGTTTCCATAACTTGTACGCTTTATGTGACATTCCCCCGTGGGGACGATAAAGATAGAAAAATGGCAGGATTTGACTTCGAATGTATTGATGCCCATACTTGTGGCAATCCGGTTAGGTTGGTAGTAAAGGGAGGACCCCAACTTCAAGGGGCCAATATGAGTGAGAAAAGACTGCATTTTTTGCGCGAGTATGATTGGATCCGCAAAGGACTCATGTTTGAACCCAGGGGACATGATATGATGAGTGGGTCCATTTTATATCCCCCGCATGATCCTGCCAATGATGTGGCGGTTCTGTTCATTGAAACCAGTGGCTGCCTTCCGATGTGCGGTCATGGTACCATCGGCACCATTACCATAGCGATTGAAAAAGGATTGATCCAACCCAAAGTGAAGGGTGAAGTCAGGATGGAAGCGCCGGCAGGCCTGGTGATGATCAATTATGGAGAGGAAAACGGCAAAGTGAAATGGGTGCGGCTCACCAATGTAGCCTCCTATCTTGCCGCCACCGAACTTAAGGCAGAATGCCCAGAATTGGGGGAACTGGTGGTGGATGTGTCCTATGGCGGAAACTTCTACGCCATTGTGGATGTACAGAAAAATTTCCAGGGGCTGGAACATTATCCTGCAGACAAACTCATTGCATGGGCAAGGGAACTTCGCAAGAACATCAATGAAAAATACCAGTTTGTGCATCCGGAGAATCCTACCATTAAAGGATGTTCCCATATCCTTTGGACCGGCACAACATTAGATCCCACTTCTACTGCGCGGAATGCGGTGTTTTATGGAGACAAGGCCATCGACAGATCTCCCTGTGGAACAGGCACCAGTGCGAGGATGGCGCAGTGGTATGCCAAGGGCAAGTTGAAAAAGGGTGAAGAATTCATTCACGAGAGCATCATCGGTTCAAAATTCATCGGAAGGATCGAAGAAGAAACATTTGTGAATGGTATCGGAGCCATCAGGCCCAGCATTGAAGGATGGGCAAGGATCTACGGGCAGAACCTCATCAACATTGATCCTGCAGATGATCCTTATGCATACGGCTTCCAGGTTATATAATTCAGTAACTTTCCCACTACCAAACAACCAAGGATTTATGAGAAGGCTCCTTCCATTTGTGCTGGCATTACCGTTGTTCGTTTCTGCACAGGAACATCTCCACATGCAGCCGGTCAATTTCGCTAATGTCACCATCAATGATGCGTTCTGGAAACCAAAACTGGATAAGGTGGCCACCAAAACCCTGGATGCCTGTATTTACCAGACCGAGCAGAAGACCCCGAGGATCCGAAATTTTGAAAAAGTGGCCAGTGGCTCTAAGGAAAAACACGAAGGGATTTTTTATGATGATTCCGATGTCTTTAAAGCACTGGAAGCGATCGCATACTCCTTAAAAAATCGCCCCAACCCTGCGCTGGAAAAGAAAGCCGATGAGTGGATCGATAAAGTGACCGCTGCGCAATTGCCCGATGGATATCTCAACACCTACTATACCCTGAACGACCTGAGCAAGCGGTGGACAGACATGAGCATGCACGAGGACTACAACGGCGGGCACATGATTGAAGCAGCAGTGGCTTACTATGATGCAACCGGGAAACGCAAGCTTCTCGATGTTTCCATCCGATGGGCAAATCATTTTGATTCCACCTTTGGACCGGGTAAAAAACATTGGGTGACGGGCCATCAGGAATTGGAACTCGCACTCGTGAAATTATACAGGGTCACCCAGAATGACCGTTACCTGAAGCTGGCGCACTGGCTGCTGGAAGAACGAGGCAAAAAACTAGCTTATGGCTATACCTGGACCGACTGGAAAGACACCGCCTATGCACAGGATGTGGTACC
>JBKCVJ010000044.1:0-2825 GCA_046317915.1 Sphingobacteriales bacterium
CAAGCTGAGTTGCGTATAAGATTTAGTCATGGTAAACCAAATTTCATACTAACCAGTCAGATTTTTGGAAAATGGCCCTTAAAAGCCATTTTTCCAAGAATCGTTTGTCAATCAATTGCACTTATCTGTTGAACACAGCTAATATAAAAAGCAGTGTCTTCATTTTTTCCCCTTTTAAACCGTTCAGCTTCAGCACTCAATTGTTTAATTGCATCATCTGTTAAAACAAAATTTCCCCAATTACTTAATGCTAAAAGATATTTAGCCGTATCTACACCATTGGATTTATTGCTAGTTCTTATTAAATTAATAATAGAATCTAATTTGGTTTGTTGGGCATTTGCAAACAAGGGAATTAAAATTATTAGTTTCAGTATTATTTTTTTCATTCTTGGTTTTTATTGAGTGCTTGTTTCGAATCAAAGATTTCATTCAATTATATTCAATTGAGTTAATAATCTGATTCACTTGATTCTCATGCCGATCAATATGGAATGCCAAAAATTCCAGTCTTTGTTGAAAATCCATTGCACCTGAAATGGGGTGAGGATGCGCTTGTATCCTTAATTCATCTTCTTGCAAATCATTTCCAAAAGCCTCTAGTACAGGTTGCAAACTCGATAATGAATATTGCCAAAAAGCAAGCATGCCACCCATTCTCGGTGCAGCAACTGCCGGAACTTCTTCTTTTTCTTTCCAGGTTAAATCGATGAGCGTTTGTATGGGCATGTCTTTATGAATAGACTCGATTGTTTTTTCCATTTTACCTTCTCTAATGGCATGTAGTGTTTTACACATCCCGAAAATTCCTCCTTGCTCCGCCCAAAAAAGATGTTCTGTTATTTCTACAACATTCCAAACATTCTGTACTTCTTTATACATGGCTTTTTCCTGAGTCAGGTTTTGAATAATGGATATGTATTTGTTGCGGGCAATACCTACCTCAACAATTAAATGATGTACTTTATTCATAATGGATAATTATATAGGTAATTGAAAAATAAATATTGAACCTTCGCCTTCCTTTGTTTCCACCTTGAGTTCTCCGCCATGTGCTTTTACAATATCATAACTCAAACTCAATCCTAAACCTGTTCCCTGGCCTGTAGGTTTGGTGGTAAAGAAGGGTTGGAAGATTTTGTCTTTGATGGCATTGGGAATGCCGGGGCCGTTGTCGGAGACAGAAACAGCCCCCCTCAATCCCCCCGCAGGGGGGAAGATGAGCTTCGTAGAAACAATTATTTCTGGAACATAATTTTCGCCTTCGGATTTTTTCCTTTCGCTCACTGCCTGAAATGCATTGTTGATCAGGTTCAGCAACACACGCCCGATATCCTGCGGTACTACATTTACTTTCGGCAAATTTTCATCCGGCTCAAACTGAAAGGTTGCCGCAAAGGTTGCATCCTTAGCCTTTAACCCATGGTAACTAAGTCGCAGGTATTCTTCTGCCAGGGCATTCAGGTCAGTCGCTTCCCTTTTTCCGGATGAAGCTCGGCTATGGGCCAACATGCCTTTTACAATGGCATCGGCGCGCTTGCCGTGGTGGTTAATTTTTTCTTCATTGCTGATTAAATCATCTGCAATGGCAGCCACTTCTTCCAGGTTTCCCTTATTAATCTCATCTTTTAACTCAATCAATAAGTCTTTATTTACTTCAGAAAAATTATTCACGAAGTTCAGCGGGTTTTGGATCTCATGGGCAATGCCGGCAGTGAGTTCACCAAGTGAGGCCATTTTTTCGGATTGAATCAATTGTGATTGGGTGGATTGAAGCTGTTCCATTGATTCTTCTACCTGCTTTTTCTGCTGCTCAATTTCATTTTTTTGACTTGTAAGCAGCAAATTACTTTTCTTTCTTTGGTTGTTATTCCTGAATAAAATAATTCCTATTACCGAAACCACCATTAACCCGGCGAGTAAGCTGTAGATTCGAATCTTAGATTCCGTTTGTAATTGCTCACTTTCTAAACTTTCTAGACGGAGTGTTTCTTCAAATGATACATTTTGAAAAGCACTTAGATTAGCAATTCTTACTTTATACAAACTATCCTTTATTTGAGAAGTAATGAGCAAATACTTGTAGGCACTATCTTGCTGATTGTTCTGTTTATATGCCAAAAAAATGTCTTCATACAGAGTTCCCAAATTCAGCTGAAAGTTTGCAAAACTTTGTTGCACTAAGTACATCGAGGAAAGATTATCCTTTGCATAAAAAAGTGCCGAATCGTTCTGCTTAATTTTTAAATACAGCTGAGATAATTTATGTTTTGTAATAGCAATAGCAAACTTGGTATTTTTCTTTATTGATAAATCGAGTCCTTTCAAGTATAATATCTTGGCCTGACGATAATCACCCTGTGTAAAATAAACATCCCCCATGAGCACTTTGTTCCTTCCCCCCGGAGCCCCCTTGAATTCAGGAAGCAAAGCACATGAATCAGATTGTTGGGCATGGTATAATGCCGAGTCAGGCAGACCCTTTCGCAAAAAAGCAGAACCGAGATTTAAATGAGAAGTCATTTGTCGGTCGATGCTATTAATTTGTTTTGCGAGTAATAATGCTTTTTTAAAGTATTCAAACTCTTTAGGCAGGTTATCCGTTTCACGCATCAATATTCCAAATTGATGCATACAGGAACTCATGACATGAAAACGCTCTTTTCCGGGTATATGAGAAGGGAATACAATTATCCAGTGATTCACTTCAAGATTATTTGAGTCTTGGGTAATTTTTAAAGACTCTTGTAAACACTTTAGGGCTTCAGCATATTCGCCCTTTTGTATTTTTTGATACCCCTTTACGCCTAATACAGCCGCTTCTA
>JBKCVJ010000045.1:0-7874 GCA_046317915.1 Sphingobacteriales bacterium
GCACCTGCATTCAGAGCGAAATGGTCACGTTGGAAATCATCCGTGTTTTCCTTTTCAGAAGCACCACCGAGGCGCCCCTTTGCCTGCAACACGATATCAGCCTGGCCACCAAGCAAAAGGCGAATATCTGAACCCAGATAATACTTGAACATAACTGGGACAGAGAGATTGCTGAAGCGCTGGTATTCATTGCCAAGAACGGTTCCGCGATTGATGTAACCGCCCATTTGGGAGTACAGGATCTCAGGCTGGATTGCCCACCTTTTTGCGATGGGAATGTTAAAGAACGCACCGCCAACAAATCCAGTTCTCCATCCATTCGTATAGTTCTTTGGATTGTTGCTTCCGAGCATAAACGTAGAGTAGTTTGCACCAAGTTTCAAACCGGCATGAGGCAGATTTTCATCTAACTCCTGGGCTTTTAGACCTGTATGCGCCAGCGCCAAGCCGGTCATGAACAGGAATAATCTTTTCATAAATAGTAGTTCTGGGTTCTTGAAATTTACGCCAAAGTATAAAAAAAATGCCAAACAGCGTGCTTTGAGTGTTTTGGATTGCAATGTGCCTGTATCATTTCACACGATTATGAAGTGATGCGTACCATTGAAAACTCCAGTTACCCTTAAAGAAAAAGGAGAAGCGAAGGTCACCCTTCCAACTTCTCCCTTTCACTTCTACCTAACGATGGTGGAGCTGGCGGGATTCGAACCCGCGTCCAAACATATTCCCCATAAGCTTTCTACATGCTTATTCCGGCATTGATTGTTGGGCAGCCACCGGAACCGGACGTACCAATGAATGCCTTAGCTGGATGGTCTTAGACGGAAGTCACAGCCTTCTTCCGCAGCGTCCTTACTTCTTTTTGATTGGGCGGGGTAGCTTGGCAAAGGAAGGCCCGCTTACCCGGCCATAATGGATACGCTAATCACTGATTAGGCAGCCATGGCATACTGTGTATTGCCATTTGAAGTTTTCGTATTCAGATTAAAGTGCCAATTACGCAACGCACTGCATGCTTACTTACAAAGATCTATGCTGTCAAAACCGGTCAGCCCCGGTCTGTAAAAATAGCGAAATCCGCGGTAACCATCGGAATTGATATATTTACCCTAGCATGCACAAGATGAAAAATAGTGTCTTTTGGGTTGCATTGGTGATAGGTCTATTTTCCGGTTGTAAAAAAGAATCTTCGGAAACAGACAGCCCCGTTGCCTTTCCAATGGCTACGGGCGTGCTGGAGGAGGCTTCCGGTATTGCGGATTCCCGTCTCAATGCAGGAATGCTCTGGGTACAGGAAGATAGTGGCAATCCACCTGAACTGAGTTTGCTTTCCCATCAGGGTCAGCTCGTGAAATCCATTCCTGTCAAAGGAGCATTGAATACAGATTGGGAAGACCTTGCCCTGGCGGGTGGGCCGGATCCTGCGCTGAAGTACCTATATATTGCGGATATTGGGGATAACGACCAGAAACGGGATCGTGTCAACATCCTCAGGGCTCCTGAAGTTACAGCTTCAGCCTCCGAGATTGCGGTGGAGACTTTCCCGGTAAAGTATGAAGACGGCGCCCATGACGCAGAAGCCATCATTGTTGAGCCCGGGTCTTTGGACATTTACATCATCACCAAGCGTGACGCCAGGTCTGGTGTTTATGTAGTGAAATATCCATATAGTACAGCCACCTTAAACATCGCCACCAAGGCCGGTGAATTGCCATACAGTGGTGTGGTGGGCGCTGCAATCCTGAGTGATGGCACAGGTGTTGCTGTGAAAGATTACTTAACCATCCGCTACTATACGAGGCCGCCCGGAGAAAAAATCTCCGCCGCAC
Organism: Sphingobacteriales bacterium; assembly: GCA_046317915.1. Classification (GTDB taxonomy): domain Bacteria; phylum Bacteroidota; class Bacteroidia; order Chitinophagales; family Chitinophagaceae; genus Pollutibacter. The sequence goes on from JBKCVJ010000045.1 coordinate 1,830, forward strand.
TTACCAAATCCTTTATCACACTGCCGTATCAGCTAGAACAACAAGGTGAGGCGGTTTGCTTTTCTAATGACGGGAAGTACTATTTCACTTTGAGTGAAAAGCAGAGCAGTGCTGTGTCCTTGATGCGATACCTGCGATAAAAGAGGTTGAAAGTTGGAGGTTGCAGTGTTCAATTACCCAAAGGTCCAATGGTTCAAATGTCCAATTGATAAAATAAAAAAAGGCCGGAAATCCGGCCTCAATATTTTTTGTTCAGAGAGTGAAACTGTTTACCTGTAACCGATCATACCTTTTGTAGACTGGCAGCCTCCGCGGGTGCTGCTCTTAGCGGTTGTACAGGAAGTCATCATGAGGGTAACAGTAGTCACGAGTACGCAAGCGAAAATTAACCTTTTCATTTTGTAGTAATTTGAAATGTTTTGAATCAGCCCGAAGGGCTCGTTAAATGCGGATTAGAGGAGGATTCAAAAGGTATCGGAGCGAGAGGATACAAAGTAACTAAATCTAAGCCGGATTTACAAGCAAGTTTACGCGTGAAAACCTGAATTTAACACGGGTTTTATATTAACTTAAAGAAGGTCAAACCGTTAACAGGAAAGATTTTTTTCGCTTTTTTTGACCCATGTGGCTTTTTTGTACCAGTGGCAGGGGATTAAAGCATTTTTTTGTCGAAGTTTGCGCCTTATACCTCCAATGCATGAATATCCAATTAGTAAGACCAATTGCCGTCCTTGACCTGGAAACTACCGGAACCAACCTGGCTGTAGACCGCATCGTAGAAATTGCGGTGGTGAAAATTAATACCGATGGCTCCAAAACCGTGAAACGCAAGCTGATCAATCCCGAGATGAAGATCCCCGAAGCGGCCGCCAAGATCCACGGGATCAGCGATGAAATGGTAAAAGATGCCCCTCCTTTCAGGAATGTAGCCAATGAATTCAAACAGTTTATAGAACATTGTGACCTCGCTGGATATAATTCAAACCGCTTTGATTGGCCCCTGCTCATGGAAGAATTCCTCCGCGCCGGCCTTACCCTTGACCTTACCACGCACCGGATGCTGGATGTGCAGAAGATTTTTCATGTGATGGAACCCCGGACCTTGTCTGCTGCGTATAAGTTCTATTGCAATAAGTCTCTGGACAATGCCCATAGTGCCGAAGCTGATGCGGAAGCCACCTGGGAGATCCTGGCTGCGCAAGTAGAGCGATATCCAAATATCGGAAAAGACGTGGATGCCATCATCAAGTTCCTTGGAGAAGAACCCATCGTTGACTTCGCCAGGCGATTCATATTTGAAAATGGTGTAGAAGTCTTTAATTTCGGAAAACATAAAGGGCGTTCCGTTGCCGACGTGCTGAAACAAGAGCCGCAGTATTACGACTGGATGATGAAGGGTGATTTCCCCATGCACACCAAACAAAAACTGACGGAGATATTTAACCGAACCTTACTGAAGAAAGCCTAGCATCCAGAATACAATTATGCCGGAGAAATTAGTTGTCATACCCACTTATAATGAAAAGGATAACATTGAAGCTATCCTTCGTTATGTCTTTTCCATGAACAAGGATTTTCATGTCCTGGTGGTGGATGACAGCAGCCCCGATGGGACCGGTGAAATAGTGAGGAGGCTGCAGGGTGAGTATTCAGGGCTTTTCCTTGAAGAGCGTAAAGGCAAGCTGGGTTTGGGTACGGCGTACATCCACGGATTCAAATGGGGATTGGCCCGAAACTACCAGTTCATTTTTGAGATGGATGCGGATTTTTCCCATAATCCGGATGATCTGGAAAGACTTTATCACGCCTGTAAACACGAGGGCGGTGACCTGGCCGTGGGTTCTCGTTATGTGAAAGGCGGTAATGTGAAAAACTGGCCCTGGGACAGAAATATGTTGTCCAAGGGCGGTGCGTTGTATACAAGACTCATCACCTGGATGCCGGTCAAAGATCCCACTGCCGGTTTCATGTGTTACAAGCGCGATGTGCTGGATAACATCAACCTGGATGGCATCAGCTTTGTGGGCTATGCTTTCCAGATCGAGATGAAATTTGCTGCCTGGAAACTGGGTTACGAGATAAGAGAAGTGCCCATCACGTTTATCGACCGTAAACTCGGTACCTCCAAAATGCACAAAGGAATTGTCAAAGAAGGGATCTTGGGCGTGATGCAGATCCAGTGGCAGAGTATGTTTAAAAACTATCGTCAGCGCATCCGCAATACTGCCAACTCTGTTGCATGAAGAAAGCATTCCTGCAGCTGCATATCGCCATCTTACTGGCAGGCTTCACAGGGATCTTAGGCAGGTTGATCACACTCAATGAAGGTTTATTGGTTTGGTATCGGTTATTCTTTACCGTTATTTTTTTATGGGCGATGTATGCACTGGCCCCCAGATCATTAACATCCGGCAAGGCCGGTCTCCTTCCGGTATATGCTGTAGGTGGCCTGGTAGCACTGCATTGGGTGTTTTTTTACGGAAGCATTAAGTATGCCAACGTCTCCATCGGACTGGTCTGCTTCTCCGCCGTGAGTTTCTTCACGGCCGTTTTTGATCCCATCATCACGGGACGGAAGAACGATATCCGGGAATGGATGCTCGGGTTACTGGTTATGGTAGGCATCTACCTCATCTTCCATTTTGACCCCAAATACAAAACAGGAATCTTACTTGGCATCGTTTCATCGGCCCTCGCCGCACTTTTCACCATTTTTAATAAACGCCTGCTGAAAAAACATTCAGCCATGGATCTCACCCGTCACCAACTCACCGGCGGATGGCTGCTGTTGACAGTACTCTTACCCCTCTACCTGTATTTTTTTCCTGTCCAAACCCTGATGCCGAGTTGGTCAGACACCGGCTGGTTATTGTTCCTAAGCCTTTTCTGTACCGTGCTGGCCTATAATCTTTCCATGAGTGCCTTGCGATCAATTTCCCCCTTCACCGTAAACCTCAGCTACAATCTGGAGCCTTTGTACGGGATCCTGCTGGCTTTTCTGTTGTACCGGGAAGACAAGGAACTGGAATCGGGGTTTTACTATGGCATGGCGATTATTGTGTTTACCGTGTTGATTCAAAGCTGGCGCGTTTGGAAGAAGAAAGCCTGAATTGTCTTAATTTCATCGCAACTAATTTCACACTATGCGTCTGTTAGCAACCACCCTTTGCTTGTTGTTCTTCATTTCTGTTACTGCACAAAAAAAGCCCTTGGATCACACCATGTATGACCAATGGGAAAGTATTGGGGAAAGGATTGTTGCAGACAATGGCCAATGGATCGCATTTGTAAAGGCAGTGCAGGAAGGAGACAATGAACTCATCATCCGCGCCGTCAACAGCACACAAACCTACAGTGTGCCCCGTGGATATAATCCGCAGTTCACCGCTGACGGCAGGTATGCGGTGGCGTTAGTGAGGCCGTTTTTCGCGGCCAACCGTGAGGCAAGGATCAAAAAGAAAAAGCCGGAGGATTTTCCGAAGGATTCCATTTGTGTGATCAATCTGGTGAATGGGGGCATGACGGTTAAACCCAATATCAAAGCCTATACCATGCCTAAGCATACCAACGGATTGATAGCGGTGCATATGCACAATACAGATACGGCCAGGCGTGGTGAGTCAGATGAGGGATCCAACCTGGTAGTAGCCACGCTTGGGGATACCAGCCTTCGCATATTCCGCAACATCAGCGAATACAAATGGAGCAAGAATGGAAAGATCCTGGTCATGGAGGGTCGTCAGGCCCGTTCCGTCAAAGGCTCCATGAACAGCGTCATGGTGTACCGAAGCCTTGAGAACAAGCTTGACACCATCGCACGCGGCGGGAATGAGTTTTCAAATTTTGATATAGATAGTAATGCTTACCAGATCGCTTTTGTAGCAGAAAGGGACAGCAGTGCCAAGGCGCTGCAAAAGTTTTATAAACTATGGTACTGGCGTAACGGTACAGACTCAGCCGTGATGCTGGCTGATAAGAATATCGCCGGGATGAGAATAGGCTGGACGGTCAGCGAGAATGGTGCCACGAAGTTCAGCGACAGTGGTGACAGGTTGTTCTTTGGCACCGCACCGATCAGGCCCGCAAAAGATACCTCAGTACCCGAAATTGATCTGGTGAAACTGGATATCTGGAATTACAAAGACGACTATCTGCAAACCCAGCAACTGTATAACCTCAGCAGGGAACAGAAAAGAAATTACCTGGCGATGTTTGACCTGGGATTCGGGAAGATGCAGCAATTGGGTGATGAGAATATGCGTGATGTTGTCACCAATTACACCATGGACGGAAATCTTTTTGTGGGTGTTTGTGACACCGGAAGGAGGATACAATCCCAATGGACCGGTGAACAACTGCGTGATGTGTATGCCATCGATCTAAAAACCGGCCAGCGTACCTTGGTTACCAGAAACCTCACCACCATGCCCCAGTTGAGCGCGGGGGGAAAATACATTTTTTGGTTCGATGAAAAGGCAAGGCAGTATTTCACATGGAAGGATGGCGTGGTAAAGAATATTTCCGCGAAAGTGCCCACTAAACTGTACGACGAAGAATATGACATGCCATCTGACCCCAGTGCCTTTGGTGTGGCCAGGTGGTTGGCGAATGATGCAGCACTGTTGGTGTATGACCGATATGATATCTGGCAATTAGATCCTGATGGCGTGAAGACGCCGGTGAACGTTACCAACGGCCAGGGCCGCAAGCAAGGAATCAGTTATCGATATGTTTCCCTTGATCCCGAAGAACGTTTCATCGATCCTTCAAAATCCATCCTGTTGCGCACGCAAAGGGATAGCAATAAATACGGAGGATTGGCTACACTGAACCTAAGTAAGAACACACTGGAGTCAATGATGGAAGGCCCTTACCTGATGCGTTCTGTGGATGCCAGCAAGAATGGTGAGGTGTTGGCTTACTCAAAGGAATCTTTTCAGCAATCCCCGGATCTTTATATGCGTAAAGGCACGTCAGAACAAAAGCTAACAGCCCTCAATCCGCAACAAAGTACATACAGTTGGGGCAGTGTGGAATTGGTCAGCTGGAAAGCATATGATGGCAAGATGTCTGAAGGAATGCTTTTTAAACCGGAAGGATTTGATGGCACGAAGAAGTATCCGATGATCTGTTATTTCTACGAGCGGGATGCAGAAACCCTGTTCGCTTATCGCGCGCCGGCGCCAACACCCAGCCGACTGGACATTACCTTTTTTGTCAGCAGGGGCTATGTGGTGTTTGTGCCAGACATTCATTATAAGACGGGATACCCTGGTAAATCAGCCTATGATTATGTGGTCAGTGGTGCAAGGGCGATGGTGAAGAAAGGCGGGATAGACAGTACAAGGATTGGCGTACAGGGCCAAAGCTGGGGTGGTTATCAACTGACCTACCTCATTACACGTACCAAGTTATTTGCCGCCGCATGGGCCGGCGCACCAGTGGCTAACATGACCAGTGCATACGGTGGGATCAGATGGGAGAGTGGCCTCAACCGCCAGTTCCAGTATGAGAAGTCACAGAGCCGGATTGGTGCCACATTATGGGAGAAGCAAAACTTGTATATCGAAAACTCACCGTTATTCTATGTGCCCAGGATCATCACACCTTTGGTGATCATGTCTAATGATGCCGATGGTGCGGTACCCTGGTACCAGGGCATCGAGATGTTTACCGCCATGCGCCGCCTCGGGAAAAAAGTATGGCTCTTGAACTACAATGGCGAAGCTCATAACCTCGTGCAACGCAAAAACCGAAAAGACATTTCCATTCGGGAGCAGCAGTTTTTTGATTGGCTTTTGAAAGGCGAAAAGCCTCCGGCCTGGATCACAAACGGCGTGCCGGCCGTAGATAAAGGAATTACCTTGGGATTGGATTGATAGCTATGCAATAGTACAATTGTGCAATCACTGTTGTCCGGTAAAACCGTGATTCTTTTACCAAGACGTTGAAGGTAACAGGTTGTAGGTTAAAAAATGGCAAAAATCAGGGACTAAGCCCCCATAGTTGTAGTTGACCATCGGGAGGCTGGTATTGAAGTGCTGC
>JBKCVJ010000046.1:0-140091 GCA_046317915.1 Sphingobacteriales bacterium
TACCACCCTCCGTTATAAACTGTTTAACTTTTACAACAAAATAGTTGCACAAAAAATAGGATGGTGTCCGTTATTCTGTTTAAATTTGACCTATACAGAATTAAACAAAATACCATGGCAACTGCTGAGTTCAATCAAATGTTAATGCAGAACGCTGATTTTCTGAAGCCATTTGCCGTTACCCTTACCAAAGACCAAGAATCAGCCAAGGACCTGTTACAGGAAACGATGTATCGTGCTTTGGCCAACCAGGAGAAGTATAGTGTAGGTACCAATATTAAGGCCTGGCTCTATACCATCATGCGCAACATCTTCATTAACAACTACAGGCGCAAATCCAAGCAGAATACCATTTTTGATCATTCATCTAACGATTACCTGCTGGATCATCAGCAAAGTGCCATTGCCAATTCTGCAGAATCAAACCTGAAAGTGAAAGAGATCCAGGCTGCAATCCATGCATTGCCGGAAATCTTCAGACATCCTTTTATGTTGTATTTCGAAGGATACAAATACCATGAGATCGCTGATATGCTGCATGAGCCCTTGGGTACCATTAAGAGCCGCATTCACTTCGCACGGCGGTTGCTGAAAGAACAGATCAGCAGATATTAATTATAACCATCAAGTAAAAGGTCAAAAGTCAAAAAATAAAAAAGGTTTTGGCTTTTGACTTTTGTTTTTTGACTTTATTTGACGCGTGAATAAAAAGAAAGTTATTGTCATCGGCGCCGGTTTCGCCGGACTGTCTGCGGCGTCTTTCATGGCGAAAGCCGGATGGGATGTGACGCTGTTGGAGAAACACAATATGCCGGGAGGCCGGGCAAGACAGTTGAAAGAGCAGGGGTTTACTTTTGATATGGGCCCCTCCTGGTATTGGATGCCCGATGTGTTTGAGCGGTACTTCGCACAGTTCAACAGGAAGGTCAACGATTATTACCAGTTGAAACGGCTTGATCCGTCTTACCGAATCTACTGGGATCAGGGTTTTACAGATATTCCCGCCAACTACCAGGAACTGAAATCGCTTCTTGAATCCATGGAACCCGGTGCAGGCAACGCTTTGGATAAATTCATGCACGAAGCAGCCTACAAGTATGAAGTAGGTATCAACAAACTGGTGTATAAACCAGGCCAGACCCTGGGTGAGTTCATGGATATGGATCTGATCAAAGGCGTCTTTAAGCTGGATGTATTCACTTCCATCAAATCACATATCGCTAAGTATTTCAAGCATCCGAAGATCCGTCAGATGATGGAATTTCCTGTTTTGTTTTTGGGTGCCTTGCCGGAAAATACACCGGCCCTTTACAGTCTGATGAACTATGCAGACATCAAACTCGGTACCTGGTATCCGGAGGGCGGCATGTACAGTGTGGTGAAAGCCATGGCAACCTTGGCTGAAGAACTGGGTGTTCAGATTCATTATTCCCACGATGTGAAAGAGGTGGTGATGAATGGTAATACAGTGAAACAAGTAGTGTGCGCTAACGGAAGAAGTTTTGAGGCCGATGTGGTGATTGGCGGTGCAGATTATCATTTCATCGAAACACAGTTGCTCCCGCCGCAACTCAGAACATATTCAGATGCCTATTGGGATAAACGCCTGATGGCACCTGGCAGCCTCTTGTATTACATTGGGGTAAACCGAAAAGTGACATCGGTACTGCACCATAGTTTGTTTTTCGATGTGCCTTTTGAGGCCCATGCAAAGGAGATCTACGTTACAGAACAATGGCCCAAAGAGCCGCTGTTTTACTTGAGTGCAGCCTCGCATACAGATCCCAGTGCCGCCCCGGAAGGGTGCGAGAACCTGTTTTTCCTGATACCGGTTGCTGCAGGACTTACCGGAGATACCGAAGAACTTCGGCAGCAATACCTTGACATCATCCTCAAACGATTTGCCCGGATCACCGGCGACGACATCAGCAAAGACATCATCTATTGTAAAACATTTGCCCATAGCGACTTCATCAACGACTACCACGCCTTCAAGGGCAATGCATATGGCCTGGCAAACACCCTGATGCAAACGGCGATCCTGAAGCCCAGCTGCCGCAGCAAAAAAATACCTAATTTGTTTTACACGGGTCAGCTGACCGTTCCCGGACCCGGTGTTCCACCAAGTCTCATCAGTGGGGAGGTGGTTGCGGGTCAGGTGGTTAAACATTTCGGCCATTAAGCTGTTATTCAGTTCAACACGATTGCAGAATAAATTAGGTGGGTGGCCATTTTTTTTTAGATTTACAAAACGACAAAGTTTAAAACCCCATTGATCGCTATGATTAGTCTGTTTCACGAAGTAAGCCAGCAGTGTAGTAAACTGACTACGGAGAGATACAGTACCTCTTTCAGCAGTGCTATCCGCATGCTTCATGAAGACCTGCGTACACCCATCTATAATATCTATGGATTTGTTCGTTTCGCCGATGAGATCGTAGACACTTTTCATGATCATGATAAACAGGATCTGTTAAGCGAATTCAAAAAGGAAACCTACGATGCCATCGCCAGGGGGATCAGCCTGAATCCAATCCTTCACAGCTTCCAGATGACAGTCAATAAATACGATATTGATCCGGAGCTGATCGAAGCTTTCTTTAAGAGCATGGAATTTGACCTTTCCCGTCAGCAGTATGACCATGAAGGGTACAAGGAATATATCTACGGTTCCGCTGAAGTAGTGGGCCTGATGTGTCTATATGTTTTTTGCGAGGGAAACAAGCAACAATACGAGGAGTTGGTTCCCCATGCCCGTTCATTGGGTGCCGCCTTCCAGAAAGTTAATTTTTTGAGGGACCTCAAAGCGGACTACCAACAACTCAACAGGATGTATTTCCCAGGGGTTGACTTTGGCAACTTTACCAAATGCATGAAAGACGGCATTGAAGAAGATATCGCCAATGATTTTCACCATGCCTACGAAGGCATCATCAAACTTCCTTTGAAGTCCCGTTTCGGCGTATATGTTGCCTATAAATACTACCTGAGCCTGTTCCGTAAGATCAAAAAGACACAACCGGAGCGTATCATGGAAGAGCGCATCAGGATCCCCAATTATGCAAAGGCCTGGGTTGCGGCCAAGGCCATGGTAAGAACACAATTGAATATTTTATAATCCGGATTTACTATCCGGCACCTTCCGTCTTTTTATGGATTATGTTGTTTTGGTTGACGAGTCTGATCAGCAAGTTGGCCTCATGGAGAAAATGGAAGCCCATGAGAAAGCATTGCTTCACAGGGCCTTTTCTGTTTTTTTATTCAATGCCAGCGGTGAAATGCTTTTGCAGCAAAGAGCCCTTTCCAAATATCATTCCGGCGGCTTATGGACCAATGCCTGTTGCAGCCATCCCCGGCCCGGCGAATCCAATATAGAAGCCGCACAACGAAGAACTTTTGAAGAATTAGGCATTTCTCCATCAATCCGGCACGCTTTTTCTTTTACCTACAAAGCCGCATTTGATAATGGTTTAACAGAACACGAATATGATCATGTTTTTGTGGGGCAACACAATGGCGAGGTTCAACCAGACCCTGCTGAAGTATCTGCAGTCTGTTATAAATCCATGGATCTCATCAGGAAAGAGTTGATCACTGATCCCCATATCTACACGGCCTGGTTTAAAATTGCCTTCCACCAGGTGGAAGAACACATTGAAAGCATAATCTAAAGGCATGCAATCACCTTTGGCAGTGGTTATCGGTTCTGGCGTGGGAGGAATGGCGGTGGCGATCCGCCTGGCCGTGAAAGGGTATTCAGTAACCGTATATGAAAAAAATGCTTCCGCCGGTGGGAAACTGGATCTGTTTGAAAAAGACGGATATCAATTTGATGCGGGCCCGTCTTTGTTCACGCAGCCACAACTGATTGAAGAGCTGTTTGCATTGGCCGGGGAGCCCATCGATCCATATTTTCAGTATACCCCTGTGCCGCTGGCCTGCCGCTATTTCTGGGAGAATGGTAAATCAGTAGATGCTTTCACTCACCCAGATAGTCTTGCCCGTGAGATGAACCAGAAACTGGGCGAAGATCCGGAGAAAGTGAAGAAGTATTTGAAACGAGCCGATAAAGCCTATTCAAGTATCGGCACACTGTTTCTCGATCATCCCCTGCACCGTTCCGCTACCTGGCTAAGCCGAAAACTGCTTCCGGCTATTTCGGCTACCCGTTTAGGTTATCTCACCAGCACCATGCACGGCTTTAACCGATCCTGGTTCAAGTCAGCAGAGGCTGTCCAACTTTTTGATCGCTTCGCTACCTATAACGGAAGCGATCCTTACCAGGCTCCCGCCATGCTCACCATGATCCCGCATCTTGAACATAATGAAGGCGTATTCTATCCCAAGGGCGGAATGATCTCCATTCCAACAGCATTGTATCAGTTGGCCCTGAAGAAAGGCGTAAAGTTTGTATTCAACACCAGGGTTGAGAAGATCAACCACCAGGGAAATGAAGTGCAGGGAATACAAGTTGGCGGAAAGCAAGTAAAGGCTGAACTGGTAGTGAGCAATATGGATGTGTATTATGTGTACAAGGAATTGCTGAATGATGAAAAAGCCACGGCAAAAGTGTTGAAGCGGGAGCGCAGCAGTAGTGCGCTCATTTTTTATTGGGGTATCCGTAAATCATTTCCAAAGCTCCACCTGCATAATATCTTTTTCTCAGAGAACTACAAGGCCGAGTTTGAACATCTCTTCAAACTCCAGCGCATGTATGATGATCCTACCATCTATATCAATATCACGTCCAAAATGGAAGCTGGTTTTTGCCCGGAGGGTCATGAAAACTGGTTCGTGATGGTGAACGCTCCTGCAGAGTCTGGACAAGACTGGCCGGCGATGATTGCCAGGACGAGGACCCTGATCTTGCAGAAGCTAAAGCGGATGCTGGGAGAGGATATTGCCTCGCAGATCGCTACAGAGATCATCCTTGATCCTGTTGGCATTGAGAAACATAGCTTGAGTTACAGGGGCTCCTTGTATGGCACCAGTTCCAATGAAAAGCTGGCTGCTTTTTTACGGCATCACAATGATTCAAGTTCCCTGAAAGGTTTGTATTTTACGGGTGGTAGCGTGCACCCTGGTGGAGGCATACCCCTGTGCCTGAAAAGCGCACAGATCGTGGCGGGTATGGTATCTCCGTAAGCACGGCTACCGGTAAAACCTAACTCAAGATGCGTAAACTCTTTCTTGCCATTGCCGGACTCCTCGCGTTTACATGCGTTTCTGCGCAGAAAGATTTTCAAAAAAAGTTACAGACCCAGCTGATCATGGTGGATGATGGCGGAACCATCGATCTGGAGGAAGGGAAGTTTACCATTGACGGTACCCTCTCTATGGAAGGAAAGAAGCATGTCACTATCCGCGGTAAGGGCATCGGCAAAACCATACTTTCCTATAAGGGTCAACAATCTGGCGCGGAAGGTATCCGCATTACCAATGCTGAAGATATAACCCTCGAAGATCTCTCTATTGAAGATGCCAAAGGGGATTGTATCAAAACGATGGATGTAAAAGGGATCACCTTCAGAAGGGTATGGGCAGGATGGACGGGCAAGATGAGTGAGAAGAATGGATCCTATGCTTTGTACCCCGTGATGTGCGAGAAAGTATTGATCGAGGAATGCACGGCCCGTGGCGCATCGGATGCCGGCATCTATGTGGGACAGTCCAGAAACATTATTGTCCGCAATTGCAAAGCCTATGAGAACGTTGCAGGCATCGAGATCGAAAATTCATGGGATGCCGAAATATACAATAACGAAGCCTACAACAACACCGGCGGGATACTCGTCTTTGACCTGCCTGATCTCAAACTCAAAAAAGGTGGCAACTGCAAAGTGTACAACAATGTGGTGAGGGATAACAACGCCGTCAATTTTGCACCTAAAGGAAACATCGTTGGAAAAGTTCCGCAGGGAACCGGCATCCTTTTGCTGGCGTCTACCAACGTGGATGTTTACGGAAACAAAGTGATCAACAACCGGACGGTTCCCACAGGCGTCATCAGCTATTTCATCACAGAGAATCAAATCAATGATTCATCGTACTATCCTTATCCTACGGCCATAAGAATCTACGACAATGAATATTCCAAGGAGCGTCGCCGGGCCACGATGAAGGGGAGAATGGGGAAACTATATCGGTTCAAACTCAAGTTCGGCAAGGATGTACCGGATATTGTGTACGATGGCATTCTCGATGAGAAGCTTGCCGTAAACAACAAGTATCCCGCAGACAAAGCCATCTGTGTAAAGAACAACAAAGGCGCTACCTGGGCAAACCTGGATGCCTCCAATGATTTTAAGAACATCTCACGTGACATCACTGTTGTGGTTTGTCAATGATCACCCATGAAGAAGATTGTTATTGTATCGATATTGTGCCTGCCCTTTCTCGCATTTCTCCAAAAGGGAAATGCGCCGAAGATGAAATTATCTGAATATGGATTCTTCACCGGTGACATGAAGCAGCTCATTCCTGCGAAACATGTAATGCCTTATCATCTCAACACTTCCTTGTTTACAGATTTTGCAGAGAAGGAAAGATTTGTAGCGTTGCCCACCGGAGCCATCGTCCCATATAATGATACTGTAGTGTTTGATTTTCCGGAAGGCACCACTTTGATCAAAAATTTTTATTATCCCTTCGATTTTCGGGATCCTTTAAAAGGGCGGCGGATCATTGAAACTCGTTTGTTGATCCGTGAGGCCTCAGGGTGGCGGGCCTTGCCGTATATCTGGAATGAGGCGCAAACAGATGCGGAACTGGACGTTGCCGGGGAAACCACCACGGTCAGTTACATAGATGTTTCAGGGAAGAAGCGAACCCACAGCTATGTAGTTCCTAACATGAACCAATGCAAGGGCTGTCATAACCAGCAGGAAAAGATGATGCCGATTGGCCCCTCTGCCTGGCAGCTGAACGGAGAACACAGTTACGAAGGTGTATCAGAAAATCAAATTGCGCATTGGGTTAAAGCGGGTATCCTGAAAGATCCCGGCTCTCCTTTGCCGAAGGGTGTGGTTTGGAATGATCCTGCCACAGGAACCCTTGAAGAACGCGCAAGAATTTGGCTCGATATTAATTGCGCGCACTGTCATCGCGCGGATGGTCCAGCCAGCACATCAGGCCTGCACCTGGGTTGGCGCGAGACAGATAAAATTAAAATCGGGGTAGAAAAAACGCCAGTGGCTGCGGGACGTGGATCTGGGAACCTTCGTTTTGGTATTGTTCCTGGAAAGCCGGATGAATCCATCCTTTTATATCGGATCAAATCAAATGATCCTGGTGTGATGATGCCTGAACTTGGGCGTACTCTGGTTCAACCAGAGGCTGTAGCGCTGATCAGGGACTGGATCGCCAGCATGCCCCGTTAACCGCGTACCAACAGAAAAAATAAAGCCTGTATCAGGAGTAAATTGACTGCAAAAGGATGAAACTGTAATTTGAGTTTCCGAAACAGAAAGAGCAGGATCATACTGATCAGAAACCAGGAGAGATAGTTGAGCATCGAAATATGCCCCCCGTCCCACTGCCAGAATCCCAGCCGGACGGCAGCAGGCTCCATGATCCAGTCGAACATAGTCGCAAGTAAAGCGCCGTCCAGCACCAGGGAGAATCCCAACCATCTGCTGAATGCCGCCTTCCCGGCCATCGGAAAAGCTTTACCTACCCACTGCCTTACCTTGAGTGCGAGCATACCCGCGGCATATACCACAATAAACCAATTCACACCGATCATTAAAGGCACGTCCATCCATTTGGGACCGAGGGCTTGGCCATAACTATAGTTCCCAAAAAGCAGGCCGGTATGAACGCCAATTTGCTCGGACCCATACCCTACAACAAAACAAACCACGAAGAAAACAAGCATTTTCAGGTTCCTTTCCGGGGCCGTGAACCAAACCAGAAGGAACATCGCCAGCAGGTTAAAAGGCGTCAATTGCTGGAACAGTTCATCCATGCCAATCTGGATGCCGATAACACCCGCAAGGTGCATAGCAATGGCCAGCCAGGTGGCGAAACTGGTTTTTTGTAAGCTGTTCACGCGATAATATAACCAATTTTCCCGGGATTGGTTCAGGGTAGCCTTGGATGAACTATTGTATCTTTGGAAAGATGAATAAAGAAGTGGAACAAGACATTAACCAGTCCACTATTGAGATGCTCCGAAGGGAGAAACTCAAATTTGAGGCCCTGTTTGATTTTGCCACAATGGCCATTATTGTGGCCGATGACCAGGGCAGGATCGTAATGGCTAACCGTTTCGCACGTACTTTATTTGGCTATGGAGATGATATGTTGTCTCACACAGTTGAAGACCTCATCCCTTCTCGGTTCCGGGATAAACACGTTCACTACAGGAAGAAATACAATGTAAAACCGGTAAACCGGTCCATGGGCCAGAATATGGATCTCAATGCTGTTCGCAAGGATGGCGAAGAGTTTCCTGTTGAAGTGAGCCTTGGTCACTATACCTTTGGAAGTGAGCCTTTTGTGATCGCATATATCATTGACATTTCCCGACGCAAGGAGATCGAGGAGATGCTGCTCCAGCAAAAGTTGGACCTGGAGAAAAGCAACCTGGAGGTTGAAAAACTAAATAATGAGCTGGAGCAAAAAGTAGTTTCCAGGACATTTGAACTGAAAACCACCCTTCAGGCTTTGGAAGCCTCAAAGGCCGAAGTGGAAGCGGCATTGAATAAAGAAAAAGAACTGAGTGATCTGAAATCGAGGTTTGTTTCGATGGCATCCCACGAATTCAGGACGCCCCTGAGTACCATCCTGTCTTCGGTTTCTCTGGTGGCCAAATACAAACAGGCTGAAGAGCAGGATAAACGCGATAAGCATATCCAGCGGATAAAATCGGCCGTGAACAACCTGACCGATATTTTAAATGAGTTTTTGTCGATTGGTCGCATTGAAGAGGGCCGGGTACAGACCAATTTTTCATCCTTCAATATCCGTGAGCAGATCCAATTGGTGTGCAATGAAATGCAGACCATCATGAAGCCAGGTCAGCGGTTCAACTACGTGCATAAAGGTCTTCAGAAAGTATATCTTGATCTTTCCCTCTTCCGCAATGTGTTGATCAACCTCATCTCAAATGCAATTAAGTTTTCATTCGAGCATTCCCAGATAGATATTCATACTGAAGTCACTGAAAATGCTATCTTGATCACCGTAAAAGACTATGGTTTAGGTATTCCTGATGAAGACCGGAAGCATTTGTTTGAGCGTTTTTTCAGGGCCCAGAACGTGACGAATATCCAGGGAACCGGGCTTGGGCTGCACATCGTTTCTAAATATGTAGAGTTGATGAACGGTGACATTCAGGTAGAGAGCGAACTTGAGAAAGGAACCCAATTCAATATAAGATTTAACTATGAGCAAGATCCTGTTGATCGAAGACAATCATGATGTAAGGGAAAATACTGCTGAAATTCTTTCTCTTGCCAACTATGATGTAGTCACGGCCGAGAATGGCAAAGTGGGCGTGGAAAAAGCTTTGCAGGATAAGCCAGACCTGATCATTTGTGATATCATGATGCCGGTACTGGATGGTTACGGTGTATTGCACCTCATCAATAAGAATGAAGACCTGAAAAATATACCCTTCATTTTCCTGACGGCAAAAGCAGAGCGTGGTGATTTCCGCAGAGGCATGGAAATGGGTGCAGATGATTACATCACTAAGCCATTTACTGATATTGAACTACTCAATTCTATTGAGAGCAGGCTGAAAAAAGTTGAACTGCTTCGGAAGCAATATCCTTCAGATATCAATGGTGTGCATGAGTTTATGCATGACCTCGGCAAGGGTGATGCATTGAAGAATCTTTCTGAAGGCCGTAATATCAATCACTATAAAAAGAAGCAGGTCATTTATACGGAAGGCAATCATCCGGGAAGGATGTTCTTTGTAGTGAAAGGGAAAGTGAAGACCTTCAAGTCAAATGATGACGGCAAAGAACTCACCGTGGGTTTATATTCTGAGGGCGACTTCTTTGGCTACGTTGCGTTATTGGAGAATACCATTTATCATGAATCTGCGGAAGCCATGGAAGATGCAGAGGTGGCGTTGATACCCAGGGACGATTTTGAATCGCTGATCAACAACAATGCTGAAGTAACGAAGAAGTTCATTAAACTATTGGCCCATAATGTTGCAGAAAGGGAAGAGCAGTTGCTTGGGTTGGCGTACAATTCACTTCGCAAACGTGTAGCGGATGCGCTGTTAAGCCTCCAGCGAAAGTATAGGAAGAAAGGGGAGGAGCATTTCTCCATTCATATTTCCAGGGAGGATCTCGCCAATATTGCGGGTACTGCAACGGAATCTTTGATCAGGACGCTGAGTGATTTCAGGAGTGAGAAACTCATTGAAATCAAGGACGGAAATATTGTGATCGTGAATGAGAAGAAACTCACCTCCATGCTAAACTAGCTACTAGCTAATAGCTAATAGCTAGTTTTAGGACCATATTTGTTTGGTCAGGAAAGCATAGAACTCATTTCGAAGACTGGTAAGCTCTTTTTCCAGATAAGTCATCTGGTCTCGCAGATTGTCCTGCATATTTGCAAAAGATTTGGCGTGTCCGTTCAGTTCGGCATTTTTCATGCCATAGATTTTTACTTCCCTGATCTGCTCATTTACGTCGTGCTTCAATTCATCGATGAATTCATCTTTGATGATGAACTGGTTCTGGAAGTGTTCCGCCTGGGCAAGAAATGACTTATCAGATTGGTTATCTACCACAGCAGACAAACGATTTTTCAGAAAATTATTTTCCTGTTTGATAAAATCCAGTGTACGCAACCACATCCCGGCCTCGTCCTGGAATTGTTCCAGCTTCTCTCGTGTTTCTTTCAGCTTTAGCATCGTTCAAAACATTTTTCTATGATCAATAGCTGCCTCAACTATTGGTTGCCATGGAGGCGGTCAAAGAAAGCCCTGCTGCATCCCTCTTACAACAGGGCTCTTTGATAGGTCTTCTGATGAAGACAACTGCCATAAGCAGTCCGTATTATTCCTTGCGAAACTTTACACTACAAATCTATCAGGCTCTCCAGACCCTTTCAATGTCAGTTATCATTTGAAAAAATGACCTTAATCATGGCATTGAATGGCGGTAGAATGACTTATGTGTAAGGCCGGGCTGATATAAGGAATATCCAGGTTCAGTCCCCTTAGGATCAGGAGGATACCGATGACCGCCATGACCGCAGGGTAGATCTTGCGGGCTTTGATCCTGAGTTCCTGACGGATCAACCCGCTGAAAATACTGACTGACCACATGGCAGGCAGGGTGCCCAAGCCAAATACAAACATAAATCCAGCACCCTTCAGGGCATCTCCCGTAGCAATGGCACCGGCCAGTGCCATGTATACCATGCCGCAAGGCAGAAGGCCATTCAGTAATCCGAACACATATACGGAACCGGGTTTGCCTTGAAAGAGCAACCTCGACATACCCGTTCTGACACGGCTCATGATTTGCTGTACCGCCTGGTTAACCGGGTGGGTGTGTTTGATCAATCCGGGAACCAGAACGCTGATCAGGATAATGATCCCCAGTGCTACGGAGATTTTTTGCTGCCAGCCAAACCAGGCAAAGCCTCTTCCTACCAGGCCAAAGAGCAACCCAAATAAAGCATAAGTGCTTGCCCGTCCCAGGTTGTACAGAAAGGGCAGGCCGATGGAACGGAGGTTATGTTTTCCTGCAACGGGTTTTGAGCCCGGCACCATCATCGCCAACGGGCCGCACATCCCTACACAATGCAGAGAGCTGACCAGTCCCAGTATGAATGCGATCCACATTAGTTAAGCATCAGGTTTTTTTCGAAATAATACTTCACGCCTTCCGCTTCCCATTTCACCTTGAGTTGATGAAATCCCTGGTTTTGTTCCGGAAGGGAGATCATCGTCTTATTGTTTTCCATCTGAAGGTTCCTGCTGAGGTCTTTTTTTGCATCGGATGGGCAGTACAGTTGCACTTCTCCTTTGAGTTCTTTTTGCGAAAACTCCTCCGGAAAGGAAACCGTAAGCACACCTTGATGCACATTGATCTCCAGCGGTGCGGAGAGCGACTGCGTATTGTTTTTCTCATCGATCCGTTGCTGGTACTGGATCTCTTCTGCGTAATAGTTTTCCGTAACGAGGTCAATGTTCTGCCTGCTGGCCTGTACCACCAGGTAAATGATCCCAGCTACAAAGAGCAGGTACACCAGCGCAATTTTATGTCCCCAATTGAGTTTTGTCATACTTTAAATTTTAATCCCGCCACTAGCTAATAGCTAATTTGAGGGCGCCATAAATGTTACTTCTGCGGTTTTAAGTTTCTTCTCTTTTTCATACACACCTATCTTCAATTCTGTTTTGCGATGATGAAGTTCAGTTGGATTGATCTTGATGATAAAGGGCTGGGTGCGGTAGCCTTCACTGCCTACTTTAAATTCACCACCGATGATCTCAATCTCACCTTTCACGTTTTCCAGTTTGAGGGTGATGGGAATTTCGTTTCGGGTTTTGTTGGCCATCTTGATATTGTAGATATTGGCCAGCCTGCCGTCAGGCAGGGTTTGATACATAGCACCAGATGCTCGTAGGATGGTTACATCTACATCGTCACGTGTAATCAACAGGAATGCGAGTACGGAAAGCAGTAGGGTCAAAACAACGGAGTATGCTATAATGCGGGCATTTACCTTTGGCTTCTTGCCTTGTCTGATATCATTGTCTGAAGCGTATCTTATAAGGCCTGTTGGTTTATTGATGCTCACCATGATCTCGTCACAGGCATCAATGCAGGCTGTACAATTCACGCATTCAAGCTGTGTTCCATTTCGGATATCGATACCCGTTGGGCATACACGCACACAAGCCCCACAATCAATGCAATCTCCCGCCTCACCCTCATCACTCACCCTTTTCCCTTTCTTCCTCGGTTCTCCGCGAGAGTAGTCATACGCCACAACAATCGAATTCTTATCGAGCAAAACACCCTGCAGCCTGCCGTAGGGACATACTACTATACAGACTTGTTCCCTGAACCAATAGTAAACAAAGAAGAATACTGCAGAGAAAATAACCAGTGTAATGAAAGTGCCGAAATGCGCACCGATCCCTTCATGGATGTACAATTTTACTTTGTCCATCCCAATGAGATAGGCCATGAAGAAGTTGGCGATGAGGAATGAAAGGGCATAAAAGACCGCGATCTTGGTCAGTCGCTTCCTGATTTTTTCTGCATTCCAGGGCATTTCGCGAAGCTGTCTTTGTTTGGCGGAGTCCCCATCGATCCAATATTCGATCTTGCGAAACACCATCTCCATGAAAACCGTCTGGGGACAGGCCCATCCACAAAACACCCGGCCAAAGACCACCGTGAAGAGGATCACGAATACGATGAATGTGAGCATTCCAAGTGCGAAAAGAAAGAAGTCTTGTGGGCCAAAGATCTGGCCGAAGAAAATGAATTTTCTTTCCAGCACATTGATCATGAATACAGGCTCGCCGTCCAGCTTGATGAAGGGCAGTGTAAAGAAAAGTATAAGGTAGAAGATGCTGAACAACGTGCGTTTGTTGTACAGCGGGCCCTTGGGCTTCTTTGGATGGATGTATTTCCTGTTTCCTTTCTGGTCTATGGTAGCTACAGAGTCTCTGAAACTCTGGTCCAGGTGTATGTCTTGTTCGCTTTTCATCATACTGTTTTTGTAGTGTGAGGGGATTAGTGGTAGTGCTGGAAATCCTGCACTACCACATCACTACACCAGTATACTTCAATACCAGTGCATTAGTCTTTATAGAGGTCACCTTGCGGTGCTTTCCCATTTGCGGGTTTGGTGCCTTTCAGTGATTTTACATAGCTTGACAGGTCCTTCATCTGAATAGGGCTGAAAATGCTTTCCCATGCCTGCATACCTTTATCGGGATAGCCTATTTTAAGGGTTTTGTAAATATTATTCATGGATCCGCCATGGATCCAGTATTCGTCTGTAAGGTTTGGTCCAATTCCACCTTCGCCATTGGCGCCGTGGCAGGCAACGCAAGATTGTTTATACAGTTTACCACCTTCAGCGATACCAGCGGCGTCAGCTATCACTACATTATTTTCATCTACAAGATTTTTGGTACGGGCCTTGTAAGCTTCTTCCACGCGTTTGCCTTCCGCCATCTCTGCTGCGTATTCCTGCTCAGGATTTTTACCAATGCCAAACACATGAAAGTTGAATACATAGATTACCGCAACAACAATGGTGATATAGAAGCCATATTTCCACCATGGGGGTAATGCATTGTCCAGCTCCTTGATGCCATCATAATCATGGTCCAGCAGCACATCAGCTTCTTTCTCTACTGGAATGGCACGGGTGAAGAATTTTTCATCGAGGGTTTTCCACCACATACCCAGTGTTGATGGTTGTGCAACACCTGACGTAACTTTATCAACGTAACCGGTGAGTTCACGGTACATTCTCCTTCCCATAAAAGCCAGAAAGAGTATGACGAGGAATTCAATTCCGATAACGGTTGCGAGGGCCCAAAATTCCAGTGCCGGGATGCCGCCGTAATTGGATGGTGGTGCTGCGGATGTTGACGTGGCTTGCGCAGTCTGTCCTTGCGATACCAGGGAGAATAGTCCAAAGATCACCATCATGACAGCGGCTTTCGCAACGCTTTTGCGTTTCGCGTTCAGTCGTTTCCCAAGGATGAGCAACACCTGCCCCATGCCCCAGATGACAAACAGCAGCACCAGTGCTGCCAGCAGCAGCAGGATTTCCAGCCAGTTGGTTTGGCCCCCGGAGGGGGCAGCAGCTTCCTGCGCACGTGTTGCAAACGCGATTGTGAGAAGCGCAGAAAGTGCTGCTGCTTTCTTTCTTATGTTGATGTTGAATAAGGGTGTCATATTCCGTGTTTTAAAGATTCATGGATTGATCAGGATGCTCCAGGTCAAGCGGCATTGAACTTAGTTCATCTACTTCCTGCCTCGTCATTTTCCTGACATAGTTCACCATGACGATGAAGAACACCATGAAAATAATCAGCCCGAGCGTGGGGTATAGGCTGGCGTGATCAACCTTTTCTGCGTATTGCCTGATGAATTTGAACATGATCTATTTTTGAGCGGTTTGTGATTTAGTAATGTCTGTCCCTAACCTCTGCATATAGGCGATCAGTGCAATGATCTCTTTGTTGGATGAGGTCTTAATGCCATCTCTCGCGAGATTGTCTTTGATCTGGTTGGCCTGATCCCTCAGATCCTTGTTGGCGAGCTGGTCATATCCTTCAGGGTATGGCACACCCAGTTTCTGCATGGCCCTGATCTTGCCGGGCGTTGATGCCGTATCCAATTCATGATCCAGGATAAATGAATACGAAGGCATGATGGTTCCGGTAGAAATAGCCTGCGGATCATCCATGTGATTGTAATGCCAGGCGTCTGATTTTTTCAGGTTGCCGGCCCCCTCACGTGCCAGGTCTGGTCCGCTGCGCTTGGATCCCCACTGGAAGGGATGGTCATATACAAACTCACCTGCTTTGGAATATTCACCATATCTCGATGTTTCAGAACGGAATGGCCTGATCATCTGAGAGTGGCAGGTATAACATCCTTCCCTGATATAGATGTCCCTTCCCTGCAGCTCTAATGGTGTGTACGGTTTCACTGCCGCAATGGTGGGGATGTTGGACTTGATCATAAAGGTGGGTACCATTTCAATGATACCGCCGATCAGGATAACGATGAGGGTGAGTACCAGGAATGGAACGGGTCTACGCTCAATCCTTCTGTGCCAGTGTTCACCCGCATGTGCATGGTATTGGCTTTCCAGTGCTGGTGCCTCAGCGGCTTCGTCGCCAATCAGCGATCCCTTCCGAACCGTCGCGATCAGGTTGTACACCATGATCAGCGAACCAGAGAAGAACAGGGTGCCGCCAATGGCACGCAGCAGGTAGAATCCACGCAGCTGTGTGACGGTTTCAAGGAACTGGTATTTCAGCTGACCTGCCTCGGTAAACTCTTTCCACATCAGGCTCTGTTTGAAACCTGCCCAATACATCGGTACTGCATAGAAGATGATACCGAGGGTTGCGATCCAGAAGTGGATGTTTGCGAGTTTTTTAGAGTGCAGTTCCGTACGGAATATTCTTGGTATCAACCAATACAGGATACCAAACGTCAGCATACCGTTCCATCCAAGGCCACCCACATGCACGTGTGCGATGGTCCAGTCTGTGAAGTGGCTGATCGCGTTTACATTTTTCAGGGAAAGCATCGGTCCTTCAAAGGTTGACATACCGTAAGCGGTTACGGCAACCACCATGAATTTCAGGATCACGTCTTCCCGCACTTTATCCCATGCACCGCGGAGTGTGAGCAGACCGTTGATCATCCCGCCCCAGCTGGGGAAGATCAGTGTGAAACTGAAGATCACCCCGAGGGTTTGTGCCCAGTTGGGTAAAGAAGTATATAACAAGTGGTGCGGACCTGCCCAGATATACAGGAAGATCAGCGCCCAGAAGTGGATAATGGATAGTCTGTATGAATACACAGGCCTGTTGGCTGCCTTCGGCATGAAGTAATACATGAGGCCGAGGTAAGGGGTGGTCAGGAAGAAGGCCACGGCATTGTGACCATACCACCACTGCACCAACGCATCCTGCACGCCTGCAAATACGGAGTAGCTCTTGAACAGGGACACCGGCATCGCCAAAGAGTTGGTGATGTGCAACACGGCTACGGTAACAAAAGTGGCGATGTAAAACCAGATGGCTACGTAGAGGTGGCGTTCCCTGCGTTTCAGGATGGTCCAGAACATATTGTAACCGAAGACTACCCAAACCAGCGTAATGGCAATATCGATGGGCCATTCCAGTTCTGCGTATTCTTTGCTGGTGGTGATACCAAGGGGCAGTGTTACTGCTGCAGCAACAATGATCAGCTGCCAGACCCAGAAATGGATCTTGCTAAGTGCATCGCTGGCCATCCTTGTTTTCAAAAGTCGTTGAAGGGAATAGTAGTATCCCATGAAGATACCGTTACCCACAAACGCGAAGATGACCGCATTGGTGTGAAGAGGACGAAGGCGGCCGAAAGTCAGGCCGATGGTTTCCTTCCCTACTGCAATTCCGCCAACGTTTAAGCCGGGGAATACCATCAGGAAAGCTACCCATACGCCGATCAGCATGCCTACCACGCCCCAAAGGATCGTTGCATACGCGAAGTTGCGCACGATCTTATTGTCGTAATAAAACTTCTCAACTTGCATTATTGCCGTTTTGTGTTAGTGATGTAGATGTTATGTTGGTTGAAGGGTCTGCGGGGGAAGAAGAAGGCTTGTCGTCAAACAACATCCGCACAGAGGGGGTATAATCATCATCATACTGGCCCGATTTAACGGACCAGAGGAAGGCCACGAGAAAACCTCCGGCCACCAGGATACTAAAGATTATCAGGACGATGAATACACTCACAATCTTGAACGTTTGCCAGCCAAAAGTAGAGCCGTGACATTTTTGTGACGATGAGCATGAGCAAGTCATTATATGATTTAAATCATGTGACTTTTTTGACCGGACAATAACCTAGTAACTCAATAACTCAGCAACTCAATAACTTAACAACTCAGCATTGGTTACTGCGTTGCTGAGCTGTTGAGCTGCTGAGTTGCTAGTTTCTTATTGTTCGCGCCGTAATGCGCGCGTAAACGGATACCAGGACAACAATGGATATACTGCTTGCCGGCATAAGGATAGCCGCAATGAGGGGTGACAGCTTCGCCTGGGTGGCGAAACTCAGTCCAACAATATTGTATAGGATCGAGAGTATAAAACTCACTGTCACAATGCGTTTGCCGGTTTTGGCATAGCGAAGCATCTGTGCCAGCTGGCCCACCTGGGACCCGTCAAGGATACCATCACTGGCAGGTGAAAAGAGATTGGTGGCGTCAGTAACGGCAATGCCTACCTGCGCCTGGCGAAGGGCGCCGGCATCGTTGAGGCCGTCACCCAGCATCATCACATTTTTTCCCTGCAGTTGCAGTTTTTTGATATACTCCAACTTGTCTTGCGGACTCTGGCGGAACAACACATGTAGATCCTCGCCAAACAACGCCGCCAGGTTTTTTCTTTCTGTATCATTATCCCCACTGAGCAAGTGCACATCGTATCCGGCTGCTTTTAATTGGCTCGCCATTTCCGCGATACCATCCCTATACATGTTATTGATGACAAACCTGCCCTTGACTTCATCGTCAAACCGGATATGTACGCCCGGTTCTGCGAGTTCCAGAGAACCATCTTCGCGAATAAAACTGGAAGAACCAATGCGTACCTGGCGATGATTCACTGTTGCTTCCAAACCTTTTCCGCTGAGTTCCTGAAAGGCTTCTAACGACAAACCTTCCTGCTGGTCAGCCATCAATGATCTCGAAATCATTTTACTCAGTGGGTGGGTAGACTGTGCTGCCACAGCTTGCACCATGCTTTTTTCTTCGGCAGACAATAGATCCCCTTCAAATCGAATATCGGCTGCATGATGATGGGTGAGCGTGCCGGTTTTATCCAGAACGATGGTATCCACTTTACCTAATGCCTCAATCACATTTGCATTCTTCAGGTACAGTTTTTTTCGTCCATAAATACCCAGCATATTGCCATAGGTAAAGGTGGCAGACAAGAGCAGGCTACATGGACAAGCAACAATCAATACAGAGGTGATGGCTGGAAGAATTTTAGTGCTGTCAACCTGATACCAATAGAGGGCAGAGAAGAATGCGAGGGCAAAGAGGGTATACGTGAAATACCTGCTCCAGGGATGTACAAAGCTTTCTGATTTATTTTTCTTACTATTGAATACATCGTTGTTCCATAGCTGGGTGATATAACTCTGAGACACGGGCGTCACCACTTCAACCGTGATCGTAGTTCCCATTTGTTTGCCACCAGCATAGAGGAGCTCACCTTTGTTTTTATCTACAGGTGTGGTTTCGCCGGATACAAAACTATAGTCAATACTTCCCCTTCCCTTGAGCAGGATGCCATCGGCAGGAACCATTTCTTCATTCCTGACCAGAATAACATCTCCTTTTTGCAGGTTGATGACTGGTACATTAACTTCCTGATTATCCTTAACCCGTGTAACGCCGAGAGGGAAATATGACTTGTAATCGCGGTCAAAAGAAAAGGCATCATAGGTCCTGTTTTGAAACCATCGGCCCACCAACATAAAAAATACGATGCCACTCATGCTGTCCAGATATCCTGGGCCGGTATGCGTTAAGATCTCATAAACGCTTCTGCCAAATGCCATGAGAACAGCCAGGGCAATGGGCGCGTCAATATTGAGCCACCCCTGACGGAGCCCTTTCCAACCGGAGATAAAGAATTCTGATGCACTAAAGAAGAGGACTGGCAACGATAACAACAGGCTCACATAAGTAAAGGTGTTGCGCAGTTGGGTGTCTCCGATATGACCGCCCGCAAAATAGTCCGGGAAGCTCAGCATCATGATGTTGCTAAATGCAAAGCCGGCCACACCAATTTTAAAGATGTGAGACCGGTTGATTTTTTTGTCTTTTTTCTTTTCACCATCGTTTAAGGTGATATACGGTTCATACCCAACAAAGGCCAGCAATTCTACAATTTTACGCAGACTCGTTTTTTGTACATCAAAAATGACGAGGATCTCTTTCCGTTGGAAGTTGGTCTGGGAGTGGATCACAGCGGGATTGATGCGATGCAGGTTTTCCAGTAGCCAGATGCAACTCGCACAGTGCATGGTGGGAAGATAGAATTGAACGTGCGCCTGCTTTCCATCCCTGAACCGGAGGAGTTTGGATTGCACTTCCTCGTTGTCAAGATATGCATAACGGTTGTCTGTGAACCTGCCTTTAGCCGTGATCCCCGGCGTCTTATCTAGGTCGTAGTAATTGCACATATCTGTTTCACTGAGCAACAGATATACCTGCTTACATCCTTCACAGCAGAAGGCTTTTTCTTCTATTTTGATCGAGGCGTCACAGGTTTCACCGCAATGGTAGCAAGGTTGTTGCTGCATGTCAGATGGTAGCGATATAGTTTAAGTAATTACACTTCAACTCCACAAAGTTCCGTTCAACATCCCTGATCCGCTCCCGAAGGATCTTCTGGCTGAAAAAAGTGTTGATGGAATGGGCGTCTTCGTTTTTTCTTTTTCGCTGCTCATGCAGATAACGCTGTTGCTTTTCAAGTTCAATCACCAACTCAGACATATGTTTGGTCTGATCTTCCATCTGCCTTTTGAGATGCTTGAAGACCTTGGCTGAATCACCGCGTGTGGGCTTTTCTTCCACAATCCTGGTGATCAGTTTGTCGAGCTTGGGTAACTCCCCTTTCTGCCTGGCTATCATGTCTTCCCAGGCATCGTTTTCTTTCAGGAATAAATCCAGAATCTTGTAGTCCATGGTAAAGATTTAAGTATGATAGGCGAATGATACAAAGATCATACTTAGGACAGTTACCATGCAATGACGAGAATCATACAAATAGATGAGGAAGAAGATAAAGGGAGAAGTGCGAAGGGGGGTACTCTTCGTACTTCTCCCTTTATCTTCTCACTTTCCTCAACCGTTCATTCGCTCAAGCAGCCATTTCAAAGGATGTGGCTGTTTTTCGTGGGTAAGGCCGAAGCGCTGGATGCAGGATTTGATATGTGCTACGGCATCCTCTATGGAGTCGGTTACGAGGAAAAGGTCCAGGTCTTGGGGGGAGATCGTTTTTTCCTGCAGCATTTTCTCAA
Source organism: Sphingobacteriales bacterium (assembly GCA_046317915.1). GTDB lineage: Bacteria > Bacteroidota > Bacteroidia > Chitinophagales > Chitinophagaceae > Pollutibacter. The sequence continues at coordinate 20,781 of JBKCVJ010000046.1, forward strand.
TGTGTTGCAGGAGTTCTGTATGGTAGTCTTTGCCGAAGATGATCACTGGAAAATCCTTGATCTTGCCGGTCTGGATCAGGGTCATCGCCTCAAACATCTCATCGAGGGTGCCGAAGCCTCCGGGCATGATCAGAAAGGCATAAGAATACTTGACCAACAGGGTTTTTCGGACGAAGAAATAATCGAAGTTGACATATTTATCCAGGTATGGATTATGATGCTGTTCCATCGGCAGCGTGATATTACATCCAACGGACCGTCCACCTACATCTTTGGCACCGCGGTTGGCGGCTTCCATAATGCCGGGACCGCCTCCAGTCATGATCGTAAAACCTACCTTAGCAATTTCCGCGGAGAGCTTACGCGTCATATCGTAATACGGATGGTCTTCTTTGAAGCGTGCCGAGCCAAACACCGTCACACAGGGGCCGGTGAAATGGAGCGCTCTGAAGCCTCTGATAAACTCCAACATTACTTTGATCGTAAACTTGAATTCCTGCCAGCGGGAGCGTGGACCTTCCAGGAATGTTATCTCATTTTTAGGATTGATCTTACCGGATTCTTTAACCATGGACGCTTAATTCCGCTCAAACCTACCAGTTTTTTTGTTAAGAGCAATGCGCCAGATCACAACTGAAGTGTATCCTGCCTGCCTTTCCCTTGGCCTTTCGGCAGATGCATGTGGTGGCATGGCCGTGTCTCCAACTTTTAGCTTGAGCATTTTCTTCCACAGCAGTTCCATGGCTTGTTGCTTTTCTTCCTCATCTGTGATTTCTTCAAACCTGCCACAGGCAATAACGGTCTCCCATTGGTTCATTTCCTGGATGTTCTCCACCAGGAAACACACATCGGGCTTTTGGCGCATCAGACGGATCTTCATCCCCTCCGTAGAATGGCCAATGATATACTTGCCATCATAAACATAGTTGACCGGTACAATATATACCATGTTTCCATCCGTGACACCCAGTTTGCCGAGGTGCTGGTTGTTGAGCAACTGCTCTATTTCTGTATGGTTAAGTTCTCCAAGCATAATTAAGTTGAAAGTTGGAAGTTGGAAGGTGGAACTTTCTACAGCCTCCCCCTCACCCCTTCCCCTATTCTCACCGGTGTGCAACAAATATCGGGATCCGATGAGCCCTGATGATGTCAGTAATATAGCTCTTACGGAAAAGGGTAGACAACTCTCCGCGCCCAAATGCTCCTGACACCAATATGCAGTGGCGATTGTCAAGCATCCAGTTGTGCAACACTTCTGCATCTTCTTCATTCAGCTGCTGCATGTCAATAGGATCATAGTGCCGTTCTACCAACTCCTTCAGCCGGTCTGCCTGTGGAATTTCTGTGCCATTGGAATGGAACAGCATTGTTCCCATGTTGCAGCATTGCGGAAAGAGGTACGCAAACTGCTTGATCGCATAGACAGAAGACGCTTTCCCATCATAACTTAACAATACCGAAGCGGGTTCTTCGAAATGTTCAGGAACCAACAATACCGGACACTCTGCATCATGCAGGATCTTCCGGAGATAGTCGTTGGGTTGTGTTTTTTCGATGTTTTCATAGAAAAGCTCAGAGCTAATGATGAGCAGATCTGCATAACGGGTTTCCTGCACCAGTTCTGCGATGGCAAAAAGATCTGTGTCCCTGTGGGCCGCAAATTCCAGTCCATGATTCTGGCAATAGGTTGTAAACTTTTGCATGGTCTGATTGATCATCTCATCATCCTGCTCAAAGGGGACCGGAAATACCGGTGCGCCAACGCCCATGCCACTATAGCCCAGTAATTCACGATAGTCCACCGGACTGATGAACACGCCCGAGATCATTACCGGCATTTTACTGTTCAGCCACTGCGCCATATTCATGGCACCAGCGGAAAAGTGCTGGCCATCAAATGCAACAATTACTTTTAACATAACCTGTATTTTAGCGTTGAACAATATGAACTGTGCTCAGAACTTCTTTAAGTCTTTGCAATAATTGCTTTTCCCGTTGATTAATGTGATGATACGAACCCGCCAGCCTGTCGGCCAGCAGCAAGCAGATCTCTCGCATGCGCTCATCGAAATACCTGCCATTCTCTTCAACAAATTCAGCAAAGGAATTGAATGCATCTTCGGGGTCAAGACCTTGTTCTTCCGCCACATCAAATTCAAATTCTGCGTACCAGGCATCATTGGTTCCATATTCATCTGTATGGATCTCGCGTTGCGTGAGTCTTGAACCAATGAGTTCATGAAACGCTGCGCGCTCCTGTGGTGTGATCACCCCGTCAATGTCTGCTATCGCATAAAGCAGTTTTCCTAACTCGGCATAAAACATCTTGATATCCATATTCGGCATTTTCTACTGTATAAAGGGACAAAGAATGTGCCGGGGAAACAATGAGTAAAATCATGCAGGTGGCGGCTCTAAAACGGCCATCGGGGAATGATTGCCGGAACTTTTTGCTTATATTCCTGATAAGCCTCCCCATACAATACCAGCAGTTTTTTTTCTTCGAAGCGAATAGCCACCAGGGTATAAAGGGTAATAACGAGGTTGGTGACCAGCATGGTGATAGTGGGCTTGTAAAGGAAAGCCCCCCACAGCATGATGAAAGTAAACAGATACAGAGGGTGGCGCACCCACCGGTGCAGACCATTGGTTTGCAGTGCCGGTGTCTCTCCTTCCATAAAGAGATCCCTGAATCCTTCCGTTGAGCGCAGATAACGCCTGAGTACATATGCGGCAAGCAACAGGCCCATGAAACTGATGCAAATCCCCATAATTTTCAATATCGGCCCCGGTTCCCAGAGGTAGGGCGATGGATGAAAAAGCAGGATCAGGATCATAGGGATCAATAACAGGAGCGCGAGGGTGCTATAGATGAGCCTGAAGAACCTGTAGCCCTTCCCCATCCAGCGTCTAAGCTGCTTTTTAACAGCCGTGCTGGCCAAAATGCTATGCAAAGCACCGTAGGCTGTCCATTCAGCCGCCAATAGCCATTCCATCGATCCCATCCAACAATTTAGTCATGATTTATGTTATCGGGAATAATACTATGGCAGGATTTAAGTTTGTGAAAACACAAGCCCAAAAGCCGTTAACTTTGAACCAATAGAAGACGTATGACCTGGTTGTATTTTATTTTGGTTTTGATCGCCACCTTTCTGATTATGGAAGGGGTGACCTGGCTCACACATAAATATGTGATGCATGGATTTCTTTGGTATCTGCACAGGGATCACCATCAGGTGGAGCCGGGCTTCTTTGAGAAGAACGATGCCTTCTTCGTGATCTTCGCCGTGCCCAGCATGCTGTGCATTGCTTTTGGCGTGAGTGGTGGGATCTGGTGGTTGGCCGCCATCGGCTTTGGCATCATGGCCTATGGCTTTGCTTATTTCCTGGTGCACGATGTGATCATCCACCAGCGGTTCAAATGGTTCAGCAGGAGCAGAAATACCTACGTACGCGCGATCCGCTGGGCACACAAAATGCACCATAAACATCTCAATAAGGAACACGGAGAGAGTTTCGGCATGCTCTATGTGCACAAGAAATACTGGGAGAAAGTGCTGCGCGATAAGCAACTGATGGCCGCAAAGAAAGTGGAGTACGCTCCGGAAGATTGATATGACGGCGCAGCGTTACAACTATATCATCGCTGGCATGGGTTGCGCTGGGCTTAGCCTGGCGGTTCAGTTGTCTGCCGCCGGACTCACTCGTGGTAAAAAAATCCTGCTGATTGATCGTGAACGCAAAGACGTCAATAACCGTACTTGGTGCTTCTGGGAAACCCACCCCGGTTTCTTTGAAAACATCGTATTCAAATCCTGGCGCGGTGCATGGTTCCACAGCTCGTCGCATTCCGCCTTGTTGGATCTGGACCCTTACCATTACAAAATGATCCGCGGCCTGGATTTCAATACCTACTGCCTCAAAATGATCAAACAAGATCCAGCGTTTGAGGTTGTACATGATGAAGTGCTATCTATTCATTCCGAAGGGGAGATGGCTGAATGTACAACTACCCATGACCGCTATGAAGCGCCCTGGATCTTCAGTAGCATCATTTTTGATAAGCCGGCCATTCTTCCGGATGAGTTTTTTCTGCTGCAACATTTCAAAGGTTGGGTGATCAAGGTCCCGAAACCAGTCTTTGATCCCGCCAAGGCAACCCTTATGGACTTTCGTCCATCTCAGCAACAGGGAACCACTTTTGTTTATGTCATGCCCTTCACCCCAACGGAAGCATTGGTAGAATATACTTTGTTTACGCCCTCATTATTGGACAAAACATCTTACGATCGGGGACTAAGCAATTATATCCGTGAGCAGATTGGGATAGAGGAGTGGGAAGTTATGGAAGAGGAGTTCGGTGTGATCCCGATGACCAACCATCGATTCCCAAAGAGCCATAACCGTATCATCCATATCGGGACTGCAGGTGGCATGACCAAGGCTTCTTCCGGATATACTTTTCGATTCATTCAAAAGGATACTGCTGAGATCATTCGCCAGTTGCAGAAAACAGGAAGGCCCGAAAGATCTGCTACCTGGGCAAAAAGGTTTCAGTGGTACGATAGCGTGTTGCTGAATATCCTGCACTACCAAACCCTGCAGGGCGATGCGATCTTTACGGACCTGTTTAAGCATAATGCGCCAGATAAGATCCTGAAGTTCCTGGACAATGAAACCACACTAGCCGAAGACATGAAAATCATGTGGTCACTCCCCCAATGGCCGTTTATGAAGGCAGGCATTGCGGAGGCGTTGAAATAGCTAATGGCTAGTAACTATTGGCTATTGTTTGCGACCTCGCGACCTGCTACCTGCGACCTAATTTGAATGATTCCGCCAATCAGCGCACAAACTCCCGAAATCAGTGTAAACAAAAAACTTGCTGAGAACGCTTTGGCGCTGTCTATCATCATCAGTCCGGATCCCGTTACCAGCACCCATTCGCGAATGCCAAGGCCGTTGATGCTGAGTGGCAGGGCAGACATCACGGATCCGCCGTAAAACAAGATGCCATAGGAGATCCATTGTTCTGCTACAATTGCAAAACCTTTCAGCAGACAAAAGAAACTCAGCAGTTGAAGACACTGTATCACCCAGGAGAATGCTGTTATTTTGAACAGTACTCCATTGAACGCTGGGAACAACTTGCGATGAAGTAAAAAGTAAACCAGCCACCCGATGATGAGCAGGATGATGATCCACCATACCTTCACAGGAACATATTCCTGCAACACATCCAGCCTTTGAATAAGCAATAACGCAGCGATGGACAATAGTGTAGTCAGTCCATTCACGCGATCCAGCAGTGTGGCCGTAATAAGGGTTTTATAACTGGCCTCGGATCTTTTTTGCAGGTAGATCACTTTATACGCGTCCCCGCTCACGCCACCTGGCAGGAACAGTCCATAAAACATCGACTTGTAATACAATTGAAGGTTACGAACGTAGGGGATGTTTACACCAACACTCCTGAACAGTTGCAGCAGTCTGTAAGCGCTTAGAAATTGTGAAAGGTTATAAAGTATAAACGCAGGAATCAGCCACCACAGGCTGAATTGCTGAAGGGTTTCTTTAATGCTTTCCCAGCTGACTTTTTTGAAGACGAGGTAAAAGGCCAACGCAATGAGCCCAATCTTCAATAGCCATTTCAACAGGGACTTCATGCTTTTTGCTGATTAGAAAATATCTTTCTGACCTGGTAGGGTAGTTTGTTCTGCGACTCATAGTACGTGCGCATCATGATATCAGTCTGAATACCAAACAGCAACAACAACAAGCCCGCCAACAGCAGGATCACACCCAGAATAAGCAAGGGCCTGTCGCCGATGCGTTCTCCCTGTATCTTCAACACCAGAAGGTAGAGGTTGATGATGATGCCGGAGAAAAGAAATAGAAATCCGATGGGTCCAAAGAAGTGCATCGGCTTTTGAAAATATTTCAACCGGAAGATCATCAGGACCAGATCGCTGGCAACTTTGGACGTTCTGCCAATACCATATTTGGATACTCCGTGGATGCGTGCATGGTGTTTAACGGGCACCTCCGTCATGCGTGCACCCTGCAGGGCCGCCAATACAGGGATGAATCGATGTAATTCTCCATATAGTCCGAGATTCTTAGCAATCCTTGCATCAAAGACTTTAAGGGTGCAACCATAATCATGCAGCCTCACCTTGGTACTCTGCCGTATCAATGCATTGGCGATCTTGCTGGGAATCTTCCGAAGCAACATCCCATCCTGTCTTTTCTGGCGGACGCCGGCCACAAGGTCCCATTCTTCATCCTGTAATTTTTTCAGCATCATCGGGATATCATCCGGATCATTCTGTAGGTCGCCGTCCATCGTAGCAATATACTCGCCCTCCGCGGCTTGAATGCCCGCGGCCATGGCTGCAGATTGCCCATAGTTTTTCATCAGGGTGACCAACTTTGTATCTGTGCCAAGGTGTTGTTTTACTTTTTCGATGGTCTTGTCTTTGGATCCATCGTCTACCATTACCAACTCATATTCCATACCCTTCAGGGCCTCCCGAAGCCTTGCAAAAAGCGGTTCAATATTATCTTCTTCGTTATACAGGGCCACCACTACAGACAAACGACTCATGGGTTATTTTTTCTGGTAGATGAAAGTATGCTGACTGCTGAACAAGTCTTTTTCATCATGTATCAGCGTCAGTTCAGGTATGCTGTCTTTAAGGTCCGGAATTTTCCCGAGTTGCAGTACCAAAGTTTTTGGATGCTGGTCCAGAACCTGTTTCACTTCTGCAACTGCTGGCAACACAGGAATAGATTTTTGGTGATAATATACAAAGGCATCGTTCATGCGTTTGTAAGCCACCATGTCTGGTGCATCCCTAACCACGCCACTGAGTTTTTTCACTGAGCCGGTTTGATCCAGCAATGGGAAAAGCCATGCAAAGAAAAGCATATTGAACAACATGCTGCCGCCGGCGAGCCAAAGCCACCATTGTTCTGATTTTTTTTGACGATACAGGAACCAGGCGCCCACGGCAGCCATCGGCAAAATAAACACCATCCATATTTGTGGGAGCAGTTCTGGTAACTTATCGTTCTTCACCCAGATCACGAAACCAATTGGGAAAAGCAAGGTAATGATCCCAAGGATCAGAAGCTGGATATTCAGGGCTTTTGGCATTCGCAGCGTAGAAAGGTATGCGCCAATCAGGATGGCTACAAACGGATAAGCCGGACTCGTATAGTTGATCAACTTTGTACTGGAAAAAGAATAAGGGACGATGATAAAGATTGTACTGAGCAACATAAAGAACAGAAAGGGCACCACGGCTTTTTTCTTCCATGCATCGATGCTCGCCATCGGCATAAAAACCGAAAACGGAAAGAGTCCTGCCAGTACAAAAACCAATGGAAGAAAGAAAGGCCCTTTATGTCCGTCTACCGCAGCATTGAATCTGCTCACATTGTGTTCAAAGAAAAAACCTCTTGTCCACGCACCATCGGTAGCCTCGTGTACCAACCAATACCATGGTAATGCAACAAGGGCAAAAATGAATATGCCGATGAGTGGCTGAAGGGAAACAATGGTTTTCCAGTTCAGTTCTCTACGGAATAACAGGAAGAAAAAAATGGTTGAACCTGGCAATGCCAGTCCCACCGGTCCTTTTGCAAAAACGGCCAGTCCCATCATCGCATACATCGCATAATACCATCGTTTGTTTTTGGTAGCATACCCTTCCCAGAACGAAAACAATGCAAATACATGCGCCAGGATCAGGAAAGGATCGGGCGTAGCCAACCGAAACTGAAACAGGAAATGAACGGAGCTGAGCAACACCAATGCAGAAATAGTGGCAGCCTTTGTTGAAAAGTGGCGGCGTGTGATCCACCATGTACCCAGCACAATGATGATTCCGGCTATGGCAGAGAAAAAGCGGGACGCGCCCTCCGACTTACCTGCAACACTGTAAGCCAGCATCATCATATAATAATGTACAGGAGGTTTATCGGTCCTTAATTTGCCGTTGAACATTGGTACAATGCCATCACCAGCCAGCATTTCAGCGGCACATTGTGCGTTGCGGCCTTCGGCCACCTGAAAAACGGTTGTAGCGCCGAGCCTTATAAACAACAGCACTGCTGCTGCAATCAGGAGATACCAAAATGTGCGGGATGAAGCCATACAATTTTCAGTCTGCAAGATGGGTTTGGCCTTTTTTCCATTGTACGAAGTTGGCAATGCCTTTCTCCAAAGTCAATGAGGCCTCGTACCCTAATTCTTGTTTCGCTTTGCTTGTGTCCGCAAAGGTCTCTTTCACATCACCGGGCTGCTCGGGCAACCACTGGATCTGTGCTTTTTTGCCTGTCACTTTTTCAAGAGCCTGTACCATCTCGAGCAATTGCACGGGCCTGCTACTGCCAATATTGAAAATGGTTTCCTTGCCCTCATAGGCCAGGGCGGTATAAAACCCTTTCACAATGTCAGAGACATAGGTGTAGTCGCGCCGGGTTTTTCCATCTCCAAACAAGGTGATGGGTTTGCCTTCGGTAATTTGCTGGTAGAATTTATGGATGGCGAGATCGGGCCGCTGGCGCGGACCAAACACCGTGAATAATCGCAAAGCAATGAATTGAATACCGTGAAGATGGCGATATACCTGGCCCATATCTTCAGCAGCCAGTTTGCTGGCAGCGTAAGGACTAATGGGCTTCAGATCGAAATCATCCTCAGACCATGGCACCCTTGGATTGTTCCCATACACACTGCTGGAAGAGGCAAACACAAATTTTCGGATGCGATTGATCCTGGCAAATTCAAGCAGGTTAAGGGTCCCCATTACATTGGTCTGGTAATAATCGTGAGCATTTTCAATACTCGGCCGCACACCTGCTTTTGCCGCCAGGTGGAAGATGGCATCGAAAGTGATTTTCCGGAACCGATAGGTCAACTCAGCAGCCTGTGTTGTGCGGATGTCCAGCTCATGAAAATGAAAGGCGGGTTGTTCGCGACACCATTGCAGATTCAGGAGTTTCGCAACGGGGTCATAAAATGGATCGAGGTTATCGATACAATGCACCTCGTGGCCGTCTTTCAACAGCGTCTCCGCCAGATTACTTCCAATGAATCCGGCTCCGCCGGTCAACAGTATGGTCATGTTGGTTTGAAAGGGTGAAGGTATGAAAGTTCAGAGGATTACCTTTGTGCCATGGGAAGTTTTCAAATAGATGTATCCCACGGCCTTAGTGAGATTGAACAGGCGTGTTGGGAGATGATGGAAAATGCATCAAAGAACAGACACGCAGGTATGCACCATATGGTAGTGGGTACCGTACGGGAGGGCAAGCCGGAGATCAGAACGGTAATACTAAGAGGTGTGAACAGGGAAGAGCAGCGTGTCTATTTTCACACAGACAGCCGGAAGGAAATGTTCACGGATATGTCATCCGGTGAACCCATCAGTTTGTTGGTGTACGACCAGCAACTGCGTTCACAGATCAGGATGAAAGGGCATGCTGTAGTTCATCATATGGATGAACTTTGTAAGCAGAGATGGGCGAAAACCGCAGATTACAGCAGGAGGAGTTACCTTCAGCCGGGTGTGCCCGGGTTGCCCGCGGAGTCACCGGAATTGCCAGACAATCTGCGTGATTTTTCATATACCCTTGAAGAAAGTGAAGTGGGTTTCAACAATTTCGTGGTCATGGAGTGCGTGATAGATAATATGGACTGGTATTTTGCGCATCACCAGGGGAACCGGCGTGCCAACTTTGTGTATGAGGGACAGGCGCTTTCTTATTCCGGTTGGCTGCACTCCTGATTCAGTGTATTGACTGAGCGTTTTAGAGTAAAAAATAAATATTTATTGTTTTTCAATAAATATTTGTAATATTGCAGTGAAATCATCACTGCACTATGGCACAACAAAATTCATGGATCCTGAAAGTCACACATGTGTTGACCTGGATCGTTTTCATCGGTCTTTGTGTTAATGCGGGCACAATCCTCACCTCTTATACGTTAAGCGCATTTGTAAACCCTGCTGCCGCATCAAACCTGATGCTGGGATTGGATTTGTCCGCCCTTCGGTCGGCCGGTAAGGTAGAATACCATGTTATGGTTTGGGGAATCATTCTCGTGACCATCCTGGAAGCCACCTTGTTTTGCAAGTTGCTCCAGATGTTTAAGAAGATCGATTTTCAACATCCTTTTCAGGAAGCCATCGGCAAATTGATTTTGCATATGAGCGTGATCTCACTGATTGTGGGCATCCTCAGTAAACAGATGACTGGATTTGCGGAACACTATATCAGTAAGGGTTTGTCTTTTCCAAGACTTTCAGAGCATATTGGACACGGAGATATCTTCCTTTTATTTGCAGGGATATTGTTTGTGATCTCCACCATCTTCAAGAAAGGAATTGAATTACAAACAGAAAACGAACTAACCGTTTAAGGTATGCCCATAATTGTGAATCTCGATGTCATGATGGCCAAGCGAAAGATGTCGCTCAACACCTTGTCGGAGAAAGTGGGCCTCACGTTATCAAACCTTTCTATTCTAAAGACCGGCAAAGCAAAAGCGATACGCTTCAGCACCTTAGAAACCATTTGTCAGGTGCTGGATTGCCAGCCAGGGGATATCCTTGAATACCGGGAGGAAGAATAAAAAAAAGTTGTGACAAACTGAATGTATCGGCGTATCACTATTATGTATAGCCGAACAGGCCATCTCGTTTCGATTAACAATTAAATATCAGCACATGAAAAAAATTCCATTGCATGGGATCAGGATCCTTATGCTCTTTACGGTCCTCTTTTTAACAGCCTGTCGGGATAATAATGCCAGTGCGCAACAGGGGAAAACTGCGACAGTTAAACCGCCTGCTACGGATATCCATACGGCTGTGGCTACGGGCAAGTTGGATTTGGTGCAACAGCACATCAAAGCGGGTACAGACATCAACCTTAAGGATCCGATGGGGGGATCGAGTCCATTGATCACCGCGGCTTTGTATGATCAACGCGAGATTGCAGCATATCTGATCAAGGCTGGCGCTAAGATTAATGTTCAGAACAATGACGGGTCAACGGCTTTGCATGTGGCGGCTTTCTTTTGCAAACCGGAGATCCTCAAGATTTTGCTGACAGCAGGTGCGGATAAGCAAATCAAAAACAAATATGGAGACACGCCGCTGAAGATTGTATCAGCTCCATTCAGTGAGGTGAAGGGCATCTATACGCAGATGAAGCAGATGCTGGAGCCCATTGGTGTGAAGATAGATTTGGTTCAGGTAGAAAAACTGCGTCCTGAGATGGCGGTCCTGTTGAAATAAAATACCCATGCAAACGAGAAGATATGATATCGATGCCGTGCGCGTCATGGCCATCGGCTTGTTACTGATCTACCATACAGCGATCTGTTTTCAACCCTGGGGTGCCATGATCGGATTTTTAGTGGCACCCCGCGGATGGCCGGAGATCTGGCCCGCGATGACTATGCTGAATGTATGGCGGATCCCTTTATTGTTTTTTGTTTCCGGCATGGGTTTACAAATGGCGATGCCTCGCCGCACACTTAAGCAGATATGGCTCGATAGGTGTAAACGCATCGGCATCCCACTCTTGTTTGGTAGTTTGGTGGTGGTGCCCTTGCAGACGGTGATCATTTTATATCATTACCAGCAACCGCTTGCGTACATGCCTGGCATGGCCCATCTTTGGTTTCTGGGGAATATTCTCGTGTATGCGTTGGTGTTAGCTCCATTATCTCATCTACTGCCAGAAGCGGTCAGGGTATTCTTTCAGAAGTTAAGCTCCGGGGCGATTGGCGGTATGGTATTACTTGTATTGATAATGTTGGCACTGTTGGCAGAAGCTATTGTCGTGGATGCCCGCCCTTTTGAATTGTATGCATTTACCCTGCACGGTTGGGTATTGGGTTTTATCGCATTTACGGGCGGTTACCTCATGATGGCTGCTGATGAAAAGCTGTGGCAGATACTGAGGAAAAGTAAATGGCTGCTGTTGGCACTTGCATTTTGTTTGTTTATAAAGCGGATATACCCATCACTCATTATTGCAGATTCGCTGATGCTTTCCCTTGAATCTACCCTATGGATATTTGGACTCTTTGGGCTGGCCAATACCTATTTGAACAAGCCTTCTTTATTTCTTACCAAATGGAAAGAAGCAGCCTATCCCGTGTATATACTGCACATGTTTTTCCTGCATCTCGGATCCTTACTCTTGTTCCCACTGCAGTTGCCTGCACCTTTAAGTTTTGGAATTCTTTTGCTTTTTGTTCTGATCGGTAGTCTTCTGGTCTATCGGTATGGTACACGTAGATACAAATGGACAAGTTGGATGTTTGGAATATAGCGATGCACATTGCCGCATTACCGCACTGCCACATTGCCAAATTGACTGAGTGGTCCCGTCAGGAATCGAACCTGAATCCAGGGCTTCGGAGACCCTTATACTATCCATTGTACTACGGGACCGGATTATTTGCGGAAGGCAAATAATCAATTAGATAATTGGACAATTTGAAAATGTGGCAATGCTATTTGATCAGACCACTCAAATTTGTTGTAAAGATCTTGACGGCAATGGCCAGCAAAACTACGCCAAAAAATTTACGTACAGCCAACAAACCTCCTGTTCCTAATAAACGTGCGATGTAATTCAGGGAATGGAGCACCAGGTACACAAAAATCAGGTTGATCAGGATGGCCACCAGCACGATGGTTTCATTATAGTTGGCACGTAATGAGATCACGGTGGTCAGCGTTCCGGACCCTGCAATCAATGGGAAGGCAATCGGTACCACCGTGCCAGACGAAGGGTTGGCATCGGGCTTGAAAAACTCGATCCCCAATACCATTTCCAAGCCGAGAATAAAGATCACTATAGAGCCACCCACAGCAAAGGACCTTACGTCAAGCCCCATGATCCTCAGGAACGTCTCACCGATGAATAGGAAAACGATCATCAGGGCCCCGGAGATCAGGGTAGCCCGAAGCTCCCGGATCCCGCCCATTTTCTGCTTTAGGCTGATGAGCAGGGGGATGGAACCAATGATGTCTATCACCGCAAACAGGGTGAAAGTGACGGTGATGAGCTCGTCTAGCGTGAAGTTCATCCTGCAAAGATAAGGTGGAAGTTGGTAGGTGGAAGGTGGAGGTACTTTCTTCCACCTTCCAACTTCCAACTTCCGCCTTTATAGTGTCAGGTTCGCCCCTACCAGAAAATTAAACGGTCTGGTCGTAAACCCCATCACGTCCGTATACTTTGCATTGAAGATATTCCTGAGGTCCGCGAAGGCCCTGACCTTTTGTGAAAATCGATATTCGCCGTAAACGTCAAACACAGTATATGCATCTACCTCAATCGGGGCTTGCATAAACCTCGGTTCAAAGCGCTTGCCGGCATAGCGGCCATGAATACTCGTAAATAATTTTTCAGTAACCTGGTAGCCAGCAGTCAGGTTCAGGCTGTGTGCCGGCCTTCGGAACTGGTAATTGTAGCTTGTGTCTCCGCTTTTAATGTAACTGAAACTCGGAGCGTCATAGCTATATTTTACCGTATTCACTTCGCCCGTTACATAGGTGTAATTCAAAACAAGGTTCCATTTATCCTTTCGATACTGGCTCTCCAACTCAATACCTTTATCACGTGCACTGTTGTTGTTGAAATACCGAAAATCAATCAGGCTATAATCGATCCCATCCCTCAGTTTGCGCGTAAAACCTACCAGCCTGGTCACCAAAGCTTTTTCCATTGCCGCAAATTGTACGCCTGCCTCCAGGGAATTGGATTTCTCAGGCTTCAATGTGGCCAGACCACTATTGGGATCATAGAGCTGGTAAAGGGTAGGAGCCTTGAATGCAGACGATAGGTTGGCGAATATTTTCCAATTACCCCTTACATAGGAAGGGTTAAGGGAGTAGGTGAAATTGTTTCCGTACATCGAGTGGTTGTTCCATCGTCCACCCAATTCCAGAAAAAAGCCATTGCCGGAATTTAATAACGCTGACGCATAGGCGCTGTAATGGTTGATCTTAGCGGAATCCTTCCCAATCTCGGTTTCATAGGGTCCAAAACTGCTGATGGATAAAGAATACTGATCCGTTTGTTGCCTGCGAAGATCTGTGCCCGCGAGGAAACTGACCCGCTCATTCAGCTTGATATTCGCATACACCTCTGCAAAATGACTGAAGCCCTTGAACCTGGATTCACCATATTGTGCAAATCCGCTCACATCCGTTGAGTCATCCAGATAGTCTCTGTCGGTATAATTCAAGTTATAGTTCCCGTGTATAACGGTCTTGCCTAACCGATATTCAAGGCCCAATCCTGCGGTATAATTTTTATTGTTCACTGTATGGTCCTTATCGTCATTATACGCATTGGCATCAAGGTCTGCTTTGTACAGATTTGCCTGGCCCATCAGCTTCCACAGAAAGCGGTCGTTGAATTTGCCATTCAGTGTTCCCAGCACATTGTGCTGCTGTAAGCCGTCTTTGTCGAAATCTCCCTTTCCTGTACTATCAAAAGCGGCTGAAAGGCCCGTGGTGCGCAGATACTGGTACTGCAGACCATAACCAAGGTTCTCCTTGCTTCCCCTTATCCCTACCCCTGCTTTCGCGGTTCCAAAGGACCCCGCTGCGACGTTGGCATTTAAAGAAACTGGTTTGCCAGCAGGTTTGCGCGTGATGATGTTGATCACGCCGGCTATAGCGTCAGAACCATAAATGGTGGATTGTCCGCCCTTCAGTACTTCCACCCTTTCTACCATATCTGCCGTGATGAAGTTCAGGTCAAAGGCCGAAGAGATGGAAGAAACATCGTACACCGGTGTGCCATTGATCAGGATCAGCGTATTGCCGAGACCCGCACCGCGGGTATACACATCGAGGTTAGTACCCGGGTTGTTGTTGGCGCCGATCACGGTGAAACCCGCATACTGATTGAGAATCTCGCCCATGTTGCGGCCACTGTTTTTCTCCAGCACCTGCCTGCTGATCACAGTAAGTACCTTGCCGGTCTGGTTTTGTTTTTGTTCTATTCTGTTGGCAGTTACCACTACTTCGTCCAGGATACTGCTGTCTTTAGATTGTGCTGTCGCCCTTATGCTGCAGATAATCATCGCAGTGATGATGAAATTTTTTTTCATATCAATAAATAGGGGACTTGGGAGCAGAGAAAGAAAACCAGGGTTCTTCCGCGGAAAAGAATAGGTTGACCAACTCCGGCTTTTCACCCGAAAGCCCAGGTTAATAAATCACGAAGGCAGGTCTTCTGGCTTGTTTCTCTGCACCTTCCCGGCCCCAAGGAACCAGTGGTTTTTTTACAAAGGCGCTTGAATTCATAGCGCCTGAAACTTACAGCTACGGGGATAGCGCCGGACTTTCACCGGCTTCCCTTTTCATCCTCCGTTGTTGGCGGAGGAACCATTCGCAGGGCAAAGTTGTGTGGAATGCATCAGATCGCAAAATCCGATTCTATTCAACGTGAATAAAAAGTTGATACTAAAAATTCAATTATCTTAAGGGCGCTTATGAAAGAAGAAAAATCTGGCAGTTCCCTGTTGAGTTTATTTGACCTGACGATGATCGTCATCGGCCTTGTTATTGGTCTGGGTATTTTCCGCACCGCGGCAGATTCTGCCAAGGCAGCCATTACCCCGGAAGTGTTTTTTTTAGCCTGGTTATTTGGCGGTGTAGTGGCCCTTTGCGGCGCATTGACCTATGCTGAAATTGGCTCGAGGTATCCCGTAACCGGTGGCTATTACAAAATATTTGCCACGGCCTATCACCCTTCTGTTGCCTTCGGTATCAACTGTATCATCCTCATCTCTAACGCGGCTTCCCTTGCGGCGGTGGCACTGATCGGCAGTGAGTACCTCGCGGAGATCGTCTTTGATGAAACGCCTTCCGATCTCGTGAAGAGTTTTATGGCGATGGGTGCCATCTTATTATTTTATGTAATCAATTTACTCGGTTTAAAAGTCAGCGCTAAAACCCAGAATTTTCTGATGATGGTAAAGATCGGCATGCTGCTATTGCTGATTGTTGCATTGTTTTTTCCGCAGAAACATGCAGCCGTTAAAGAGGTGGTGCAAACAGGAAGTTTTGGAACGATGGATTACATCAAATCTTTCGGCCTTGCCTTAATCGCTGTCTGCTTTACTTACGGTGGATACCAGCAGACCATTAATTTTGGTGATGAGATCCGCAACCCGCGGAAGAACTTACCCAAGGGGATTTTCATCGGTATCATGGTGATCATCGCTTTATATCTTACGGTAAGTTACTCCTATTATAAGGTCATTGGTTTTGAAGATCTGAAAACATCAAAAGGCATAGCGGCTATTGTTGCGGAGCGCGTATTTGGGTCAACCGGAAAATATGTTTTTTCGATTCTATTGTTCGTTGCCGTACTGGCCTATGTGAATGTTATCCTGCTTAGCAATCCCCGCGTGATGTATGCCATGAGTGAAGACGGGATCCTTCCGGCCGCCTTCATGAAAAGGGATGGGAAGAAAGGTGTGCTCACGGTGAGCCTTACGGTATATGCGTTGTTAAGCATGGGCATTTTGTTTTTTCTGGATACGTTTGACAAGATCCTGAGTTTCACCATTTTTCTCGATTGCATCGGCATGGCATTTTCAGCTGCCACGCTTTTTATCCTTAGAAAACGAATGAAAGGTCAGGATGATAGCGGGATCTATAAATTGAAACTGTATCCCTGGATGCCGATCCTGTTCATCGCCACCTATGTATTTGTTGCATTAAGTATCGCCTATGATACGCCAATGACTGCATTGGCGGGCATTCTGGTATTGGGTGCATTCATCGGCCTGTACTTCCTGACCGTGGGTAACCGAAAAAATAAATCCGAAGCATAATGGACATTTCCTATATCCTCAATGAACTGGGGGAGGATCGTGAAAATTATTTCAATGCCATCGCTCCGCCGATCATCCAGACCAGCAACTTCGCCTTCGATACTGTTGACGAACTGCGCAAGGCATTTGAAGACGAGATGGGCGGCTATCTCTACAGCAGAGGACTGAACCCAACGGTGGAGATCCTGCGTTTAAAACTCGCGGCACTGGACGGCGCGGAAGATTGCCTGGTCTTTAACAATGGTGCTGCGGCTACCTATGCTGCCGTGATGGCCAATGTGAAATCAGGAGATCATATTGTATCTGTAGAGCATCCTTACAGCTGGACGAAACACCTCTTTGATAAGATACTGCCCAGGTTTGGCATCACTACTTCGTATGTGGATGGCCGTTATATCGAAAATTTTGAAAGAGCCATCTTACCCAACACCACCCTGATCTATCTGGAGAGTCCTACTTCATGGTATTTTGAATTGCAGGACTTGAAAGCAGTTGCAGATCTTGCAAGGTCAGAGGGCATTGTGACCTTGATCGACAATAGTTATTGTACGCCGCTTTATCAGCGGCCGATTGAATTGGGGATCGATATTGCCATGCAGACGGCCACCAAATATATTGGCGGGCACAGTGATACCCTCGGTGGTGTGTTATGCGGCTCGGCCGAGATGATGCGTAAAATCTTTCTGAGTGAATACCTATGCATTGGCAGCGGCATCCAGCCCTTCAACGCCTGGTTGTTATTGCGCGGGCTTCGCACCTTGCCTGCCAGGCTGGAAAGGATCAACAGAAGTACGCAGAAGTTTTTTGCCTACCTGAAAGATCATCCTTTGGTGGAGGAACTGATCTATCCCTTTGACCCTTCCTTTTCCCAATACGCCCTTGCCAGGCAGCAAATGACCGAAGCACCAGGGTTGATCTCGTTCTATGTGAACATGGAAACCGCCGATCAAATTGAGACCTTCTGCAACAGCCTGAAAGTCTTCAAAATGGCTGTAAGCTGGGGCGGACATGAAAGCCTGATCATCCCAAAATTGTCTTCCATGCCCCGGGATTTATTTGACCCCACCGTGAAGGACCACCGGATGATCCGCATCTATGTGGGTCTGGAAGAGCCGGATTACCTTATTAAAGGCCTTCAGCAAGCCTTTAATAGCTATTAGCTACTAGCTAATAGCTATTTAGGCGGCAAGAATCCGTTATCAATGATTTTGCCGTTGTCAATTTTGGTTGAATCTTTGCGGATATCTGGGTAACGGTGGTTGCACAGGATAAATGATTTACATGCGTAAGACCCTTTTTAGTTTGATTCTATTGGCTTTTGCAGGCGGAGCGGCGGCTCAGGATGTCCAGAAATGGGACCTTCGGCGCTGTGTGGAATATGCCATGGCCAACAATGTGTCCGTGAAACAGGCAGATATCCAGGCCAGATCCTCTGAGATCATCGCAAAACAGGCCAAGTACCAGCAATATGGCCAGTTGAACTACAACCTTAACCATGGTTTCTCCTACGGTAGGTCGCTCAACCAGGCCACCAACGTACTTCAGGATGCCAACCTGATGTATGAAAACATGGGATTACAAGGCCAGGTCACCCTTTTTAACTGGGGATCATTGCGGAACAATACCGCCTCCACTAAATATGCCAATGAAGCTGATAAAGCTGCGGTTGATAAAGCGCGTAACGATATCGGACTTAACGTTGCCAACCAGTATCTCCGTGCATTATTGAGTCTGGAACAGTCGAAAGTGAACGAAACCCAGTTGAATCAAACCAGGGCCCAGTATCAAAACACCCGGAAGCAAGTTGACGCGGGAAGTCTCCCAGAGTTGAACGCCGCTGAACTGGAAGCTCAGGTAGCCAGGGACAGTGCAACACTGATTGCATCTCAGGTACAGTACCAGGTTGACCTGCTGACGCTGAAGGGGCTGCTGAATCTGCCTGCCGACGCACCTTTTGACATTGAAGCACCACCGGTAGAGAAAATTCCTATCGATAATATCCTTGAGCAGAATCCAGCTAATGTTTATAGCATGGCAATGAATACCCAGCCGCAGATCAAGGGCAATAATTACAGGTTGATGGCTGCTGAAAAGGGTTATGAATCTGCGAGGGGAAGACTTTATCCTACGTTCACAGCATTTGGAAACCTGCAAACCAGGTTCAACCAGAACTTTTCCACGTTCAACCAAACTGGAGTCCAGGAAGTCACCACTGGTACCTATATCAAAAGCGGAACGGGAAATGTGCCTGTGTATGCGCAAACGCCCATCATCACCAGAGGTGCACTTGGGCTTGGCAATGCTTTCAACGGTTATTGGAACCAATTGAACAACAACTTTGGCCAGAGTATTGGCATCGCCCTGAACGTACCCATTTTCAATGGATGGCAGGCCAGGGCCAATGTTGCACAATCTAAGCTGGACATTGAGCGCGCGAAGCTTACCATTACCAGGGATACGCTGCAGTTGAAGCAGGATATTTACAACGCTTATCAGCAAGCCATCGGTGCTTACAATACTTACATTGCCCGTGAAAAGGCGGTGCGTACAGCAGAGCGTTCTTATGAACTTTCTACAAAACGCTACGAAGCAGGTGTGCAGCAGACCATCGAATGGTTACAAAACCAAAACAACCTGACCAGGGCCAGGATCGATAAACTCATCGCCCAGTACAACTATGTATTTGCGATGAAGGTGCTGGAATTCTATAAGGGTCAGGGCCTAAGATTATAAAAAAGGAAAAATCAGTTATACGATGAAGAAAAAATGGATTTGGATATTGGTAGCTCTTCTGGTAGTGGTGATCGCCCTGCTGGGATTGAAGTCTGCCGGTGTCATAGGCAAGGAAGAGTCTACAAAAGTTTCCGTAGAGAAAGTTGAACAGCGCACCATTACGGAAGTAGTTACCGCCAGCGGTAAAGTATATCCTGAAGTGGAGGTGAAAGTAAGTCCTGACGTATCTGGTGAGATCACAGAGCTCACGGTACAAGAGGGAGACAGTGTTAAGAAAGGTCAACTTCTCGCGAGGGTGTATGCTGATATCCTTGCTACACAACGTGACCAGGCGGCTGCAGGTGTGAACCAGCAAGAGGCCCAGGTGCAGAATGCTACAGCATCGCTGGAAAGCTTTAAGGCGCGTGCCGATCAGGCAGAGCGTCAATACAAACGCCAGAAACAACTTTTTGATGATAAGGTGATCTCCAGGCTGGAGTATGAGCAGGCAGAGAACGCGTGGCTCACGGCCAAGGCTGATTATGCTGCTGCCCAACAAACCATCAATAGCGGTAAGGCAAGTGTACAAAGCGCACAGGCAAATCTATCGGTGGCCAACAAAAACCTTGGCAGAACCACAGTAGTGGCTCCCATGAATGGCATCGTGTCTTTGCTGAATGTGAAGAAGGGCGAGCGCGTAGTGGGTAGCAACATGATGGCGGGTACCGAGATGATGCGGATTGCAGATATGCGCGTGATTGAAGTGCGTGTGGATGTGGGCGAGAATGATATTCCTAAAGTAAAAATTGGTGATACAGCACTTGTGGAAGTGGATGCATATACCAAGCGTAAATTCAAGGGTGTAGTTACCCAGATTGCCGCTACCAACAGGGGCGCAAACGGTGCTGCCACTACCAGCAGCACGGATGTGACCAACTATGAAGTTAGGATTCGCCTTGACCCCGCCAGTTATAGTGATCTGGTTGACCCTAAAGGGAAAAGCTTCCCCTTCAGACCGGGGATGAGCGCGAGCGCCGATATCCAGACCAGAACACGTACCAATGTATTGGCCGTTCCGATCAACTCGGTGACCACCCGGGATAAAAGCGACACTGCGAAGGCCGTTGCCGGTAAAAAGAAAGATGCTGCCCCAGCTGCTGATGCTGCAGGCGGATCTGATGAGAGCAAGGGTAGTAGTGACGACCTTGATGAAGTAGTATTTGTGTTGCAGGCCGATGGCACCGTGAAACGCGTTAAAGTGCGTACCGATATTCAGGATATGAACTACATTGAAGTATTGAGTGGTGTGAAGGCTGGTGATCAGGTGATCACAGGACCATACACCATCGTGAGCAAGATGTTGCGCGAAGGCATGAAAGTGAAAGTAGTGCCCAAAGGAGAATTATTCGAGACCAAAAAGTAAATAAGGGCTATTGGTTATTCGTTATTAGTTATTGGTTAATTTGAAGCCGTTTTAACCACCCATAACTATTAACGAATAACCAATAACTTTTTATGCAGATAGGCATCATCGGTAGTGGAAGTTGGGGTACGGCACTGGCAAAACTGGTTACAGACAATCAGCATTCCATTCACTGGACCGTCCGCAATGAGCAGGTTGTTCAACATCTTCAGAAGCGAAAACACAACCTGAACTACCTCCACTCCGTTCGGTTTGATACCAACTTGCTTTCTCTCAATACCAGACCTGCTGAAACCTTTGCGGCTTGTGATGCAGTTGTCATTGCGGTTCCATCAGCCTATGTGGTAGATGCCCTGGAAGGAATTGATCCTGAGATCATCAGGAGCAGGAAGATCATTTCTGCTGTAAAGGGAATTCTCCCGCAAACCAATCAGCTACTGAACGATTTTCTCAGGGATAAATACACCTTGACACTCCCACACTATTACACTATAATGGGTCCTTGTCACGCGGAAGAAGTGGCCGCGGAAAAACTGTCTTATCTCACTTTTTCAGGCATTGATGAAACTGCAACCCAGGAGATCGCTGCCTGTTTTCAGGGCCCTAACCTGAATGCGGTAGTGAATTCGGATATCTATGGTGTTCAGTATGCAGCCATCCTTAAAAATATCTACGCCTTAGGTGCAGGTATTGCACATGGATTAGAATATGGCGATAACTTTCTGAGTGTATTGATCGCTAATGCGGCTGATGAAATGGCCGGATTTCTCCGCACGGCGGGTATTGCCAATGTTGAAGTAGGTGTGCACCATGATGTGCCTTTATCCAGACGTAAGTCGCCCAATTATGCCGCCTCCGTTTACCTGGGAGACTTGCTGGTAACTAGCTACTCTCTCTTTAGTCGCAACCGGACATTCGGGAATATGATCGGCAAGGGCTATTCCGTAAAGTCGGCACAGCTTGAATTGAATATGGTGGCCGAGGGATATAATGCCAGCCGATCCATTCACCTGATCAATCAACAGTTTGCTGCCGATATACCGATTGTAGAAGCAATCTATCAGATTCTTTGGGAACAGTTGCCTGCCGAAGAAGGATTTAAGAAGATTGAGGACATTCTAATTTAAAAACCTGCAGCTCTAATATACATTAGAGTGAGGGGGCAGAAGAAAGGCCCAGGCTTAGTGAGGGGTTAAAGCCTAATGGACATTAGAGATGGTAGAGTCTACCGACTGAAGCAGGGCCATAACCACTGGATAGAAGTCGTGCTTTTGAGGGCTCTTATCTTCCAGCTTAGCCCTGATCTTGTCCATATTCAGCAACAGGGCTTCTTTGCTGATGCTCTCCACATGAATGTTTGCGGGACCATGAATCTCGAAATCATCTCTCAAAAGGTCAACGATGGAAACTTCCAGAATCTGGGAAATTTGCTTGACGTGGTTTACGGTGAGTTGGGTAATGTTGTTCTCGATCTTGCTGTAAGCATTCTGCGAGATACCCATTTTCTTTGCCACGTAGTCCTGAGAATAGTTCCTTAGTTCACGATACCGGCGGATAATTGTGCCAGGCATAGATATTCATTTACACTGCAAATAACTGTGTAAGTGCCCGAATGTTCAAATAAATTGCCTCCATTTTAATGGAATATTCATCAAAACGATGATTTTAACATTTGAGCGGTAAATAACTCAATGGTTTGATCTTTCTGTTGAAGGGCTATCTAAGTTGAAAAGATCCGCCGCAATACCATCTGCAAACAGTTTTCCTTCCTTACTGAGTATGATCTGGTTCTTGGTCTGGATCAACAGTCCTTGTCTGGTATATTTTTCAATCCCTTTGTGTAACTGCGTTAACACATCGTCACCCCATTTCTCCTTCACCAGTAAAGCATCTACGCCTTCCATTGTGCGAAGGGAAGTCATGAGGTATTCATTGAATTTTTGATTATCTGTAAGGTCCTCACGTTCGTAGGGGATGAGGCCCTGCATAAGTGCATTGATGTAACGGGCATTGTTGCTGACGTTCCAATAACGGGCGATGCCGTCATAGGAATGTGCGCCGGGACCGAATCCAAAATAAGGAATACCCTGCCAATAGGAACTGTTGTGTTGGCTGCGCATCCCCGGCTTGGCGAAGTTGCTGATCTCGTAATGCTCATACCCCGCTGCTTCCAGCATATCCATCGCGATCACAAATTGCCGGGCCTGCTGGTCCGGGTCCACGGTTGCTTTTTTACCCTGTTGGATCATGGTTTGCAACGCGGTTTTCGGTTCAACCGTGAGTGCGTAAGCGGATATATGGGGCACCTCCAGTTCAATGGCAAGTGCCAGGTTTGCCTTCCAGGCCTCATCATCCAGGCCCGGAACCCCGTAAATCAGATCTATGCTGAAATTATGGATGCCTTCTTTGCGGATCAGGTTAATTCCTGCCAGTGCTTCTTCGGCCGTATGCGCACGGTTCATCCATTGCAGGTCTTCATCTCTGAAGCTCTGGATGCCGATGCTGAGCCGGTTGATGCCCTGACTTATCCAAAAAGGGACGCTGACCTCATTGATGTCATCTGGATTCACCTCAAAACTGGTTTCTGCATCCGGAATGATCTGAAAGCTCCGGCGCACCA
Organism: Sphingobacteriales bacterium; assembly: GCA_046317915.1. GTDB lineage: Bacteria > Bacteroidota > Bacteroidia > Chitinophagales > Chitinophagaceae > Pollutibacter. The sequence continues at coordinate 44,427 of JBKCVJ010000046.1, forward strand.
CCTCCATCAGGGTCCGCAATTCTTTGCGGAGAAGAATGGAAGGCGTACCACCCCCAAAATACACCGTGGTGATCAGCCGGTTTTTTTTCCCCCTCGTCAGGTCGATTTCCTTGATAATGGCATCCACCATTTCGGATTTCGACTGCAAAGACGTAGAAAAATGAAAATTGCAGTAATGGCAGGCTCTTTTGCAATAGGGTATATGAAAATAAAGTCCGGTAGCGTTATCTGCACGATTGATCATCATCAACTAGTTTTGTACAATGCGTGTCACGTTGCTTATCCTCTTCTTTTGCTGCTTTTTCTTCCGGATGGAGGCAAAAGCTCAGGATAAGTATGCGGTCACGTATCGGTTCCTCGACAAAGATACCCTCCATACTGCGGAAAGCTTAGGCCTGAAGCGGGGATTTTCCTCGCGAACGGAATGTATTTCCTACATGAATTCGGTGGTGGATCAACAGAAAATGAAGGGGTTTATCACGTTTTCGGTGGATTCGGTGCACTACGACAGCCTGAGAGCAGAGGCCTGGGTGTTCGCCGGGGCGCGATATATCTGGAAGAACATCCGGGTTCCGGGAAATGAGGCCTCACTGTTTTCGGCACTGGGCTACCAAGAGAAACTGTTCAATGGAAAAGCGGTTGACCTCAATAAATTGCAGCAGTTCCAGGAGCGGATGCTTGGTTATATGGACAACCATGGATATCCTTTCGCTAAGTTTCAGCTAGACAGCCTGGTGATGGATGGCGGCGAAGTGAGCGGTGTGTGGGCGGTTGAGAAGGGGCCACATTATAAAATAGATTCTATCACAGTAACGGGAACAGCAAAGATTTCCAAGTACTATCTCCAGCAATACCTCGAGATCCCTAACGGTTCCTATTACCGGGAAGACAAGCTGGAGGCCATCAGCAGGCGGATCATGGAATTGCCTTTCCTGAAAGAATCGAGGCCTTGGAACATGACCATGGTGGGCACAGGATCTGTGGTCAACCTTTATCTGGATACGAGACGCAGCAGCCAGGTGAATGCCATCGTTGGTTTTTTGCCTGCCAACCAAACCCTCGGCGGCAAGATGCTGATCACCGGTGAAGCCAACCTGAACCTGAAAAATGCTTTTGGTGGTGGTGAAACCCTTGGCTTGAACTGGCAGCAGTTGCAGATCCAAAGTCCGAGGCTGAACGTCGTTTTTCAACAGCCCTACATGTTCCGTTCAAGGTTTGGCTTTGATTTCAATTTTGATCTTTTCAAAAAAGATTCGAGTTTCCTTAACATCAACCTCATTCTTGGCTTGCAGTATATGGTGAGTCAAAGGCAGCAGGGCAAATTGTTTTTTCAGAGCTTCCGAACCAACCTGATCACGGTGGATACCAATGCCATCAAGAGCACTAAAGCACTACCGCAGTTTTTAGATGTATCCACACAGAATCTTGGCTTGGACTATAGTTTTAATAACACAGACTACCGTCTCAATCCAAGGAAGGGAAACGAATGGTACATTGTAGTGAGTGGTGGTCTGCGAAAGATCAGGGAAAACAACACCATCCTCGGTTTAACTACAGATGCTACGGGTAAGCCCTATGATTTCAGCACACTCTATGATACATTGAAATTGCGAACCTATATGTTTCGGATGAAGCTTGCGGGTGCGCATTATTTCAGGACGGGTAAGCAATCCACGATCCGTACGGCGATCTCCGGCGGATGGCTACAAACAGAAAATCCCTTCCGGAATGAATTGTTCCAGATCGGTGGATACAAGTTGTTGCGGGGCTTTGATGAAGAGAGCATCTATGCGAGTCAGTATGCCGTAGGTACGGTGGAGTACAGGTACCTCATAGGCGTGAATGCCTACCTGTTTGCATTTGCCGATGGAGGATGGGCCAGGGACAAATCTTTTGGTACGGCCATCAGTCATACATACTTCGGTACCGGGTTTGGATTAGCCTTAGAAACAAAAGCAGGCATCCTTAACCTCAGCTATGCGGTAGGCAAGCGTGATAACCAGAATTTCAGCTTGCGTCAATCGAAAATTCATTTTGGATTTGTGTCGATATTTTAACCGATGTATCCACGCGTTTCCACAAATATTATCCATCTAAAAAAGATACTTTTGCAGGGCATGAAATCCGGACGTTCTTTTTTTCTGTTGCTGATGATGCTGTTCTTGGCTTCTGTTACCATGGCGCAGGAAACGGATTCCATTAAGCCAATACCAGCCCCTGTGCAGGATACCAACCTGCGTCCGCAACGGTTGGATTCAACACCCAGGCCCGTGAGGCCAAAACCGAAATTGCCTAAGCCAATAGTGGATAGTGTTCGGAAAGATTCTGTGATCAATGATTCTGTTGCCATCATTCCTTCAAGGCCTGCAGTAGATAGCTTTGCTGTTTCTAAGGTACTACCCAGTGTACGTTTACTCTTTCCCGTTACCCTGCATTACCCAACCATCTATGGTGCGGAGGTAGGAGGGTACATGAAACAGTATGAGCGATTCAATGTTACTGCACCGGTACAAGAAAAGAAAGTACTGGAACGTACGGTGGAACAAAAGGACTGGATGTTTTATTTTTTCTGTGGACTCGTGCTAGCCGTTGCGTTTATCAATCTCGCATTTAAAAAATATGTGGTAGATCTGTTCAGGGTTTTCTTCAACACCTCCCTGCGGCAGAAACAACTCCGGGAGCAACTTACGCAAACACCCCTGCCTTCGTTTTTGCTCAACATGATTTTCTGCGTGAGCGGTGGGGCGTTTATCTTTTTTGTACTAAGGCACTATAACATACGGACAGGTCTGCATCCTGCTGTAGAATTGCTGGTGGCTGCCGGAGTGATCGCAGGAATCTATCTCGTCAAGTTTATTTTTGTGAGCCTGATGGGGTGGATGTTTGACCGCCGCCCGGCAGCTGAGAACTATCTTTTTGCGGTTTTCCTGGTGAATAAGGTGGCCGGATTGACCCTGATTCCTTTTACAATGTTGTTGGCCTATGCAGACGGGGGAACGAGGGAGGTGGTGTTGACACTATCAGCCATCATCCTTTCCGTGTTGGCCCTGATGAGACTGACGAAGGGCTTTGTGGCCATTAATGGCCTGAAAGTAGGCCTGATCCCGTACCTGGTATTTGTTGGCGCCTTTGATATTGTACCCACAATGCTGGTTTATAAAGTTTTGGTGAGCATTTTTGTATAGAATCTCCGTACCTTCGCACATCGAAATTTTCGAAACGAACCGGTAATTTATGGCTGAGGCAAACAAGTCAGTGAAAAAGATTCTGATTACCCAACCCCGTCCCGAGTCTGATAAGTCGCCCTATTTCGAGCTGGCTAAGCGGTATGCCGTGGAGATGGAATTCTTCCCTTTCATCCGGCTTGAGCCCATCCCCTGCAAAGAATTCAGGAAGCAGAAAATAGAGATCGCCGAGTATTCATCGGTGATTTTCACCAGCCGCAATGCTATAGACCATTTCTTCCGTATCTGCGAAGAAATGAAGCTGAACATTTCGCAGGACACTAAATATTTCTGCATCACCGAAGCGGTGGCGCTTTACCTGCAGAAGTTCATCCTATACAGAAAACGAAAGGTTTTTTATGGTGCCGATGGTACCAACAAGAGCCTGTTTGACGTGATGAACAAGCACAAGGAAAACGAGAAGTTTCTCTATCCCTGTTCCGAAAACCAGCAGGACAATGAGATCGTGAACTGGCTGAAGAACAATAAATGTGAATTCCAGACGCCATTCATGTACCGTACCATCAGCAATGATGCCAGCAAGCTGGAAGCGCACAATTTTGACGTGATCTGTTTCTTTACGCCCAGTGGTGTAAGGAGCCTTTTTGATAATTTCCCCGCCTATACCCAGAACGGAACCTTCATCGGAGCCTTCGGCAGCAATACCTCCAAAGCCATACAGGAAGCGGGTTTACAGCTGCACATCAAAGCCCCCGAACCGCAAGTGCCATCTATGATTGCGGCATTGGAGAAGTTCCTGGCAACGAAAAAGTAAAAAATTAAAAAGTAAAAATTAAAAAGCTATTGCAAAGAACTATACCTGGAACAACCTGTTAAGGTTTTTTACTTTTTACTTTTGAATTTTTACTTTTCATGAATCGCCTCGCTTCAGAGACCAGTCCTTATTTGCTGCAGCATGCCCATAATCCGGTGGATTGGTATCCGTGGGGTGAGGAAGCCTTGTTGCTGGCGAAGCAACAGGATAAACCGATTCTCGTTAGCATCGGCTATTCGGCCTGCCATTGGTGTCACGTGATGGAGCGGGAGAGTTTTGAGGACCCGGCTACAGCGGCATTCATGAATGAAGCCTTTGTGAACGTGAAGATCGACAGGGAGGAGCGGCCGGATCTTGACCATATATATATGGATGCGGTGCAGGCCATTAGTGGCAGCGGTGGCTGGCCCCTGAACGTATTTCTCACTCCTGAGGCAAAACCGTTTTATGGTAGCACTTACTTTCCACCGGTAAGGGCTCACAATCGGCCTTCCTGGATGGAAGTGCTTTCCCGAATATCCAGGGCGTTTCGGGAAGAACGGGGTAAGATCGAGGAACAAGCGCAGCAGCTGACGGATCATCTCAGCCAGCAAAACCAATTTGGGACCAATGCCCTGCAGGTGAATATCCCGCCTGAGGAGCGTTTTACTTATACCCAGCTCCACCAGGCTTTTGAAGCCGCCATGGGTCAGGCCGATACAGTTTGGGGCGGGTTTGGCAAAGCGCCCAAGTTTCCACAAACATTTACCCTTAATTATTTACTTCGATATCATTTTCTGACCGGCAGGCAGGACGCGCTGGATCAGGCTTTGCTGAGTCTCGATAAGATGATCCAGGGCGGCATCTATGACCATCTGGGAGGAGGATTTGCTCGTTATTCCACGGATACGGAGTGGCTGGCGCCGCATTTTGAAAAGATGTTGTACGACAATGCCCTGCTTGTGCTCAGCCTTTGTGAAGCATTTCAGGTGACGGCCAACCCGGTCTATGAAAAGATCATCAGGCAAACACTGGGATTTGTGACCGATGAACTGATGGATCAAGAAGGCGGCTTTTTCAGTGCGCTGGATGCGGACTCAGAAGGAGAAGAGGGGAAATTTTATACCTGGAGCCGGGCGGAACTGATGGAAGTACTAGGTGAGGAAGATGGCGCATGGTTTGCAAGGATCTATGATGTGACGGAAAGGGGGAATTGGGAGCATGTTAATATTCTGAGAGTGGGGGATGTGGAGAGGTGGAAGGTGGAAGGTGGAAGTTTGAAGTGGGAGAATTGCCGGCAGGCGTTGTTAGACAGGAGGGCTAAGAGGGTTAGGCCGGGTTTAGACGATAAGGTACTGACCAGTTGGAACGCGCTCATGAATCTCGCTTTTAGCACGGCAGCTTCGGTTCTAGGCGATGCCCAGATCGGGCAGGTAGCTGAGCGAAATATGAAGTTTTTGTGGAACTGCAGGGAGAAGGCAGGGGAGTGGAGACATAGTTATAAGAAAGGAGAGTACAAGGTTGTTGCTTTTTTGGACGACCAGGCCTACCTGATTTGGGCCATGACTGGATTGTACGAAATGGGCGGGGATGAGATCTGGCTCAACCGCGCGAAAGCCATGATGGATGAAGTAAGTGCAGCTTATTCCGATGAAGAGAGCCGTTTCTACTACTATACCCAAAAACGACAGGAAGATGTGATCGTGCGGAAGAAAGAGATTTATGATGGGGCAACCCCGTCCGGAAATGCCGTAATGGCGCTTAACGGGTGGAAATTGGGAGTCCTGACGGGTAATGAATCATGGAAAAACCGTTCGAGGGATATGGTTGATGGCGTATTGCAGGTAGCCACCCGATATCCTACCTCATTTGGGGTATGGAGCAGCCTGTTGGCTGAGTTGGCAGCGGGTACCTTTGAGATCGGTATTCTGGGTCCGGGAGCGGAAGAAAAGCGTAAACAACTGTTGCTGAAATATTTGCCGTTTAAAGTAGTGCAGTCGGCCGAAAATAACCGTGAAGATCTTCCGTTATTAATGGGGAAAAAAACCGGGCCTGAGGTGTTGGTATACCTATGCAGGGACTATGTGTGTAAGAAGCCCGTTGAAAGCATTGAAGAGTTGTTCCAACTGATTGAATCGGAATTGCCGGGTAAATCGGTTGCGGCACAATAAGGGAGAAAAAGATCCGTTATTTATGGAAGTGGATTGTGTTCTGCATACTTGTTAAATATTGTATTAAGATTCAAAACACCTTTAATAGTCAAGGGAATATTAATTTATATTTGTCCAAATACCATCAATTCTTTTTATGAAAATGAGAAACCTTCTGTTCAACCTGGGAACGCTTCTGCTGGTGTCAATGCTGGCAGCAAGTTGTGGCAAACTGGGGAAATCCAAATCCAAGGGTTTACCGGATGATGGTCAGCTCCACGGGGTTGCACCGGGTGCGGCGTCAGACATGACGAAGCCTCCTGGTATGGTTTACGTACCTCAGGGAACCTTTCATATGGGTCCCAGCGATGAAGACGTAAGCTATTCCTTCACCGCCCGCAATCGTCAGATTTCCATTAATGGATTCTGGATGGATGCAACGGAGATCACCAATAATGAATATCGCCAATTTGTTTGGGCTGTTCGTGATTCTATCGCTGCCACAATCCTGAATTACAAGAAGCCAGGTGGCGATGGTGTTGAAATCATCGATCAGGCTAAGATGAAAACGATGAAGTGGAATGATCCCAAGATCCTGGAGCAGCTTAACGCGATGATCGTTACGCCAGACAACCGGGTGAATGGTAAAAAAGAGATCGATGCTGAAAAGCTCGTTTACCACTCTGAGATTTTTGATTATAAAGATGCATCACGCCGTGAGAATTCCGGCAAGCCACGTTCACAATTCATCGTCAAGAAAGACGTGAAAGTGTATCCCGATACATTGGTATGGGTTCGTGACTTCTCTTATTCTTACAATGAGCCGATGTCTAAAAGATATTTCAGCCATCCTGCTTTCGGAAACTATCCTGTAGTAGGTGTGAACTGGAAACAAGCCATGGCGTTCTGCGAGTGGAGGACCACTTTACTGAATGGCTATCGCGAAAAGAAGAAAAAGAACCTGGAATCTGATTTTCGTCTGCCTACAGAAGCTGAGTGGGAATATGCCGCACGCGCTGGTCGGTCGCAAGCACCTTATCCCTGGGGTGGTTATTACCTGAGGAATAAGAAAGGATGTCTCCTGGCTAACTTCAAACCCGGACGTGGTAACTATCCAGAAGATGGTGGTTTCTATACGGTAAGGGCTGATGGTTACTGGCCTAACGACTTCGGTTTGTACAACATGGCGGGTAACGTTGCGGAGTGGACTTCTTCCCTGTACTATGAAGGTGCTTACAACTTCCAGCATGACATGAATCCAGATATTCGCTGGAACGCAAAAGACAGTGATCCTCCCCGTATGAAGCGTAAAGTGATCCGTGGTGGTAGCTGGAAAGACGTAGGTTACTTCCTTCAGACAGGCGCTCGTAACTATGAGTACCAGGATACAGCCAAGTCTTACATCGGTTTCCGTTGTGTAGTTGATCTTCCTCCAACACCTTCCAAAAAAACAAAAGGTTAATTGGAATCGTCCCTCAGATTGAACACTATAAAATAAAGAACATCATGCTGTGTAAAGCAAGCCTTTGCCCGGCATGATATTCTCCGAATCCTAAAAAATAAAACCACAAAAATTCATCGTTATGGCAGGTACAAACAAACAAACAGACAAAATTGTAAACATCATCGTGTGCGTAGGTGCCGCGGTAGTAATCTTTGGTGCATGGGCCAAGATCCTTCACCAGTCTTATGCTGACGTCATGCTGACTGTAGGTCTGCTGACAGAGGCTGTAATCTTCCTCGTGTATGCATTCCTCCCGCCTCCCGGCCAGGAAATGGCTAAGCTGGCAGAAGCACTTCCTAAAATGTCTGGTTCTGCAGGTAACCCTGCCCTGGCTTCTATGGATAAGATGCTTGCTGAAGCTGAGATCAATCCAGCAAACATGAAGCGTTTGAGCGACAACTTTTCAAAATTTGGTACTACCGTAGAAAAGATGTCTGATATCGCTGATGTATCACATGCAACGGCTGATTACACACAAAAAACAAAAGAAGCAACAGCTGCACTGAGCACCATGAAAGATGCTTACCAGAATGCTGCATCAACCATAGGCCATTTCAACAACGCCGCTGACAGCACCCGTCAGTTCCATGAGCAGGTTCAGACCCTCACTAAAAACCTGGGTTCACTGAACACGGTCTATGAACTGGAGCTTCAGGATACCAACAATCACCTGAAAGCCATGAACGGTTTCTACAGCAATCTCGTAAACGCTTCACAAGCTATGCAGGGAAGTGCTGACGATGCGAAGAAAACACAAGAACAAATCGCATTGCTGGCTAAGAACCTGAGCAACCTGAACAATGTTTACGGAAACATGCTGGCTGCCATGCAAGGCCGCAACTAATCGTAGTGTTGAGTTGATTGAAAAAATCTAATCTAAATTTTAAATCCAACTAGAAATGGCACTACCTAAAGAACCGCGGCAGAAGATGATCAACATGATGTATCTCGTGTTGACCGCACTCCTGGCGCTCAATGTATCTGCTGAAATCATAAACGCGTTCAAGACCGTTGACAATAGTCTGTTACAGTCTAACGCTGTGTTGAACACCTCCTCCGGTTCTGTCTATGAAAGCCTTTCAGAAATGATGAAGGACCCAAAGACTGCTGAGAAAGCAGGGATCTGGAAACCTAAGGCAGACAAGGCTAAAGAATTGGCAAAGCAGACTTCAGACCTGATCGACAAATACAAACTTTCATTGAAAGAAGAAGCCGGCCTGAACAAGGAAAATGGTGACTTCAAAGAAGATAACGTTGATGCGGCCACCCGCCTCTTTGACACCAAGGGTGAGGGTAAAAACCTTTATGCTGCCCTTGAGAACTTCAAAAAGAATATACTGGCCATCGATCCTGACATTTCTAAGGCACTGGCAGCAAAACTGCCTTTGAACCTGGACGTCCCCAAATCATCTACGGGCAAGAAGCCTACTGGTGATAAAGTTGCTGACTGGGTATATGGTAATTTCCATATGACACCAACAGTTGCAGCACTTACCATGTTAAGCAAATTCCAGAATGACGTTAAGAATACCGAAAATCAGGTTGCTACTTTCTGTGCCAGCCAGGTGGGTGCAGTGAAGATCGTGTACGATAAATTCGTTCCATTGATCGGTACCAGCTCTACTTACCTGATGCCCGGCGAAGAAATGGAAGTTACTGCAGGTCTCGGTGCCTTCAACGCTTCTGTGAAGCCTGAGATCACCATTAACGGCGCTCCTGTTTCTGTTGACGAGACTGGTGTAGGTACCAAGAAATTCAGCGTGAGCAGCAGTGGTAAGGTTAATGTTAACGTTACTTATGTTGATCCTAATTCTGGTGAAAAGAAAGTAACTACTAAAACCATCGATTACACTGTAGGTACGCCTTCAGGTGTAGCGGTGATGGCTGACAAAATGAATGTACTGTACATCGGCGTAGACAACCCGTTGACCATTACTGCAGGCGCAGGTTCTGAAAAAGTATCTGCTTCGATCACTAGCGGTAGCATTAAGAAAGTGAGTGGAAACAAATACATCGCTTCCCCTAAGGACGCGGGCGAGCACTTCGTAACTGTATTGGTTGAAGGTAAATCAGCCGGTAAAGTAGGCTTCCGTGTGAAGCAACTTCCTCTGCCAGCTGCATATGTAGGTAACCTGAAACCAGGTCCTGTACCAACAGCTAACTTCAAGGCCATGGGTGGTGTGATCGCTAAACTGGAAGATTCTGAGTTTGATGCGCCATATGAAGTAGTAAGCTACACTGTAGGAGCATTGAGTGCTGATATTCCTGATTACGCACCCGTCACCAACAATGGCAACAGGTGGAACGGTGGTGCTGCTAACCTGATCAACAAACTGAAGCCTGGTGCGTTGGTGGTAATCACTGACATCAAGGTGAAAGGACCTTCCGGAGCAATTAGGACATTATCCGGCAGCTTATCCTACAGTTTGAAGTAAGATTAACATAACTGACAATAAGTACTGATAGAGAATCGTTTATTTTGTATTGTAAACTGTAGACCATGAAATTCCAATTGGCAAAATATGTTTTACTAGTGACTGCGTTCGGTCTCGCTACGCAGGTGGTTGATGCGCAAACGCGTAAGAAAACCACCAGGTCCAAGACCAGCACGTCCAAGAAAACATCGACCAAGAACACTCAATCCAATACGGCCAATGCCAATTTGAATGCAAAGGCTGCCGATACAGTAGTTCCCGTTGCTAAGCTCGATCCTCTGGCTATTGATACGCCCAAAAAATCCCTCCGCAATGACGCGGCAGTGGAAAGGAACCTCGTGAAAGACAGGACTCCTCTCGCGCATGAGAACATCCGCGAAGACGATGCCTGGTACCGCGAGCGCGTATGGAGGGAGATCGATATCCGCGAAAAAATGAACCTTCCTTTCCGTTATAAGGCAGATGAGGATAATGGTAACCAACGTTTCATTATCATTCTGCTGAATGCACTCCGCTCTGGTGAAGTGACGGCCTTCGATCCCACCGTGGACGATCGTTTCACTACACCGATGACACTGGAGAAGATCGGTGAAATGATCGCTGGAAAATGCGATACCACCCAGATCCCGGATTTCGTAAAAGATCCTAACGGTACCAAAGGTATTTTCAAAGACACGATGGTATGTGCCGTGTTCAATCCTGATGATATCACTAAATTCAGGATTAAGGAAGAATGGGTATTTGATAAGGAAAGTTCCAGGATGTATGCACGTATTCTGGGTATTGCCCCGATTAAAACCTATGTTGATCAAAGTACTGGAGCTATACTCGGTGAATCTCCCATATTCTGGGTATACTACCCTGATCTCAGGCCTACTCTTGCTAAGTACGAAGTGTACAATGGTAAGAACTTCGGTGCCCGGATGAGCTGGGAAGAGCTTTTCGAAAGCCGCTATTTCAGCAGCTATATCGTAAAGTCTACCATTGAAAATCCTTACGACATGTACATCAAGCAGTATATTAAGGATGATATCCTGAAGTTGCTGGAAGGTGAGAACATTAAAGAAAGGATCTTCAACTTTGAACAAGACCTGTGGTCATACTAGACTAAATAGCATAAAAAAAGCCCCCGCTTCCAGCGGGGGCTTTTTTTATGCTATTTAGTCTAGTATGACAATTTGCCAATTAGTCAATGCGGTAATGCGGCAATTGTTCCGCGTATTTTCTGCCTTTTTTCTGTTGCAAATACTGAGCTGACGGGTTATACGCCAGGCTAGATTGCAGGGATGGAGAATAATATCATTTTGAATAAGTCAGTTTCATTTTCAGGTGAAGTGATTCGTTTTGCGAGGGAGATACCTGTTGATTGTAGAACCATAGCTAGTCAACTAGTAAGATCAGGGACTTCAATTGGTGCGAGTATAGCAGAAGCCCAGGGTGCAGAGAGCACAATAGACTTTGTGCACAAGTTGAAGATCGCTGATAAGGAAGCCAGAGAAACTGAGTATTGGCTGAACTTACTTAGCAATACAGAAAGAGGAGTGGATCAAACTAAACTAAGAGAGGATCTAAGAGAAATACAAAGGTTATTAAATGCCATTATTGGTACTTGCAAACGAAAACTAAAAAAGAAAGCAGGTTGATGTATTCATTGCCACATTGTCTAATTTTCTAATTGGCCAATTAAAAAAAATGGGGCTTGGATAGAAATCCTGCCCCGTTTTTAAAATCCAATATCCTATGAAAAACCGAAGTAAAGATACAAACTAGACCAATACAACCATACTCCCCGGGCATATTATTTGTACCATTCGTCCGGAATATCTGGACTTTCATCGAAATGAATCAGGCGTATACCCGCATTAGGGGCTTTGGGTGGATTTGGCGTCAAAATATGACCTAACCAGTTTGGCTTTTGCCAGGCCGATACTCTCGGTCAAGGTTTCCTCGGAGGCTACCATGACGTTTTTTACCGATCTGAATCGTTTAAGCAGTAGATCTGCAGTGGATTTGCCAATGCCTTTGATGTCTTCTAACTCATTCTTAAAAGTGCCTTTGGCCCTTTTTTGCCGGTGGAAAGTAATGCCAAAACGATGCACCTCGTCCCGGATAAACCGTAGCAAATTCAAGCTGGTGCTGCCGTAAGGCAGTTTAAGCGACTCCTGGTCGCCGGCAAAAAATACTTCTTCCACGTTCTTGGCTAACCCTACCAGCGTCATTTGTCCGTTGAGACCCAGTTCCTCAATGCCCTCCAAAGCGGCACTGAGCTGCCCTTTGCCGCCATCAATGATCACCAGTTGGGGCAAGGGTTGTTGCTCCGTGGTCAGCCGCTGGTAACGGCGCATGACCACCTCTTTCATGGTGGCAAAATCATTGATCCCCACTACGGTTTTCACATTGTAATGCCTGTAGTCTTTCTTACTGGGCTTGCCGTTCCGGAAACATACCATCGCACTCACCGGATAACTTCCCTGGAAATTTGAGTTGTCGAAACACTCAATATGCTCCGGCAACTCCTGCAGGTTTAGGTCTTCCTGCAGCTGCAAAAGGGTATCGCCCATATCCTTCTCTTCATCAGACAACATCAGCGCCAGCTGCCGTTTTTCCTCCTTCCGGAAGAACTGAACATTTGTCTCAGACATTTCCAACAGGTTTTTTTTGTCGCCGGATTTTGGAACGGTAACCACTACATGTTCATCTGGGTATTCTATGGCAAATGGAACAATGATCTCAGGGGCCGTACTTCCAAACACTTCCCTGAAATGCATCAGTGCCAGCACCAATACTTCATCTTCTGTCTCCTCCATCTGCCGTTTCACTGGGATGGTTTTTGTATCTACGATGGCACCATTGCGCATCATCAGGAAGTTCACATAAACATGGTCACCTTCCGTAGCGATGGTGCACACATCGATATCACCCCATTTCGGATTGATGACAATGGATTTGGCCTGGTATTGCTGCAGGTGGTCAAGTTTCTTTCGCAGTATTTCTGCTTTTTCAAAACGCATTTCCTGCGCATACTCCTTCATCTCCTGTCTGAAATGCTGGATCACCGGGTTGAGGTTACCCTTCAGTAAGTTTCGGATCTGCATCAGCCCATCGGCATAATCCTCTTCTGTTTGCAGGCCTTCGCAAGGACCCTTACAATTACCGAGGTGATACTCCAGGCAGACTTTGTATTTTCCTTTTCTGATGTTTGCCGGTGAAAGATTCAGTTTGCAGGTTCGGAGGGTAATGTTCTGCCGGATGAATTCCAACAGTTCCCGCACTTTCTTGACGGAAGTGAAGGGACCGAGATATTCTGAGCCATCCTGGATCATCCTGCGCGTAAAAAAAATGCGTGGAAAATGCTCATGCTTGATGACCAGGTAGGGATAGGTTTTGTCGTCTTTCAGGTTGATGTTGAACCTTGGCTGAAATTGTTTGATCAATGAGTTCTCCAACAGGAAAGCATCCTGCTCTGAATGCACGATCGTGAACTCTATATGGTGGATCCGTTGAACAAGTTCATGGGTCTTATAGCTCGTGAAGGTTTTCGTGAAATAAGAAGACACGCGTTTGCGGATATTCTTCGCCTTACCCACGTAAAGAAGCTCGTTCTTTTCGTCGAAGTATTTATAAATACCCGGCTCAGTAGGCAGGCCGGGTGCTATGCTGCTGAATATCGTACTCGTCATGGTATCCTTGCGTATTGGAAAACTTATTCCATCCCCCACATATATTTCACAGTGCTGTTTGCTTCCTTGCCTTTATGGCCCGTCATCGTGATCACCTGTAAACTCTTTCCAGCAGTCCAGACCATTCTGGTATTAACGGTGGAATCATTGCGTTGCTCAAGTTTTTCCACGTAGATCGACCGAAGTTTGCTGGTTTCCTGGCGGATCAGCACATCAATTTTCCGCACCACCGGTTTGTCGGATTCAGTAGTGTAGCTCATGGTAAGGAAGTCTGAGCTATTATCATAAAACACGGTTTCCTTGTAGAAATTTTTTAACTCAGGACTGCCGATATCTGGTGTGATCATTTGTTTGGCCATGGCAGCTAATTCTTCCTTGCTGGCTGTAGTGGTGTCTGTTTTATCATTAATGGTCGTGTATTTATTTACGCCAAGCGGTAATGAATCCAGCTCCTTAAGATCGGCATTGATGTTTCCTGCAATGGGAAAAAAGCTGACATCTTTATTGTCATAGGTTTTATCATTCTTGCAGGCAAAAAAACAAATGCAAAGGAATACTGCCAAGGATTTTTTCATCCGGTAAAATTACACAAAACAGGGTGGTCAACCCAAGAAGAAGTCGTTAAACTAAGGTTCCTACCAAAGTGTTCTGGTCATGCCCACTTTGAAGCCGTATTCCATCAGGTGTTCTTTGATGGGATATTCGCTTTTGTAGGATGACATCAGCTGGTAACGTAGTTGTGGGCCGATGTTCCATTTGGTGGCTCCTGTCCGGAAGGTGATAAAGGCTTCAAATCCGGTATTGAGGTTGAAATTGCGATATAGTGAAGGACTCTGGGCATAATTCTTAAGGTCCGATGAGACCATGTAAGACTGGTTGTTGATCACATAAGTAGGTTGTATGCTACCCGCAACATTGAATTGAATTCGATTTTTGTTGATCACCGTCCACTCGGCACCAATAGGGATAGATAACATCATTCGCTGGTTGCGGAGAGTGGATCTGACACCGGAACCGGTGCTGCGGAAGACAGAGATTGCATTGACCTGTGAGTGACCTATACCTGCGGCGGTCATTGGAACCAGTTCTGCAGAATTCTGGTAAGCACGTACTTCATACTGCGACATATTAAACTGCAGACCTGTTTTGAAGCGAAGTTTTTTGTTCATGGAGAAAACCAATGCGGCACCGGCTTCCACACCTGTCATGGCTTGTTGATCCACCACATTGTTCACATCATCTGAGTAGTTATAGTTACCTGTTGGTGAGTTAAATGTTTTGATGCCCTGACCGGAAAGACGACGGTAACTCACAGAGGGGGCAACATAGAACTGCAGGCCGAACATGTTCTTGTAAGGCTTCATTACCCGGATCGCGGTGGTCTTGGGAATATCTTTTTTATTTCCAGCAATCAGTTTACGATCACTATTGGCTGCATTTTTTGAAACGGTTGCAAGAAGGTGCAACTGGTTATTCATCACCAGCGATCCTGATTCCAGGTCAGTCGTTGAAGGTGTGGTTACCTCGGTTTCAAGGGAACCGTTGATATTTTCCTTGACATGTTCTTCCACAGATGCCAAATGAGCATGCACAGGCTTTAGTTTATTGCCGAGATCGATCCTGGCATCAACTGCTTCCGGCTTGGCATTCACATGCACAATACGGAGTGAAGGCGAAACCGGTGATTTTCCCAATGCTTCAGTTATCCCTGAATGATTGCTGCCTGTTGGAGGAATGACAGTTTCAGCACCTGGGACAGAACCCTCGGCAATAAGCGAAGGAACAACGGCTGTTGTCTGTGGAAAACGATTGGATAAATCTTTGGTATTGTTGTTTTGATGACCCCCGGCGATCAAGCTGTCATGAATGTTTCCGCCTATACCTAAGCCGATGAAGATCGCGGCTACTAGTACATATGGCCATCTTTTGCGGGGATGGAGCTTGTCATTTACTGCGGCCCACACCCGGTCAGATGGATACAGTTTGTACTGATCCGCCTTCTCCCGAAGGAAGTGCTCAAAGCCACTGTTGTACTCGTTGCTCTCCATACGCAGTTAAAAAAGCCGGGTGATATGTTTCAAAGGATGCCGGACTATCGTTTAAAGACATCGAAACAATCGGTTTCGATGCTTTTCACCTTACTGAATTGCCGCTAACCATACGTTTTTCTCGGTATTTCTGGTAAGGATGTTCTTTCTGACTAGGATATCTTCCAACATGGCTTTTGCTCTGGTATATTGGGAGCGACTTGTGCTTTCTTCTATATCCAGGATCGCGGCTATTTCCTTATGGGAATAACCCTCAATAGCATATAGGTTAAGAACGGTCCTGTAACCCATGGGCAATAACCGTATGCATTCCACCACTTGTTTCGCCTGCAGAATGGAAGGAATATTCTCTTCCCGCACAGGCACACTTGCTGCATGGATGATATCTACACTATCTGAAAACTTCTTGTTCTTTTTGAGATTGTTGATACAGGTATGGACGATGATCCGCCTGATCCAGCCCTCGAGGGCACCCCTGTTCTGGAACTGATGAATTTGTGTGAAGACCTTAATAAAGCCTTCCTGAAGCATGTCTTCAGCGTCTTCCCGGCTTTTTGCATACCGGTAGCAGACAGACAACATCTTGGGGCTGTATCGGTAATACAACTCCTGTTGCGCTGACGCTTCGTTCCTAAGACATCCCTGAATCAAAAGGTCTTCCGTCATTCAACGAGGTTGATTATCTGTAAGTTAAGATATTTCCCAACGAAAAAATACAAACTCCCTTGTTAATTTTTGCAATATATTGATATTCAATAGTTTACAAAAAAAAGAGCCCCGTTTCTGTAGCCATTGCCTATCTGTTTCCTTTCGCATTTCGGATGCGCCGGGGATTTATCCATAGCCAAAAGCCTGAAAAGCACAACAAAAGCAGACCCATGCCCACCACCGTTGTAAAGATCAATTTGGTAGGGGTACCCTTTGCATCAATATAGTAATCAAGCAGCGACCCATCATGTAGTTTTTCAATCCAGTCTGATCTTCTGACTTCAATGCCAAGCACTTTGCCGCTCGTAAGATCCATCTGCACGGATTGAAAATGATGCAGGTAAACAAATTTGGCGATACCCTTGTCTGGCCGGATATCGATCCTGTCGATTGTCAGATCCAAAGACTGGCCCATGCTATCTTTCAAACCCTTACCTGCAAGGGAGATCAATGTATCGATGGGCAACCAACGGGCAGGGTCAGCCGAAGTACCTTTTGCCGTAGCTGCCTGGAGATAACCCATACTGTTCTTTTTCCAGCCCAGCAGGATTCCGGTTGATGCTGATACAAGGATCAGCAAGAGTAGAATGATGCCTGCCTTGTTATGCAGGCTTCTGTACATTCTCGTGCTGCTGGAAATGCGGGAAATCTTGTTCATCAGAATGCTGCTCTAAGTGAAAAAATGAAATTTGAACCTGCTGCAACGATGCCTGACGAGTAGGGTCTGTACCGTTGGTTAGTGACGTTCTCCCATCCTGCATTCAAGGTAAAGTTTTTGGGAAACGCATAGGCCAACTTCATATTCAGCGTATACCAACTTGGCGAGTATGGATTACCGTTAGCGTCCTTCGCAAAGATATCTGTTTTTGCCTGCTCCGATGGTGCCATGTCTTCATAGCTAATCTCTCCATTGTAAAACGCAGAGACCTCCGCAGTCAACTTGCCCCAGGTATACTTTAGGTTGGTATTGCCATAAAATGGAGGCGCATGTGGAAGCGGCACCTGCTCATTTTGGGTATTATCTGTTTCCTTGCCCTGGATCCAGTTTGCATTCAGCTGCCAGATCAGATTAGGAGCGAAATAGATTTCTGAGGCAAATTGAACGCCCCATACCGTTGCTTTTGCAACATTTTGCAAAGCTTCAACGGCCAGCTTGTTACCATCAATGGTTACACTGTCTTGCCCGTTGATCGTGAATGGTCTTTTTACGATAGCATTCTTGAGGATGCTGTAAAATCCAGTCAATTCCACATTGATCTTTCGATTCAGTCTTTTGGCAAAACCCAATTCAACATTCCATGCATATTCGGATTGTAAATCCGGATTAGGCACAGTCAGGAAGCCTGGGGTACTCTCAAAGACCTTACCGATGTCATCAATGTTAGGCATCCGGAATCCGGTAGCGATGTTTCCGTTGATCTGCCATGTGGGTGCAGGTCTGAAGACCAATCCAAGATTTCCGGTAGGTGCTCCATCCTTAAGGCTTATAGACTGGTAAGGGAACTTAATGAAAGTGGTATCAAACTCCGCTTTCACTGTATTATAACTGAATCGCAACCCGGTTTGTAGCGTGAGCTTTTCACTGATGTTTCTTTTGTAGCTTCCATATAAACCAATGGAACTTGTGAAACTTCCATCCGGATATCTAGTCACTGAAGGGTTGGATGCTCCTGTAACAATGTTGGTGGTAGTGCCAATGGAGTTAACCCTGTTCATCACGCCTTCAATGCCATAGAATAATTCACCCTTCCCCAGTTTTTTGTTTGCATCCCAATTCAGTGTGTATACAGCCACACGCTCGGCCTGCTGGTTCTTGTTGTTGTTGCCAAAGGCCCTCTCAAACCGGCTTTCATCGTAATCCTGATATCCAATAATCAGCCTTTGTTCGTCATATATTTTGGTAGGAGCGATGGATGTCAGCGAAAGCTGATGCATGCGCCAGATCATCGGTCCATAATACCATTCGGCATAACGAAGTTTATCTTGCCGATACTGGATCAGCCTGTCGTACCGTGGCGCGGTGCCCGTATTGGCATAAGTGAATGCATACTGGAGTTCTGTTTTATCGCTGAGTTTGTAGCCCAGTTTGGCCAGTACGTTCCATTGATTATATCCGGAAAATCGCTGAACCCTTGGATCTGCATTTTTTACAATGCTATCCACGTTGTTGATCCTTTCCACATACTCCGGACGGAGGTAGCTGTCCTGCCCGCCTTTGGTTCCCATGCGCAGGTCATCAAATGCGCTGAAGCTGACGGAACCGAGGACAGACCATCGTTTCCAACCGAGGTTGAGATCTGCATGACCCGTTTTTTCTTGATTGGCCGTAGCATAACGTACAACAGCAGAGCCTTTGGAGAACATTTTTTCATCTTGCGAATAACGGGGCTTAAGGCTATGAAAATCCATCACACCGCCGATGGCATCGCTTCCATAGATCGTAGAACCTGGGCCAAAGATCACTTCTGCATTTTCCAATGAAAGCGGATCGATGCTGATCACATTTTGGAGGTTTCCGCTTCTGTAGATCGCATTATTCATGCGTACCCCATCGGCAACAATTAATACACGGTTGGAAGCAAAGCCCCTGATCATGGGGCTGCCGCCACCGAGTTGGCTTTTTTGCACAAACACTGCACCACTAAATGCCAGCAGGTCAGCCGTAGTTTGCGGGTTTCGGAGCCGGGCCTCCCGCATATTCAAGTTCACGATCTTATTGGGAACCTCATTGATTTTCTGTTCCCATTTATTAAATGAGATGATAACGTTTTCAAGATTCTTTACGGAATCTGGCTGGTCCTTTTCCTGCCCTGAAGCATGGTACATGCTCATGCATGCGCAAAGGACCATGATCCTTTCCTTCATGATAAAAATTTAAGCAGTGATCAAAAAAATAAAAGCGAAACACTGCTCAGGATTCCGGCGGGGGCGTGAGGATGGTTTTGATGGAAGTAGGTAGTACCGATGGTTTTAATTGTTGCCAGCCACTTGCGTCTGTTGCTAAATACACTGGTACAATTGTTTGACAGGAATGAACGGTCACCGCTTGTGCAAATGCAGCCATGATGGTAACTGCTTTTTTATTTTCACCTGTACTATTCCTGGAAATATTGTTTTCGATTTCTGTTTCCTTTTCATCATACAAGCCGGTGAGGCGCAGGTATTCTCCGTCTTCAATGATTTGTTTGACGTCAAACATTTTCCCATCAATGCGGCATTCTTTATGAAGAAAGGTCCAGGTCAGTTCCGATGTCTTTACGCGTATGGTCTGGAGCTGTTCCTTTTCGAGCGTCTCTTTCATCTCCCATCTCGCATACATTTTTTGTATAGTAAGAATACAGGGATATGCTACGGGCAACAAACTTACCACCAGTAAGAAAGCACAGGTAATATGTAAGCTCGCCTTTTTCATTACAGGAGTTCATCGCCCGTCATCTCTTTGGGCTTTGCGAGACCCATGACTTTTAGCATTGTGGGTGCCAGGTCTCCCAGCTTACCGGTCTTCACGTCCCCTTTCCAATCGTTGCTAACAACGATCAGGGGAACGGGATTCATGGTATGCGCAGTATTAGGAGTGCCATCGGCATTGATCATATAATCTGCATTGCCATGATCAGCGATGATAAAGATGGTATAGTCTTGCGGCAGTGCGGCCGTTACGAGTCTTTTCACACAGGCGTCCACGGTTTCAACCGCTTTGATCACGGCTTCCCACACGCCGGTATGGCCCACCATATCCGCATTGGCGTAGTTGATACAGATGAAGCCTGCTTCGCCTTTGTTGATCTCAGGAACCAGGGCATCTGTCAGTTCTACTGCGCTCATTTCAGGTTTGAGGTCATAGGTGGCTACCTTGGGCGACGGCACCATGATCCTGGATTCTCCTTCAAAAGGAACTTCCCTGCCACCATTGAAGAAAAAAGTCACGTGCGGATATTTTTCTGTTTCGGCGATGCGGATCTGTTTTACGCCGGCTTTTTCCAAGACTTCCCCAATGGTGTTTACCAGATTATCCGTTTCAAAAATCACGTTTACACCTTTGTAAGTCTTATCGTATTCCGTCATCGTGGTATAGTGCAGTTTCAGGGTATGCATGCCATGGTCAGGCATGTCTTCCTGTGTCAGCACCTGGGTGATCTCCCGGCATCGGTCTGTCCTGAAATTGAAACAGATCACCGCATCTCCTTCCTTGAGGGTTGCAAGGGGTTGGCCGTTAGAACTTGTCTGGATGATGGGTTTGATGAATTCGTCAGTGACGTTCTGCGCATAGGATTGTTCAATGGCCGGGAGGATCTCTGAAACTTTTTCACCCATGCCCAAGACCAATGCATCATAAGCCAGTTTCACCCTTTCCCATCGCTTATCCCGGTCCATGGCGTAGTACCTTCCTGTTACGGAAGCAATTTTACCCGTTGTTTTTCCGAGATGGTCATGCAGGTCTTTCAAAAAGCCAAGACCACTCTTAGGGTCTGTATCACGGCCATCGGTAAATGCATGTATATAGACTTCGGGGATCCCCTCGGCCTGACAAATTGAAGTGATGGCCTTGATATGGTTGATATGGGAATGCACCCCGCCGTCACTGACGAGTCCGAGCAGGTGAAGGGGTTTTTTGTTTGTTTTTGCATAATCCAGGGCGGTACGAAACACCGGGTTTGCCGCAAGCTCACCCGTTCTGATGGCCACATTGATCCTTTGCAGTTCCTGGTAAACGATCCTGCCCGCGCCGATGTTCAGGTGACCCACTTCGCTGTTCCCCATCTGGCCTTCCGGAAGACCCACCGCTTCACCAAAAGTGACCAGGGTAGTGTGCGGATACTGCATCCATAGTGAATTTACGAAGGGAACCTGCGCGTGTTGAATTGCGTCACTCGCGGGGACCTGGCCAAGCCCCCAGCCGTCCATAATGATCAGCAATACTTTCTTTCCGTTCATATGGTAAAGCTACGCCAAAACTTGGCACATTTTTCGCAAGGATACGTCGTAGTATAACTCATGCCTCTGTTTGTAAGAACTATATCACTCATTACCGTATTCCTGGTTGTCAGTTCTTTTGACTTCACTGTGGATGAGATTTTCGGTGCCATCCGCAGGGGTGATGCCGTTAAAATATCCCGTCATTTTGATAACCTTGTGGAGATCACTGTGGCGGAGAAAAGCTGCTCTTACAGCAAAACCCAGGCTGAACTGGTGTTGCGGGATTTCTTCACTACACATTCCGTCCGCAATTTTATCATGCACCACAAAACCAACAGCAATAATGCTGATTATTATGTTGGAAAACTCAGTACCTCAAAAGGAGAGTTCCGCACTACCGTACTGGTAAAAACCCGAGGCGAGAAACGGGTGGTGCAAGAACTTAGGTTTGAATAGCTATAAGCTAGTAGCTATTAGCTATTTTTGGTCATGCTTTCATTTGACCAGGCACTTGAACAACTTGTTGCTGCAGCCATCATAGAAGATGTTGGCGACGGCGATCACTCCACGCTTAGTACCATCGCTCCTGATGCAAGGGGCAAAGCCATTTTAAAAATAAAGGATGAAGGTATTCTCGCAGGCGTAGCCGTAGCGGAGAAAATTTTTCATATGCTGGAGCCTGGCTCCGTGCTGCACATCTATCGAAAGGATGGTGATGTGATGGTTAAGGGCGATATCGCTTTTGAGGTGTCCGCATCTATACATACCATCTTGAAAGGGGAACGCCTTGTCCTGAATATTATGCAGCGTATGAGTGGCATTGCCACGCTGACGCGGCAGTATACGGACAAGTTGAAAGGATATCACACCCGCGTATTGGACACACGAAAAACCACACCCAATTTCCGATTGCTGGAAAAAGAAGCTGTACGTATCGGGGGAGGTATCAACCATCGTTTTGGACTGTATAATATGATCATGCTTAAAGACAACCATATTGATTATTGCGGCGGTTTGACGAAAGCGATCAACCTTGCGCATGAGTATGTACAAGAAGTGAAGCCCGGATTGAAAATAGAAGTAGAGACCAGATCTTTAGACGATGTGGCTACAGTTGTGCAGATGGGGAAAGGCAAGGTGTTTCGGATCATGCTGGATAATTTTACACCGGAGAAAATAAGTGAAGCCTTACAGCTGATCAATGGACAGTTTGAAACCGAAGCCAGTGGCGGCATCAATCTCGAAAATATTGAAGCCTATGCTGCAACCGGAGTGGACTATGTTTCTGTTGGGGCACTGATTCACCAGGCAAGAAGCCTGGACCTGAGCCTGAAAGCTCAGGTCTAATGCGTCAATTTGATAATGCGGCAATGCGGTAATTATGAGCAAGAAGAATAAAGCAGACAAAAGCGGATTCGTGTTTAGCACAGATCCTACTTTTCAGTTTGAACATGAAGCACAGGAAGAGCAGGAGACCCTGCCTCCGGAGAAACAGAAACTCCGGATCATGCTGGATAAAAAGCAACGTGCCGGTAAGGCAGTGACACTCGTCACGGGGTTTGTTGGAAAGCCTGATGATCTGGAAGAACTCGGTAAAAAAGCCAAGCAATTTTGCGGTACCGGTGGGTCTGTGAAAGATGGTGAGATCATTATCCAAGGAGATCAGCGGGAGAAGGTGCGGCAGTTTCTGATCAAGATGAAATATACACTGCTCTAGCAATTGACAATTGGCAATTGACAATTAACAATTGGCACTAGTCTTTGGATATCTAAAGATTAGTCTCTAATTACCAGTGCCAATTGCTAATTATTAATTGCCAATTGTCAATTGCTAACCCTATTGTCCTTGCGCCAGTGAATACGCTTTCTTATCTCCCCACATGTTCAACAATTCAGTGGAACAGATTTTGAAATCTGCAGATACCCGCGTACATAATTCAATAATGTCTCTTTGGGTCAGCGGCGCATCGCCCACACTTTCAAAACGGCAGCGATATTGATTCACGAGGTTTGTAAAAATGGATCCCTTCGGCCACACCTGTGTTCCCCTGTTACTTATGGTGACCAGTTTAAACAGGTCAAGGGTATGTTTCAGGCATTTTTCGGCCACTTCAGTGGGTTGTTCAGCACTTTCAATAAAAAGGTCAACCCCAACGATGGTCTCTTCTTCCATCTCCTTGCTCATGATCAGTGGATTCTTTTCCAGTTTGAACACGGTAGGCGTGATCGGCTTATTAGCAAGCATGGGTTTGGCACCATGTTCGGGCAACTTTCCAAAGTTGGCAATGATGGCGTTGGCGAATTCAGTGGTATTCAGCGCCGGCTTGGATTTGTCGCCAAAGTCGCCGGTCCTGTATCCCTGTTCCAGGGTATAGAGCAATGCATTTTCGATGATGGCTGCATTTTCCATGAGACCAAGGTGGCGGAGCATCGCTAGTCCACTCAATAGAAGGGCCGTGGGGTTTGCGATGTTTTTTCCAGTGATGTCAGGTGCGGTACCATGTACAGCTTCAAAAATGCAGATATGATCGCCGATATTAGCCGATGGAGCAAAACCAAGTCCTCCCACGAGACCGGCACAGAGATCGGAAACGATGTCTCCCTGCAGGTTTGTCAGCACCACCACATCAAACAGATCCGGACGGGTAACCATTTTCATACAGAGGTCATCCACGATGATGTCATCGGCCTTAATATCTGGATATTCTTTGGCTACTTCATAAAAGCATTCCAGGAACAGGCCGTCCGTGATCTTCATGATATTGGCCTTGTGTCCACAGGTGATACGGCGGGTGCCTTTCTTGCTGGCCATCTCAAACGCGTACTTGATCACTTGCAAGCTTCCGGGACGTGTAATGAACCTGCGGCTAAGGGCCACATCGTGTGTGAGCATATGCTCGATGCCACCATAAGTATCTTCGATATTTTCCCGTACAACCGTGATGTCAATAGGGATACCGGCTTTGCTGAAAACCGTGTCCACACCGTGAAGCGTCTGGAATACCCGCTTGTTGGCGTAGGTGTTCCAGGTTTTGCGGGCGGTCACGTTTACGCTTTTTACACCTTTACCTTTTGGGGTTTCCATTGGGCCTTTAAAGAGTATGCCCAGGGTTTCAATGGTTTGCTGTGCTTCCGGCGTCATTCCATTGGAAAAGCCTTTGTCGAACACCCATTTCCCCATGTCAACGTATTCATATTCAAGGTTTACATGGTTGGCTTTGAAGATGCCTAAAACGGCTTCCATAATTTCCGGTCCTATTCCGTCGCCTTTGGCTACAGCAATTTTCATACAATTTGTTTAAGGTGTGGCGTTGCAAAAATACTCGGTTAAGTGCTTTGGAACACGAAGAACTGCAACAAATCTTACAACTTGGTGTTATTTTTCTATATTTAGTTAAAACAAGTGGTCCATGGTTTCTAAGGTGACTGAGGGCGTAAAAGTCAGTGTGGAAAGCTTCTATCAGCCGGATTACAGCAACCCGCTGAACAGTGAGTACATGTTTGCCTACAGGATCACCATCGAAAACAACAATGACTTCCCTGTTAAGCTGCTGCGCCGGCATTGGCATATCTTCGACAGCAATGCCAACACCCGGGAGGTGGAAGGCGAAGGGGTAGTAGGCGTTCAACCCCAGATCAATGCGGGCGAGCAGTACCAATATATCAGTGGCTGTAACCTAAAAACAGAAATGGGTAAGATGTATGGCACTTACCTGATGGAAGATATGGCCAATAAGAAACAGTTTGATGTCAATATTCCCAGTTTTGACATGGTGGTACCTTTCAAGATGAATTAAAAGCCAAGGTTAAACGTTAACATGGGGTTTATCCTGAATATCTTACCTTTACAGGGTACAGATATTGAGTTTTTTATTATTGAATTTTCACTTGTTCTATGGCCTACAAAGTAAGTTTTAACAACAGCAACCGTGTATTTTTCAACACTTTAAAGACGGCTGTTGACGAGTATTTCGAGAAAAATAATCTCCGGAAAACAGGCAACTATAAGCTTTACGTAAAAACCACCACGTTGATCGTTTCAACGCTGGCGATTTACCTAAGTGTATTGTTTCTTCCCATGCCCGGGTGGGTGGCCATCTTGCTGAGTGCCGGTTTCGGCCTGTGCATGGCTTTCATTGGTTTCAATGTTATGCATGACGCCAACCACGGCAGTTTTTCCTCACGGAAATGGGTCAACGAAGTTTTTGGGTTGACGCTCAATTTCATTGGCGGTAATGCTTTTTTGTGGAAGCTGAAGCATAACATCGTTCACCACACCTATACCAATATTGACGGGGTGGATGATGACATCAACAATATGCCGTTTATGCGCGAAGCGCCTACACAACCCTGGAAGCCCATGCACCGTTACCAGGGGTACTACATGTTCATGTTATACGGATTCACTTCGCTGTTCATGTGGATCTCAGACTTTATCAAATATTTTTCGAAGAAAGTATACACCACGGAATTGAAGCCGATGGATGTGAAGGAGCATATGATCTTCTGGATCACCAAGGCCGCTTATGTGGTATTGTATGTGGTGATTCCGATCCTGGTTCTCGGTTGGAAGCCCTGGCTGATCGGATTTGCTGTGATGCATTTTGTACTCGGTCTCACCATCGCCATTGTGTTCCAGTTGGCACACGTAGTGGAGCATGCGGAGTTTTCTGTTGCGGGCGTGGAGCCTGTCAAAATTGAGAACGAGTGGGCCATCCACCAGATCAAGACAACCGCCAATTTCGCGGCTGGGAATAAGCTCGTTACCTGGTGCCTTGGTGGATTGAATTTCCAGATTGAACACCATCTTTTCCCGAGGGTCAGCCATATTCACTATCCGGCTATCAGCAAAATTGTGAAAGATACCTGCGAGCAATTTAAGCTCAGATATAACTACTTTCCAACCATGGGAGAAGCTGTGTATTCCCACTTTAAGATCATGGATCAACTTGGAAGAAATAACCAAGAACTAGCAATTAACAATTAGCAATTAACAATTGGCAATTGGCACTGGTTTTTGGAAGGTAGATTTTGGTGAGCGTCACTAACTTCCAACAACCAGTGCTAATTGCTAACTGTTAATTGCTAATTGTCAATTGTTAGATTTACTTCGGTTTGTATTTAGACAACTCAAATACTTTCCTATTATCCATCTGCATCAACTGCTCCAATGAAGTATCCGGATGATCAGCCATGTATTTCTTAACGATCTGCCATCCGGTAAACAACGCAATATAGCCCGGAGATTCATCGCCCAGTTCCGGAGTTTTGGGCCCTTCGCCCACAAATGACTTGATCTTCTGGTAGTCTGATTCGTAGAGGAAATTATTCTCGGTAAACATGTTCCAGATCACGGCTTCGCTTTTGTAGGCACCGGCCAGCTGGTTGGTAGTGTAGCCGACCTTCAGCGTATCTGCTACGTCGGGCAGCAAACGGTCCAGCACATACATTCGTTTCCCTTTATCCACCATCTGCTCCACCAGGGTCTTGTTTTTCGGTTGATCGGGGAACATATCATCAATGATGTTCCGTGCGCTGTTCACTACAATATACGATGGCTCAAACCGCCTGGAAATATACTGGGGATAGCCCTGGCCGCCTTCTTCAGCATACAGCGGTGAGTTGCCGCCAAGGTGCATCTGCAAGCCGATGCCCAAACCAGAACTTGTGATCACATCACCTGACCAGCCGAGTGTACTTTCATAAAAGGCATCCATCGGCCCAACAAAACTGATCAGTTTTTCCGGAAGCGGATATTTCGGAAAATAGTGGTGTGTATATTTCAACATCTGCGTGACTTCATTAGTATACACAGAAAAGTCTTTGTACTTCGCATCAGACGCTTCTTTCACGGGCCTGAAATCCGTTATGAATTTTTTAACAATCAGCACCGCTTGTGGATCACCTGCAGGGATGCCGAGGATATTACCCATGAAGTCCTGGAAAAAACCGGGATATTGTGCGGCCAGTTTTTGCATGGAAGCCGCCATATTGTTGGTGTCCAACGCAAATAGGTCCTGTTCAAAACGTTGCGTGACCAGGTTGACCTTGATACCGGATACGTCTGGCTTTTTGTCCGGGTTGGAACAAGCGGCAAAACAGGCGATGAAAAGCAGTAAAATGATTGTTGATCTCATGTGAAGGATAAGGTGCACAAGGATAATGATTTTATGAAACAATTTGTGAACTTCGTTATATGAAGATTTTCCTTTCGCAGCAAAATTACCATATCGGCAACTTTGAAGAGAATACCCGAAAGATCATCGGATCCATCGGCAAGGCTAAGGAAGCGGGTGCAGACCTGGTGGTTTTTTCAGAGCTCTGCGTGTGCGGGTATCCGCCGAGGGATTTCCTCGAGTTTGAAGACTTTATTGAAAAATGTTACGCGGCCGTTGATGAGATCCGTAAGCATGCAGACAATATCGGTGTTATCATCGGCTCACCCGCAAGGAACCCCAAACGGGAAGGGAAGGACCTTTTCAATGCAGCCTGGTTCCTCTATGAGCAGGAAGTGAAGGCTGTAGTTCATAAAACATTACTGCCAACCTACGATGTTTTTGATGAGTACCGATATTTTGAGCCCGCCTTTCAGTGGGACTGTATAACGTTCAAGGGTACCCGAATTGCACTGACCATTTGTGAAGACATCTGGAACCTGGGCGACAATCCCTTATACAGGATTTGTCCGATGGATAAACTGATTCAGCAAGATCCGCAATTGATGGTGAATATTTCTGCTTCGCCGTTTGACTATGATCATGACGCGGATCGCAGGGAAGTGGTGCACCAGAATGTGGTTAAATACGGTTTGCCGATCGTGTACTGCAACGGGGTAGGTTCCCAGACAGAGATTGTTTTTGATGGCGGCAGCCTGGTGTATGACGCTACGGGCAGGCTTTTGAAAGAGATGAAATATTTTGAGGAAGATGAATATTTGGCTGAGTTGGACCTGAACATCGCAAGATCCTCACAAGACAGTACGGCAAGCCTTCCGCAAGACCTGTTTGATAAAGAGATGCGCGTAAGCAAGATTGCCGATCCTGAGCAAGTGATCAACTACCTGACCAAGGAAGAGAACATTGCGCAGATCCACAAGGCACTGGTGTTGGGCATTAGCGATTACTTCCGGAAGATGGGTTTTACCAAGGCGATCCTTGGCAGCAGTGGGGGGATCGACAGTGCAGTGACCCTTGCATTGGCATGCGAGGCATTGGGAAAGGAGAATGTATTAGCGGTATTGATGCCTTCGCAATATTCCACGGGCCATTCCGTCAGCGATGCGGAGCAACTGAGCCGCAACCTTGGCAATCCTTATGAGATCATTCCGATCAAACCTGTGTATGACGCTTTCCTGTCATCGCTTCAACCCATCTTTAAAGACTTACCCTTTAGCGTAGCCGAAGAAAATATTCAAAGCAGAACCCGCGGTAATCTGCTGATGGCCATTTCTAATAAGTTTGGCTATATTTTACTAAATACCTCCAATAAGAGCGAGCTTGCAACAGGATATGGCACACTTTATGGGGATATGGCCGGTGGTTTGAGTGTGTTGGGCGATGTGTACAAGATGCAGGTTTTCGCGTTGGCGAGGTATATCAACCGGCATCAGGCGTTGATCCCAGTGAACATCATCGAGAAGCCGCCCAGTGCGGAACTCAGGCCCAACCAAAAGGATAGTGATAGTCTGCCAGACTATAGCCTGTTAGACAAAGTATTGTACCAGTATATAGAGCGCCGTAAAGGACCGGGGGAGATTATTGCGATGGGTATTGAAGAGGCCTTGGTGAAACGGGTGCTCAAGTTGGTAAACACAAATGAATACAAACGCAACCAGTTCTGCCCCATCATAAGGGTCAGCACTAAGGCGTTTGGGGTTGGGAGGAGGGTTCCGATTGTGGCGAAATACCTTGGGTATTGATTGGTGAACAATTACAATTGGCAATTGACAATTAGCAATTAGAAGAAGCATATGATCACAAACGCAGAGGACATTAAACAATTGAATGAGCGCATTCAGCAGGCGGCAGGATTTGTAGAAAGGATAGAATCTGAAATTTCCAGGGTGATCGTTGGCCAGCATTATATGGTCAGCAGGTTGCTGGTAGGACTGCTTAGCAATGGGCACGTGCTATTGGAAGGCGTTCCAGGATTGGCCAAAACCCTTTCCATCAAATCGCTGGCGCAAACCATCAATGCCCATTTCAGCAGGATCCAGTTCACGCCGGATCTATTGCCTGCAGACGTGATTGGTACGATGATCTACAACCAGCAAAGCGGTCAGTTTGTGGTGCGCAAGGGCCCCATCTTTGCCAATTTCGTTTTGGCGGATGAGATCAACCGCGCACCGGCGAAGGTGCAAAGTGCGTTGCTGGAAGCCATGCAGGAAAAGCAGGTGACCATTGGCGATACTACTTTTAA
The DNA here is from genome assembly GCA_046317915.1 of Sphingobacteriales bacterium. Lineage (GTDB taxonomy): Bacteria > Bacteroidota > Bacteroidia > Chitinophagales > Chitinophagaceae > Pollutibacter. Next base: position 74,265 of record JBKCVJ010000046.1, read on the forward strand.
ACTGGATGAGCCCTTTCTCGTGTTGGCTACACAGAACCCGATTGATCAGGAAGGAACCTACCCCTTACCGGAGGCGCAAGTTGACCGTTTCATGCTGAAAGTATTGATTGATTATCCTTCCAGGAGTGAAGAGCAGTTGATCATTCGCCAAAACATGTTGGGTGCCACCAGCACCCCGATTAACCAGGTGGCCTCGATCCAGGAGATCCAACAGGCAAGGAGTTTGGTGCGGGGAATCTATATGGATGAAAAGATTGAAGGATATATTCTCGATATCGTTTTTGCCACACGCCAGCCGGAGAAGTTCAAGCTGGAGAAACTGAAGTCACTGATCTCTTATGGAGGTTCACCGCGTGCAAGCATCAACCTGGCCCTGGCGGCAAAGGCTTTTGCATTCACCAAGAAACGCGGTTACGTGATCCCTGATGACGTGAAGAGCATAGCCAAGGATGTGATGCGCCACCGCATCGGCCTCACCTATGAAGCCGAAGCAGAGAATGTGACATCGGAACATGTGGTTGATGAAATCTTAAGAACCGTACAGGTGCCATAATGCTGACCACTGCAGACATATTGAAGAAAGTCAGGGAGCTGGAGATCAAGAGTAAAAAGCTCACCTCACACTTGTTTACAGGTGAGTACCACAGTGCCTTCAAAGGCCGTGGGATGAGCTTTAAGGAGGTGCGGGAGTATGCGGCAGGGGATGATATTCGGTTTATCGACTGGAACGTGTCAGCGAGGTTCGGCCATCCGTACAGCAAGATGTTTGAAGAGGAACGGGAACTGACGATGATGTTGCTGGTGGATGTAAGTGCCAGTTCATTGTTTGGTACGGTTCACCAACGTAAGAAAGACCTGATCACGGAAGTATCCGCCATGCTTGCGTTTGCGGCCATCAACAACAATGATAAAGTAGGGGTGATCTTTTTCAGCGATAAAGTGGAATTCTATATTCCTCCCAAAAAAGGACGGGATCACGTGTTATACATTGTTCGTGAGTTGTTAACGATGGAACCCAAACAGAAGGGTACAGACCTTAATGCCGCGGTTCGTTTTTTCAACAATTCTGTGAAGCAAAAAAGCATTGCATTCATCCTGAGTGATTTCATGACGGATAAATATGACGATGCCCTGCGTGTGGCGGGAAACAGGCATGATGTGATTGGCCTGAAGGTGTACGACAAAATGGATATGCAACTGCCTGGTATCGGACTCGTGCAGGTGCAGGATGCCGAGACCGGATTTGTGGAGTGGCTTGATACCAGTGACGCAACGGTGCAATACAATTATGCAACCCAATTCAACCAGAATGAAGAAGCCTGCCGGAACCATTTTAAGAAGGCAGGTGCCGCACTGCTCTATGTGCGGACGGATGAGGATTATGTAAGGATCCTCCAGAAATTCTTCAAGCAGCGCAAATGATATGAGTGTACTACGTCCACGAACCTGGGGATACCGATTAAGCTTGTTGCTGGTTTGTTTGCTGGCAGGGATGCTTGTGTGTAAGGCACAATATCTAACCTTATCAACGGATCGTAAGGATATCCTGCTGGGTGAACAGTTTACACTCACCATTAAGCTCACTTCGTCGCCGGGCAAAGTTATTTCTGGCTGGCCCTTGGTTCCGGACAGTATCAATCACCTGGAAGTGATCTCCCGTGGAACGATAGACAGTACTCGCGAAGGAAACAAGATCATCTATTCCCAGGCCATGGTCATGACGGGATTTGATTCCGGACATTGGGTCATTCCACCAATGGGCGTAAATGTTGACGGTAAAGAGGTTACAAGTACCTCGACAGACATCAATGTACAGTCCATCAAACTGGAAGGGTCTGAGTACAATGATGTTAAGGAGATCATTGAAGTGCCTCCGCCTGGACCTGAATGGAAATCGATCCTGTTGTATGCTTTCGGGATTTTATTGCTGTTGCTGCTGTTGTATTTCTGGAGGCGAAACCGGAAGAAAAAACCTGTTGTGGTTAAGCCGGTTTCCAAAGGAACCGCATATGACCAGGCAATGAAGGCCCTGGAAGCATTGCGGAAAGAACAGTTGGTAGAGAAGGGAGAGATGAAAAAATTCTATTCCGGACTATATGATATTTTTCGGGAGTATGGTTCTGCGTTGTCAGGGAGTAGCTTGATGCAAAGTACAACTGACGATGTATTGATCTCGATGAAAGGTTCTCTGGAAGGCAGTTCTTTCAGCAAGCTGGCCGAAGTGTTGCGCATCAGTGATGCGGTTAAGTTTGCAAAGTATGGTTCTTCAAAAGAGGAAGCTTCAGAAAGTTTTACTGTTGTGAAAGAAAGCATCGACCTGTTGAACAAGAAAAAAGTGTAAGGGTGATCAGGGATTACTTTAAAGATATTGAGTTCGCTTATCCGCAACTGTTGTTTCTGTTGCTGCTGATCCCGTTGCTTGCGGGTTGGTACATTAGCAGGCAGAATCGTCAGTTGGCATCCCTTCGTGTGTCATCCCTGAAAAGTTTTCACAACACGGCTTCATGGAAGCGCACGCTCAGGCATATTGGCATAACCCTTCGTCTGTTTGCGATTGCCGCATTGATCATTGCAATGGCGCGTCCACAGACCAGTTATGAAGAGAAGAAAACGGAAGGGGAAGGTATTGATGTGGTGCTGTGTATTGACGTGAGTGGGAGCATGCTGGCACAGGATTTTTCACCGAACCGTTTGGAAGCTGCCAAGCAGGTTGCCGCAGAGTTTGTTAAATACAGACCCACGGACCGGATAGGGCTGGTCATCTTTGCCGGCGAGAGTTTTACGCAATGTCCGCTTACGTCTGATCACAATATGCTGGCTGCACAGATCTATGGCATTCGCGGTGGCTTCATGGTGGATGGCACGGCCATCGGTTCAGGATTGGCCACCAGTGTGGACCGGCTCAGGACGGGAAAGACCAAATCAAAGGTGGTTGTGCTGCTCACAGACGGTGAAAACAACGGCGGCCTCATCGATCCAAAAACAGCTAAGGAAATTGCAAAAGCTTTGGGCGTGAAAGTGTATACCATTGGAGTGGGTACTGAAGGATTTGCGCCAACGCCTGTGCAAACGCCATCCGGGGCCATCATCATGCAGCAGGAGAAAGTGAATATCGATGAGAAGCTATTGACCGAAATCGCTACGGAAACGGGCGGGAAATATTTCAGGGCCAGGGACAATGAGAGCCTCAAACAGATCTATGCCGAGATCGATCAGATGGAAAAGACCAAGATTGAGATCAGTACTACAAAGCGTTTCAATGAGAAATATTATCCCTTGGTGTTGCTAGCGTTATTGTTCATTTTTCTGGAGGTATTGTTCCGGTACACTGTCTTTCGCAAATTTCCATAGGCATTGCCGCATTACCGCATTGCCAAATTGTCTAATTTCCACCCGTGTTAGCTACGGTTTACAAATCAACTGGATCATGGTATGTTGTGAAAACAACAGAAGGGCAGACCCTGCAGGCCAGGATCAAGGGGATTTTTAAGATCGATGGGATCACGTCAACCAATCCCATCGCTGTTGGAGACGAGGTGAATGTTGAGCTTGAACAGGGGACGGAACTGATGGCTATGATCACTGAGATCTATAGCCGTAAAAATTACGTCAACCGGCAAAGCCCCTCCCACAAGATGCATCACCATATTGTTGCTGCGAATGTGGATCAGTCGCTCATGATCGCCACACTTAAAGAGCCGCGTACGTCGCAGGGTTTTATCGATCGTTTCCTGATCGCTTGCGAGGCATACCATGTGCCCGCAATGATTGTCTTCAATAAAACAGATCTATATAAGGATAAGGAGAAGGCGCGGTTGGAGGAGCTAACGGAAATGTATACACGTATTGGATATGGCGTGTACCCGATGAGTATAAAAAGCAGGGAGGGGGTTGATGCCGTGAAAGAGCTGATGACGGGTAAAACCAGCCTGATCAGCGGACATTCCGGTGTGGGCAAATCTTCTTTCATCAATGAGCTGTTACCTGAACTAGCGTTGCGCACCAAGGATGTGAGTGGCTGGAGTGGCAAGGGGATGCATACCACCACATTTGCGGAGATGTTTGACCTGCCTGGCGGGGGAAGGATCATTGATACGCCAGGGATCCGTGAGTTTGGCCTGGTGGATATCAGTAAACAGGAATTATCTCATTATTTTCCCGAGATGCGTGACCTCATACAGGACTGCCAGTTTAATAATTGTCTGCACATGAATGAACTGGATTGCGCAGTAAAATTGGCGGTTCAGGAAGACAGGATCCATATTGACAGGTACGTGAGTTATTGTACGATCCTTGATTCTATTGAAGAAAAGTCTTACTGAAGCGAGGGAGAAGATAAGGGGAGAAGTGCGAAGCCTCTTCGCACCTCTCCCTTTATCTTCTCCCTTTCATTCAGGCAATTGCCTTCAAAGTCTGCGCCAGATCAACAACTGCTTCGTTGTCTTTCCTTACCGCATCTTTCCAGTTTCTGGGAAAGATGGATACGCCATCGTAAATATTGTAATGCAGGGTGAGTTTATGCCCACGGTAGATGAAATCCCAGTAAGAGGTATCGGAATCATCGATCTTGTTGGTGAACTTGATCTTGATTCTTTCGGCCAGCAGATCCGCCACCTTGTAAAATTTGTCGAATCCGCAGTGTTCGGCAATGACAGCTTCTGTACAGCCGAAGTCGTTTCTTAGGGTAAGATCCATATGAGGGTTTTTTGATTCCCGTTTAGGCTTTGAACTTCTTCGCCTTCGGCACTTTCTCGCCGGAGAGGAGACGTTCCGCGCCCACATTTTTCCCGTTGCTCGGGCAGCCAGATTTCTGTGAACAGCTACAGGTCAGAGACACAATAATGCACAGCATGGCAGCCTTTAATAAAACGTTTTTCATGATATCCTGATAAGGGTTTAGCGATGTTGGATATAGGGATACCGGATTATTCATGGCTGTCGTCTTTAAACCAGCCACTGTATTTCACATAGTTATTGGCGATCCTGTTGATTTCGCCCTCAACCAATTCCTGCGGGGTCTCTTTGACTTTTTTGGCAGGCACCCCCGCATAGATTGATCCCGGTTCTACGATAGTTCCCTCGAGCACAACGGCTCCCGCAGCGATGATAGAGTTGCTATGGATGACAGCTTTATCCATCACGATGGCGCCCATACCGATCAGCACATTGTCGTGGATGGTGCAACCATGAACGATGGCCAAATGACCAATGCTTACACTATTACCAACGTATGTTTCTGTTTTTTCGTATGTACAGTGAATAATAGCACCGTCTTGGATATTTACTTTATTACCCATTTTTATCTTGTTGACGTCGCCACGTACCACGGCATTGAACCAAACGGAGCATTCATCTCCGAAGGTTACATCCCCTACAATGGTGGCATTGGGGGCGATGAAGCAATCCTTGCCAAACCGGGGTAACACGCCAAGAACAGGTAAAATCACTGCCATAGGATATAAAGTTAACATCCGTTCCCAATTCCGTGGGCGGATTTCGATTTCGTACCTTTATTCTTCGATAACTGGACAAAGATGACCCACCGAGCCTTGTTTCTTCAGCATGTAGCCCAGACATCCACTGCTCCGCTTGCCATTGAGATCGAGCGGGCCGAGGGATGCAGGATGTGGGAGCCCTCTGGAAAGGAATACCTCGATCTGATCGGGGGTATCAGTGTGTGCAACACCGGGCATCGGCACCCGGCGGTGGTGCAAGCCGTTAAGGATCAAGTGGATAGGTATATGCACCTGATGGTGTATGGTGAACTCGTGCAGGCACCACAGGTGGCCTATGCGAAGGCATTGGCCGCAACGCTGCCCGCGCAGCTTCAGTCCGTTTACTTTACCAACTCGGGTACAGAAGCCACAGAAGGCGCGATGAAGCTTGCCAAGCGTTATACGGAGCGTACGGAAATCCTTGCATTCAAAGACTCGTACCATGGCTCCACCCAGGGTGCGTTGAGTGTAATGGGCGATGAATACTGGCGCAACGCTTACAGGCCACTACTGCCCGGCGTTTGGCATGAGACGTATAACAGCTATGCTGCACTGGAACGGATCACATCCCAAACGGCGATGGTGATTGCCGAAACAGTGCAGGCTGAAAAAGGGGTGCTGAAGCCGGATGTAGAATGGATGGAAGCGCTCCGCAAAAGGTGCACGGAAATGGGCGCTTTGTTGGTGTTGGATGAGATCCAGGCAGGTTTTGGGAGAACGGGTTCCCTGTGGGCCTTTGAACAGTACGGCATTGTGCCGGATATACTTTTGCTCGGAAAGGCATTGGGTGGCGGCATGCCCCTCGGCGCATTTATTTCTTCTTCGGAGATCATGCAAGGCCTTACAGATCATCCGGTGCTGGGGCATATCACAACGTTTGGCGGCCATCCCGTGAGTTGCGCCGCTGGCCTTGCTTCGTTCAAAGTGATCACCAATGGATCGCTGATCAAAGATGTGAACAGAAAGTCTTCCATCTTTATGGAGCAACTGAAACACCCGCGCATCAGGGCCGTAAGAGCTGCAGGACTGTTGATTGCTGTGGAGTTTGCTTCGTTTGAAGAGAATAAAAAAATCATTGATGCTTGTTTAGCCCGTGGCATATTTACAGATTGGTTCCTTTTTGCACCGCATTGCCTTCGGATTGCACCGCCATTGGTGATCACAGATGATGATATCTGTCATGCCATAGAAAATATACTCGATTCTATTTTTTAGCGTAACTTGAAATTAAAAAGTATGAAACCGGTTTATTTCGTATTGATCCTGTCAACGCTATCAGGTTGCCAATCCCAACCTGATCAACAAGCCAGTTCTGCGCCTTCACAAATCCCTACACAAATCCCTGCTCAAGATTCCTCAAAAACACAAGATCCTCAACAGATTGTCCTAAAGAACGGAACGGTAGTTCTCATTAACGAAACGCATCCTGTTGGAATGAGTTTAAGCGATATCGTGTTGAAATTGAAAGACCGTGGAGACAGCTTGTTGTTTAAAGATGCAGATCCTTTGCAAACCGTTTTGCATGCAGATTTGGATGGAGACGGTTCTGAGGAAATCCTGCTGCATACTACTGCAGCCGGAACGGGCAGTTATGGACAGATCAAGGCGGTTTCCCTGGAAGGGGATAGTGTTTTTAGGGAAATTCGTTTCCCGGATACAGATCCCCAAAGGGAAATTTTTAAAGGATATATGGGGCACGATGTTTTTTCAATAGATGGAAATTCCCTAAACAGGGTATTCCCGGTGTATCTACCAACTGACGGGAACGGACAACCGACAGGCGGAAGCAGAACCATCCGGTATCAATTATTAAAGAAAGGAAAGAATTTGGTCTTTGTTGAGGCGAAAAATTAAATAAAAATTAAACTGGAGGTCATATCTTGGTAATTGTATAATAATAGTTTTGAGGGGTTAAAAAACGGTTCAACAAGGGTTACATTTTCGATGTTTTTGTAATATATTAATAGCGTTTAATAACCATTCTTTACGCCTTAACGAGGATCTTATGATCGCATACCAACTAACAAGGGAGAAACGGGATCAGATTCTTGCGTTGATCGAAGAGCATCTCGAGACTGCAAAACCTTACTTGAAACACGGTTACTCTCTCAGAAACTTATCGGAAGACTTAGATGTTACCTACACCTATTTGTCTTTTATTATCAATCGCGAGTACGGCCTGAATTTCAACGACCTCATCAACAGGTATCGTATTAAGCATTTGCGTTCGCTCATGGAAAGTCCTGACGCGCACATGTACACATTGGAAGGGTTGGCCAACCAGGCTGGTTTCAGTTCACGCTCTACGTTTTACAGAGCGTTTCAGAAAACCACCGGCAAAATGCCATCCGCCTTTATGCGTGATATGCTTACCAACAACTGATCAGGTCTATCGCAATTTCTTTACCTTTCATCTGAACTGATTAAAATCGGAGAGATGAAAGGTTTGTTTTTTCTGGGTATAACAGTGATGCTTGCGCTTTGCAGCAAAGCGCAGGATCCTTCTGTTTGGCAACATCGGTTCTGGCCAGCTAAATGGGTGACGCATCCGGATGCAGGATCCAACGCTTTCGGCGTATATCATTTCAGGAAGGATCTGAATCTGGAAGCAAAGCCATTGGCATTCCTCATTCATCTTTCTGCGGATAACCTTTACCTTTTGCAGGTGAATGGGCAGCGCGTGGCTATGGGTCCGGCTAGAAGTGACCCCGCCAACTGGAACTATGAGACGGTTGATCTCGCTCCCTTCCTTCAGCTTGGCAAAAATATCATTACAGCAACGGTTTGGAATTTCGCTGATTTCCGTGCTTACGCGCAAACGAGCTATGAAACCGGATTCATTGTACAGGGTAATGGTGCGAAGGAAGCAGTGGTCAACACACCGGGCGATTGGAAAGTGGTTGTGAATGAGGCGTATCAGCCTTTGCCGATTGACAGGGCGAGCCTGCAAACCTACGTGGCAGTAGCATCAGGAGAGAAAGTGGACGGCGCAAGGTACGCGTGGGGATATGATGCTGCAGATGTATCTGGTCTTCCATGGAAGCCAGTCAGAACGCTTTGGTATCCTGCCAAGCCAAGGTCATATGGTACCGATGGAAACTGGCAACTGGTACCAAGATCCATCCCGATGATGGAAGACCAGCTACAGGAATTTTCCATAGAACGATCCGGCTATTTGCTGGCTGCCAAAGGTAAGGAAACCGTGAAGGGGAGCTTCCCATGGACTTTTGCGGCCAACACCAAATACAGTCTTTTACTTGATCAGGGTACATTGACCAATGCCTATGTCCAACTCCTGACTTCAGGCGGCGCCGGGGCTAAGGTCACGTTTACCTATGCTGAAGCCATGATCAATAACAAGCGGGAAAAAGGGAACAGAAACGAGATCACTGGAAAGCACCTCATCGGAATCAGCGACCAGTATACTTCTGATGGCGGCGCAAATCGGTTGTATAGCCCACTGCATTATCGCACCTTCCGATATGTAAGAGTGGATATCGAAACCGGCAGTGAATCGCTGGTCATCAATGAACTCAACAGCAGGTTCACCGGATATCCTTTTGAAGAAAAAGGAAAATTCATCACTGAGGACAAAGGCTTGCAGCGCATTTGGGAAACGGGTTGGAGAACCGCACGTCTCTGCGCGATGGACACTTATATGGACTGTCCTTACTACGAACAGTTGCAATATGTGGGCGATACCCGTATACAGGCAATGATCTCTTTATATGTGGCGGGAGACGACAGGCTCATGAAGAAAGCCATTAGTGACATCGCCCATTCATTTATTGCAGATGGATTAACGCAGAGCAGATATCCTTCTCGTGATCTGCAGGTGATCCCTACTTTCTCGCTTTGGTGGGTCTGCATGATTCATGATTTATACATGCATCGCAAAGACGATGCATTCATCCGGGAACAGCTGAACGGCGTTGAAAATGTGCTCCGGTGGTACGAAGAGAAAATGGCATCCAATGGAATACTGGGATCGCTCAGCTGGTGGCAGTTTGTGGATTGGAGCTGGCCCTGGGTTGACAGCATCCGTGTAGGAGGAGTTCCACCAGGCGTAAGCAAAGGCGGGTCAGCCATTGTAAGTTTACAGTATGCGTATACGTTAGTAAGGGCCGCTGAACTGATGACGACTTATGGAAGGGCGGACATGGCTAAAAAATACAAGGACAGGGCCGCAAGGATCTGCACGGATGTTTACCGCTTATGCTGGGATGAAACCAAGGGAATGTTTGCAGATACACCGGAGAAAAAGGAATTCAGCCAACATGTGAACATTCTTGCGATCCTTACAGATGCTATCCCCGTAACCAGGCAACAAGCGCTTTTGAAAAAGATCATGACGGATACCGCTATCACACAGGCAACCTACTATTTCCGGTTTTATATGTTTGAATCGATGAAAAAGACGGGGCTTGGGAACGAATACCTTGCTGAACTAAAGCCATGGTATGATATGCTAGACATCGGCCTAACTACTTTTGCCGAGAACCCGGAACCCACAAGAAGTGATTGTCATGCATGGAGCGCTTCACCCTTGTATGAAATGCTGTCTCTTGTTGCCGGTGTGATGCCGGCATCACCGGGATTTAATACCGTCTACATTAAACCACATCCAGGCACATTGAAAAGCTTTGATGCAGTGGTACCTCACCCCGGCGGTGAAATCAAAGTGACCCTCAGGAATAACCAATGGGAACTGTCATTACCCAAGGGCGTTACAGGAATCTTTGAATGGCAGGGAAAAAAGTATCCGCTGGCAGGTGATAAATGGCAGTTAGTAGCTAATAGCTATTAGCAACTAGCCAATAGCTTTATCATCATCCCAGCGCCCACTTTATCCGTCAGTGCCAGTCCATTCACGTTTATAGGCCTTGAGTCAACTGTGTTCAGTTTGTATTTTTGCATGGCAGCTGTTGCTGCTTCTTTCCAAGGCGCGATGAATATTCCACACCCAGCTCATCAGATTGTCTTTCCGCATCCCGACCGAATTTCAGGAACAACAACCCAAGACCCTGCTGGGCAGATTCTGCAAAAGGTGCAAGATCAGGCACCAAAACAAGGCCTGCGATCAATCCTAATTGCCCGAACAACTGGTTACGTTGTTGTACTATAGAATGCCTGGCCGCTATATGACCCACTTCATGTCCCAGCACCCCCATCAACTCCGCTTCATTGTTGAAATGTGCCATTATGCCTCGGGTAAAGTATACATAACCTCCGGGTAATGCAAAGGCATTGATCAACTCGGCATCCAATAGCCGGAACGTGTAACGGGATTTTTTGCGCACCCATGGATAAGGGTTGCAGCAACGAGGCTGAAAATGAGGACAGGTTTCTTCATAACATGCTATATACAATTGGCGTTCCACCTTGAATTAAAATCCGATGCGGAAACTGCCAAATACGCCAAAACGTTGATAATTGTTTTCGGGTAGGGGTTGGGGTAAGACCCTCCATACCAGGTCTAGACGGAAGAACTTGAGGATGTTATCAATACCGGTACCCAGTTCAACGTACATTTTGCCATCCAGACTGGTGAATGGATGCCCGTTCACAAAATTAAGGGACTTATTTTCAGGAGTGAGTGTTCCTGTTAGCATTTTAACATTCCAGAACTGCCTGAATTTTAGCACACGCAGTACAGGCAGTTTGAAAATACCGTTGCCAATATTGTGTTCAAAGATCAATCCTGCATATTGATCATTGATGTATTCATACCTGTTCATCAGGTTGAATGCATATTTATTGTAGTAGTAGATCTCATTTCCCGGCGCGATATTCAGGAACATATAAGGTGCTGTGCCAAATGTTTTTCCGGCAAATACACTCCAGTAGATGGAACCAAATGGGGCAATAGAACCCCAGTCTGATACATTTATGCCGATCTTGGTGTAATCGTATGCGCTTCCCAATATACCGGGAATGGCTTTGGTGAACCTGAACTCTGCAATAGGATAATCACTGCCAAGGGTTGTACGGTTGAAACTGGTTTCAAGATACCTCTCCAAATAGGCAAACCGAATTCTCGCTGTTGCTTCAAAGGTGTTGAATAACTCTCCGTCTTTCGGAGTTGAAAATTGATCCTTGGTGGGAAGATTCAGTAAAGGGGTATACTCCTGACGCCCGAGGGTTGTGCGCACAGAAATACCACTCTTCCACTCTTTCAGGTATTCAATCTCCAGCTCTTTGATCCGGATCAGTTTCACCGGAACCTGGCTTTTCCTTACAGCCAGTGCAAAGATGTTATCATAGCCTACCTCGTCATAGTAAGTCTGCCCAAAGTCAACATCATCTTTAAACTTAATGTGGACGAATGATCTTGGGTTACGGGAGAACATATACTTTGCTTCTAGCATACCTTTGATCCCCTTATCCTGGAAGCCGTACGCGAGGTATCCGTGGAGATACAGTTTCCTGCTGAATTTCGTATTGGTGCCAAGGTCAAAACGGGTGCGGTAACCTTCATATTGGTTGTAGCTGATCCAGTTGAACCAGGGACCGATTTCAAAGTTGCCAATGTTCTTATATCCGACGCCCAGAAAATACAATCGGTCTTTCCATCGTTGAAAACTTTTCATCTTCAACAAGGTGTCTACAGTAGCATAAATGGCTTGTTCATTCTTGTTCAATTCCTCATGCCTGTTCTGAAGCCAGAACTCATCCGTTTTATCAGAGGCGCCAGCCATCATCACCACGGCTTCTTTCAATTGCTCGCCTTCAAGGTAACGCAATACGGAATCGTCATTTACCCTCACGTCCTGGTAGGTTGTTGTTTTCCTTCCGATGAAATTGATACTCTTCTTCCCGATCAGGGAGAAATCCGCAATGAATTTATCTTTCGAAAGAAACCAAATAGAGTCGTCCACGAGTTGAAATTCTTGCACCAACGATAGCTTCTCAATAAAGTTCACATTGGCTGTAGGGGATAGCATCAGGTTCATTTTCTGTACGGCGAAACTGCTGTCTGCGATCCAGGCATCTCCCTGAAAGGTATTTTCTCCTTTTCGTTTAGGGTAGAAAACAAAATGGAAGTAACGCTTGCCTGCTACAAATTGTGTATCGGGAACTTTATAGGTATAGTAGTTATCTCCATTATCACTTATCGGGCTGATGAAGTCGAGGTCAAAAATGGGAATGAAATTATTGTACACGTTGATGTTCTGGTACATCCCACCCAGGAATTTCGAGAAACTTTCATTCTTGATACCGATGGTTTTATTTCCCTTGATGACCTCTTTTGTTTTCCGGGGATCTGATTTGAAGTAATAATCGGAAAGTGTTTCCGTCAGGTAAATCGGCAGAATGGGATTTTCTTCGGAAGTTGTGTCGATGTTTTCAAGAATAAACTTAAATGGCTTTGGTGGAAGGAAACCCTTTTGCAATTTATCCTTGTTGACTTTATTGATATCGATCTCCAGTTTGTTGTATAGTTCGTAGGAGAAATTATCAAACCGGGTTCTGTTGTTGGTGGGTTTGTTGCGAACGATCTTTCGCCAGAGCAATAGTCCGCGGTTGATCTTCGCCTTTACCACTACTTCGCCCACAGGTTTACCTCTTTCCATTGCTACCACCAGTTGTACATCAGATAATGTAGTATCAATCTTGATTAGTTTCTCTTCAAATCCGGCATAGGTGACAACCATCGTATCCGAAGGCCATTTGCTGAGGGCAAAGTCAAACTTGCCGGCACTATCAGTGAGTTTCCCGAATGTGGCACGTTTGAATTGAATGGTTGCAAATGGAATGACCTCATCGCTGTGTCCGTCTTTCACAAGGCCCCTGATCCTTTTTGTTTGGCCGAAAGCAGAAGCGTAAACCGAGAACAACAATACCGAGAGAACACAGATTCTAAATCCCTTCAAGAGCATAGGTGCAAAAATATGAAGCGATTTTTCATTTACTTGCATTATGTCCGGCCAATTACCTCTTTATATTCAGCAAAAGCTGGCAGAACAGCGCAAAAACCATGCTTTCAGGCGGTTGCACCTGCCGGAAACTGGTTCTATCGACTTCACCAGTAACGACTACCTGGGACTGTCCCGGGTTGGGTTAACATCCGATAACGCTGGATATTCCCACGGTTCGGGTGGTAGCCGGTTGCTTTCGGGCAATTTTGTTGCAGCGGAAGTGCTGGAGAAAACGATTGCAGCATTTCACCAGGCGCCTACTGCTTTACTCTTCAACAGTGGATATGATGCCAACCTTGGCTTGCTGAGTGCCGTGGCACAGGAGGTCGATTCCATATTTTACGATATTCTTTCGCATGCTTCGCTCAGGGATGGAATCAAGCTAAGCAAGGCAGAAGCTTTTCCATTTTTGCACAATGATATTGAAGACCTCGGGCGAAGGCTGGCGAAGGCCAGGGGCAGCATCTATGTGGTGACGGAATCCCTGTTCTCTATGGATGGTGATCTGGCACCACTTGCCGAGATGGTTGGTATCTGCGAAGCAGCAGGTGCATATTTGATTGTAGACGAGGCGCATGCAACGGGTGTTGTCGGCAAGCGGGGGCATGGACTTGTGCAGGAGTTGCATTTGCAGGACCGGATATTTGCGAGGGTGCATACGTTTGGCAAAGCAGTTGGGTGTCATGGTGCCGCGGTTCTCGGCAGTCAGGATCTGAAAGACTTTCTGATCAATTTCAGCAGGCCATTGATCTACACCACCTCGCTTCCACCTGCTTCGGTTGCGGCCATAGCTAAAGCCTACAATCGTTTCCCGGCTATGGATGCGGAACGGGAACAGCTTACCCGTTTAATAGCACACATGCAGTCTGTAGACATCCCGCAAAGCAAACTGATCAGCCATTCCCCGATCCAGGGCATCATTGTGCCGGGCAATGAATTGGTAACGGTAATGGCTAACCGACTTCAATTGGCGGGTATGGATTGCAGGCCCATTCGGTATCCGACGGTTCCGAAGCAAAAGGAGCGCATCAGGATCATCCTGCATGCTTTTAATACGATAGGGGAAATAGAGCAACTGGCGGCTAGTCTCCGCGGAACCTAGAGATAGAATCCGGCACGTAGTGCTATACGTTGGTTGGTATAGGGATTAAGGTTCCCGGCAGTACCTATGCTTCCTTTTTGAACCCTGTAACCCATATTGAGGTGAAAGCCTGCAACGGCACTGAACCTTATTTTAAATCCGATGCCAGTGGCAAACATCATTCCCCCCTTGTATCGCTGATCTGTTGTGCTGGTTGTGACGTCAAACCCATAACCGGCATCTGCAAAGAGGTAGGGAACAAATATACCCTTGTCCATTAAGTTGGTTCTTACGCTTGCAAAAACCGGTATAATCGTTTGGGTTGCATAGAGATCAGCTGCAACACCCAAACCTGTAAACAATCGATTAGAGAAACGGTAGCCGTTGACGGTCTGGAAGCTGAATGCGGCGGTGGTAACGTTATCAGGGCGGTTTTTGGTTGCGGCCAGCGCGCCTATTTCTGTATAATGGCCAAATCCCTTCTCACGGTAATTTATGGTTAGTTCTTGTGCCTGCAAAAGAGGAGAACTGCAACAAAGGAATAAGAAAATCAGTACTCTCATCGGAACTCATTATTGTATTTCAGCCCATTGCTTGAAGAGTGAAACCCTCTCACGGCTCACAATGGCTTCGTCCTGCTGGTTACCTGCGTGTAAGGCAATCCTGAGTCTGCTGTTTTCATGCATACGGATGTCTTTGATGGCGTGAATACCACCAATGATTTTTCTCGAAAACCGAAAGAACTGTCTTGGATCAAGCATGGTTTCCAGTTTCTCGAGGGTATATTCAATGGGCAATCGCATGCCATCTTCTCTGACCAGGAAACTATTCTTTCCTTCGGCAAAAAAGTAGGACACCTCTTCAATATCTACAAACTGCATCCTGATGCCATTGCGGACCAGAAATTTCTTTTTATATCTCGGTTCAGTCCCCCGATTGTATAGCAAGTTCAGTTTTTGCATAGCCTTAGCCAGTGAAACGGCTGATACCGGTTTCAACAGGTAATCGATACACAAATGCTGAACAGCCTGCAGGGCAAACTGATCATATGCTGTCGTGAAAATGATGGGGGAGCGATGCTGGATAAGGTCAAGTAAGGGGAAACACTTTCCATCCCCCAGCTCGATGTCCATAAAAATAAGGTCAGGGATCGGACGGGTGTTGAGCCATTGGCTTGCAGATTCAATACTGTCTGCAGTCCCGGCTATTTCAATAGAGGGGTCAAACTGTTGGAGCAGCAGCGATAGCCGCTCTACGGCCAGAGGTTCATCTTCAACAATCAGTATCCGCATGCATAGGTTTTGTGCAATGTATAACAAGGCTGCGGGCAAAAGGTTTAAACAGTTCTCCTTTTTCAGATCAGGGGGATGACCACTTCAAACTGGTCCTTACCATGCTTAATACCAATGGGTTTACCAACGGCGTATTTATATCGATCGGCTATATTTTTAAGTCCAGTCCCAGAGCTTTCTTCTGTGTTTTGTCTGGCTTGAGTGGAATTAGTGACTTTGAGGCATCTTGCCTGCGGATCAGCAATTATATAGATATGTAGCGGTTTTTGTTGGGAAACCACGTTATGTTTGATGGCGTTTTCCACCAATAATTGTAAGGAGGCTGGCACTACCTTTAGCGCCATACACTCTTGTGGCACTTGAATATGCAGATGGAGACTATCCCCGAATCTTTTCTGGAGCAGATAGGTATAAGGTTCCAGGATGCTGATTTCTTCCTCTAATTTGATCAGGTCTTTGTCTTTTGCGGCAAGCAGCTGCCGGTAAACGGCGGCAAAAGACTCAATAAAGGTATTGGCTTCTTTACTACCTGTGAGGACGAGGGAAGACAGCACATTCAGGTTGTTGAACAGGAAATGGGGATTGATCTGGTTTTTGATGCGCTGGAGTTCAGCATCGGCGGCAATGATCTTTAGTTTTTCCGATTCTTGCTCTTTTTCTTTTGATTGTTGGATGAAAAACAAAAAAGCGTGGATACACTGCAAAAAAAGGTTGACACGGAGCGAGAAGGCAATGGCGAGTTTCATTTCCACATCCCTTGCGGTCAGCGGATGAACATTAAAGATCCGCTGAAGAGTGAAGGTCACGAGCCAGCCAGCGAAGGCGGCAAGAAAAAGGCTGATCAGGAATTGCTGAAGCAAAGGGTGTACGGAAAGGGATCTTGATTGCACCCATTTTTCAATCCATCGATTTCCTTCCCAAACAAGGAATACCATCAACAGAAAACCAAACCAGATCAGCCATTGTGGTTCTTCAATATGGTAAAACTGAAATACTTCAAGGAATAAGGTATTTGCATAGGAGTAAGTTGCAAGGATAATTATCCAGACTAACCGATATGTATGGCTAAATAGCTTCATGATGATGTATTTGGAATGAAAGACCGGGTAGGGCTTCTACCCGATCTTTGAAACCAAACCTCTTTTACTGCAAAACTCGGTCAATTATGTGAATTACACCATTGGTGGCCACCACATTTGCTGTGGTAACATTGGAAGAAGCACTTGCGCTGCCAGTTACTTTAACCCTTACTGGGTTGAGGTTAACAGTCAATGTGTTGGCTTGTAATGTTGTTGGTGTTGCGCCTTCTGTAAGGTCACCGGCGAATACATTTGTAGTGAGAACGTGTTGTTTCACCACGTTCGTAATTACTGTTGTATTTGCCGCATTGATTGCAGCGGCGTTAGCAAATCCTGCGGCCCTGAAGGCTGCGTTGGTTGGTGCAAATACAGTGTACTTACCAGGCTGAGATAACTCGTCATCCAATCCCGCTTTTACTACTGCTGCGAGCAGAATAGAAAAAGATGTGTCTGCAGATACGATTTGAGCGATGGTTTTTGTTGGTGGAATCAGCACCCTTTCAATGACGTGTATCACACCGTTTGCTGCTGGCACATCGGCAGTTTTTACTTTGATGCCATTTGCAAAAACGCCATTTGTGTTACGCGAAGCAAACAATTTTGTACCCAGCAAAGTGCTAACCGCATCGCTTACTGGTACGCCACCAGAAGATACTGTAGATCCAAGTACATGGTACTTCAGTATAGAATCCAGACTGGCAACTGGTAAAGCGTTTACGGTTGCATTGGTGATGCCAGAAGCTTCAAAAGCTGCATTGTCTGGGGCAAAGACGGTCAATGCTCCACCGCTAAGTGCCGATCCAAGACCAGCGCGATTGATAGCATTATTGAGGATAGAGAAACTGGGATTGTTGGCCACGATACCTGCAATATTGTCCGGGCCTGTAGGTCCGTCGTCATCGTTGTTGTCACATGAACTGAAACCCACCATTACGGTTACGGTTGCTAGGAGGAGCCAAGACATTTTTGATTTCATGATATAGTTTTTCTTTTTAAAACGCTATACTGATGAAAGCGGATCGTGAAATGGAGTGAATCGACGGTTCTGGGGTGTGAGCTGTATAATGCAGTGGGTAAAGTGAGAAGATAAAGGGAGAAGTGCGAAGGTCCCTTCGTACTTCTCCCTTTACCTTCTCACTTACGTTAAAAGTCAAGTCCAAGTGCAAAATACCACCTCGGTTTGCCTTTGAACACGCCGTCCATCGGCCAGGCAGCGTCCACCCGGAGGAAGTAGCCCAGTAGTGTGGTTCTTGCACCAAAACCATATCCTCCCAGGAATGGACCGATGCCGCCGGATTTGACGGCCACCTGAACAGGTACGTTCCCGTAAATGGTTTGCGGCCTGGAGATTCCATTGAACTTTCCGTTCCATGCTGTTGCCAGATCTACAAACTGGATGATCTGCAGATTGCGAAGCAGGGCAGTATTAATGGGTTTATTGAAGAATGTTGTGAAGATCGGTAACCTGAACTCACTGTTCAACACCACAGCATTGTTGCCATTGGCTGCGTTCTGGTTGAAGCCGCGAAGATTGAGGGCCAGACTCTGAAATGCATATTGGTTGTCCGGTGCGGGTCGGTTGGCGAAATTGAATTTTGGAGAGATCCAGCCGTCTACCCCGCCAACATAATAGATGATCTTCTGTGTACCGAAGGATGCATCAAAGGCCGCGCGTCCCGCCCAAATGAAATTACGATAGATGGGCAGATAATACCTGAAGTCAGCACCAACGTTGAACGTGTACCTTCCCTCGGTATTCTTATTATTCATCTTGGCATTCACGTCGGTCCAGATCTTGAACCGCAGACCATCCCAGATGTTCAGCGCCGGATTGAGGGTATTGTCATGTACATACTCCAATCTGGTTAAACCATAGGTCATCAGGCTGTCTGGGTAATACAAGGCATCTGGCCAGTTGGCATTGGTCTTAATGGTTACACGGTCTGTCCTGTAACCCAGGGTTGCCCTTATGCTTCGTACCTCATCGATCGGCCAACTCAGGTGGAACTGGTATAAATTAGAGTACAACTTGTTGGGAAGCTGCGCCTTAATAGGATCTGTGTTGAAGTTGTAGAGTGGGAAATCGCGTTGCGTAGAGCGGTAATAGGTGATGCCCCAATCCAGCCTTCGGCGAAGGTTCTGGAACTGCACCAGGTAGTCTACGTCCGTAAGGTTGGTAGCGATACGGAAACCGCCGGTGAATTTCATGTCTTCAAACAACTCAGAGGTTCCCATCCGGATGATACCATTCAGGATGTCTGCATTGTTCAGGTAAATAGGACCTGATCCACCCGCATAGGGTTGAAACCTGTTCACGAGCACCTGGTTGTTGAAGCCAGTTACTACATATTCAGAAGCAAATTTCTTCCGATAGTCGTAAATTTTTGCATTATCCAAGGGCGATTCACGGCGGTATTCCAGTGGTTGCAATACAGACGTTCTTGCGCTATCACTTGCATCATTCTGGAACTCGGTCTGGAAGATATCCTGGCTGGTGCTGGTGTCTTTTGGCGCAGGTGCAGTAGTAGTTTTGCCGTTCTCAAAGAAGATGGCCTGGCCTTTAGCGGCCCTTTCCAGCTCCTGCACTTTCTTCATGTACTCCGTGGGCTTGGCATTCACATTTCGGCGTTTCAGCGCGTTTTCATCGATCCTTAATTTGTACAGGAATTTCAGATCACCTTCACGCCTCACTTCGCTTACGAGGTTATTGTCGCCGGCACCCCTCGTTTCCTGCAGTCCGCTTTGGTAGTTGGTCAGCGGGAACACGTAAGCACTGTCAGACGTAATGGATATGTATCCGATGGAATCCGGCTCCTGCCGTTCCCAGATCTTTAATGTAGAATCAAGTTCCTTGGTTGAGGGGTTTCGCAGAATCTCATCGCCCACCAGATAAAGGGTGTCAAGCCCCGCACGTTTGGTATTGAAGAAACCGGCATATCGGTTACCGATACCATTTTCTTCACTTACAAAGGTGAAGTGGTTCACATTGTATTGCAAGGGGAACCGGGCATCACTATACTTCATGTTAGAAAGCTTAGTGACCTGGCGATACTCACTGCGGATGAAATTGTCAACCATATACACATTGAAATGGTTGCGGGATGGAACCGCTGTATCAGATCTCAATGCTTCTCCAGTAGGCCTGTTGGAAGAAAACAGGATACCGCTTTTATTCGGGAAGGCAGCGAATGAAGGATCGATATCGCTATACACATCATTGGTGATCTGCTCGTAGGTCTGCTCATTGATCTTGTACACGAAAATGTCTGACCATCCGTTCTTCACCGCACTCATCACCAGGGTGTTATTGTCGAGCATGTACTTTGCATCCTGGATCAACTGAAAATCCTTGATCTCCTGCTTATTGAATTTCATGCGCTTCACCATATCCCAGACAAACATTTTGGTCTTACCTTCTTCGTTATAGATCACCAACAACCTTGAACCTTTAGGATCCCAGGCCATAAGCGGATAGTTGGGGTTGATCTCGGCTTCTTTGTTCCTGATTCCCGCCTTCAGCAGGATTTTTTTATTTGCAGCGGCATCTTCCAGCACCACGCAATAGAGGCCACGCTTGAATTCTACATAAGCATATGAATTGTTGCGGGGAATTGGATTGGCCTGGAAACGATAAAAGTCTGTATTCTTTTTCAGTTCCTGGATAGCCACCACATTACCACGAGGCTGGTTCCTGCGGCTGCGCAGGTCTTTATTGTATTTTTCAGCCTCTTTCTCCATGAATTCATTCAGGAGGTCCTTGAATTTTTTCTTGGTTACCCGCAATGATGCAGAGTTCAGACTCTTGTAAATACGGGTGAGATAGAGAAAGTAAGTGACATTATCTTTCCGGTAATTGTCTGCCACAAAACGCCAGAAAGCATGACCTGCCAACTCCGGTTTCTTGAAGGCAAATTGATAAAAGTTTTTGTAGTCACCGGAAAGGATCTCTGACTTCAACTGGTCGTCCAGTTTGGGACTCCAATTCTCTGCTGCATAAGCCACGTATCCGTCTGTCACCCATTTGGGCAGATCCAGCAGGGCCTGGTTACTCGCAAACTCACCGAGGTCGTCGCCAAAAAGAAGATTATCAACCAAGACCCTCGCGATACCCTGCCGCACCTGCCTACGCAGGTTATTGTAATCACCATTGTGATACACCACCATTTTATTGTTCACCAGTTTGGTAACGCCACCTGTGTTCTGCCATTCTATACCGATACCAATATTGGATTGCTTGAGATCATTGAAGCTGTTGTAGACAACGATATTCGCGCGGCGTTGTAATCCATACTCCACAAATTCTTCCAGTTGAGGTAATTCTTCTTCAGCAACCTGGGCCACAAACTTGCCTAACGCCAGTCCGCCTTGTGAAAAATAAGTATTAAAGTTGCGCGTCTGGTAATAGCGCCAGGTGAACTTTTTATATTGGATCCTGTTCTTCCCGAATTCTACAGCGTTCACCTGGGCCTGAAGTGCGGATGAAAGGAGTAAAAAAACCAGTAATAGTCGATAGCGTGTAAATAGCATAATCAGTATTTCTGTAACCTCAGTAATTCGTCTAAAATGCCTATAATTATAATAAAATTAAAGGTTTTGCCGCACAAATGACCGGACATGTATAACGTTAAAGTTTTCATATTTAGCCCGATTCAGGAGAATACCTACTTGTTGTTCAACCAACAGCGAGAGGCTGTGATTGTTGATCCCGGATGTTATGGTTCCGAAGAAGAGGATGAGCTTTCCCAATTCATTGAGCGCGAGGGGCTCAAGCCTGTGCTGCTGTTGAATACGCATTGTCATTTGGATCATGTATTTGGGAATAAGTTTGTTGCCGAAAAATGGGGCCTCGTACCGCATCTCCACCAGCTGGAAAAGAAGGTCCTGGATTTCGCGCCGGCCGCTGGCCTGATGTGGAATATGCCTTTTGATAACTATCAGGGAGAGCTGGCTTATCTGGAGCCCGGGGATACAACGGGTCTTTCCGGAGATTCGCTCCAGGTCTTGTTTGCGCCGGGTCATTCGCCCGGAAGCCTTTGTTTTTATTCATCGGAGGGCAGGTTTGTTGTTAGTGGAGATGTCCTTTTCCGCGGTAGCGTTGGGCGCACAGACCTTCCCGGGGGAAATGCCAATACCCTGAAGGAATCCATTCAGCAGGTCATGTACACTTTGCCGGACGATACGGTGGTGTATTCTGGCCATGGGCTTTCCACCACCATCGGTGAGGAAAAAAGATCTAACCCTTTTGTGCGCGGCTAGGGATCAGCCGGGCAAATTCTTTCTGTTCTACCTTATATACAAACACCAGGAAGGCGATGATTTCAATGACGCCGAAAGCATGCGTGATCCAGATATTGGGGGAATATGTCCTCACGAGGCTATGTAAAAGGTACAGTAGCACACAAATCACCACATAGGCCGTGAGTTTTTTCCATGCATAAGGAACGGGGTAGTGCTTCTGGCCGAGTTTGTAGCTGATCACCATCATGAAACCATAGCATACAAAACTGGCGATCGCGCAGCCGATATAGCCGTATCTTGGAATCAGCAGCCAGTTCAGTACAATGGTGATGGCCGCACCGGCGATAGTCACATACGCTGCCATCAGGTTTTTATTGGTGAGCTTATACCATATGGAGAGATTGTAATACACGCCGAGGAAAATCTTGCCCATCATTAGCCAGGGCACCACCTTTAACCCTTCCAGATACTCCGGATGTTTTTTGACCCCCATGAAGTATTTCCAGATGTCAAGGAACAACATCACAGAAAGAAAACAAAGGCAACAGGTGAGTACAAAAAACTTCATCACCCGCGCATATGTTTTAGGCGCCTGTCCTTCGGTAGACTGTTTGAAGAAGAACGGTTCTGCGCCCATCCTGAATGCAGAGATAAAGAGGGTGATCACGATGGCGAGTTTGGTATTGGCACTGTAGATACCATTGGCGGCCCTTGCCTGGTCTGGTGTTCCCGTGTGTAAAGCGGTGATCATGAACCGGTCAATGGTTTCATTGATCATTCCGCCAAAGCCTACGATCACCAGTGGTGCCGAGTAGATCAGCATTTCCCTGACCAGTTTTTTATCAAAGCTGAAACTAAAGGAAGACAATTCCTTCCACAGCAACAGTAGGGTAACTGCACTGGCAATCAATTGTGCGATGAAAACATAACCGATATCGATGGCTGGATTGTACAAGAGGGACCATACATTCTCAGCACCTTTCTCATGCTGGCCCTTACACCAAACGAGGAAGAACAGCACAAAAGCGATGTTGACAAGGATATTCAACACTTTCAAAAATGCAAACTTGCGGGGCCTTCCCTCATACCTCAACTTTGAGAAAGGCAGAACAGCCATCGTATCCAGAGCTACAATTAATAATACGTACTTAATGTACTCCGGATGGCTGCCGATTGCCATATAATTGGCAATCGATTGAACGGGTATGATCAACAGGGCAGTAAGTACAACCGAAGTGATGGTAAGTGTGGTGAGCCCCGTGTTATACACCAGTTTTTCGGGGTTATGGTTGGAGAACCTGAAATAAGAGGTTTCCATCCCATAGGTGTATACAATCTGCAGGAAGGCCGCAGAGGCGAATAATATCGATATATCCCCGTATTTCTCGGGTCCAAACAAGGTAGTCAGCAGCGGGGTAAGGAGGTAATTCAGGAACCTTCCGAAGATGTTGCTGAATCCATACCAGAAGGTTTGGGAGGCTAGTTTCTTAATGCTGCTCAAGTGTACCGATTGCTTTCAGCAAAAATAGCCGAATGGTGAATATGTATCAATAATTAAATGGCTGAGTGGCGGCACGGAATTTTCACCACCTTTAAGGATTAAACGAAACCATATGCGTAAAGGATTATTATTCGTGATGTTCGCATTTCTGGCCTGCAATGCTATCGCCCAGGATATAAGGGCAGGAAATGTGCGCTATTATCCGGGAAAGGTAAAGTACCAAAAGGTTGAGCATGATGCCACCATTTTTGATATGCCATATCCCAAGGAACAGGTAGAGGATGGCTTGCGCAAGCTTGCAGAAAGCCGGGGTGTCAAAGCCAGAGAACACAGCGGATTTTTGGAAGCGAAGAATATAAAAGTCCAGAAATTGAATGGAAAGGCTTGCGATGTCTACTTTAAGGTGGAGAAAGAAGGAAAGTCTGCTTCTAAAGTGTACATGATTATGGCAGAACCCGGCGAAGACTTAAACAACCGGAATACTTCCCACACGGCATTGCTTGCGGCTGCCGGAGGCGCCGGGGTTGTTGCGGCGGTAGGAAGCCACCTGGATGACCATAACAACGACGAGTTGGTGAAGAGTCAGGAGAAGGACATAAAAGATATGGAAAAGAAGTACAATAGTCTGTTAGAGGAGCAGAAACGACTGGATAAGAAATTCACGGATCTGCAAGCCGACATCGAAAAAAATAAAACGGAACAAACCCGGATGCAGCAGGAGATTGAGAGCAGGAAGGCAGCGCTTGAGGTTTTTAAGCAAGGGAAGGGAAAAGGCAAAGTAGAAGTGCCTAAGTAGGTCGCAGGTCGCGCAGGTCGCAGAGGTCGCAGAAAAACTGCGAACTATGCGACCTCCGCGAACTGTGAACTAATATTTTACTCTTCAGCAAATCTTTTGTCTGCCAAAAAACTACTATCCGTTAACGTACGCATGAAAATGATCAGGTCATTTTTAGCAAAGACGTCCAGGTTAATTTTGTTTTTGACCAACGGATCGGTAGTGGGTCCGTTCACTACATTGAACCGGTAGTGATCAATTACAGCACCCACAGAAAAGAATCTTCCATCATGCCCATAAGGCGCGGTCACCATGACGTTACGCAGGGACGGCACCTTGAATTTCAGTGAATCGGATGGCAATCTTGTAATGCGCATCCGGCCTGCGTCTTTCAGGGAGGGATCCATCGGCAAACCCGTATTTCGGTAGCTCTGGTCCGTGAACAGCGGTTCTTTATGGCAGCTCGCGCAATTGGCCTGAAACAGTTTGTAGCCCCTCATTTCAGCGTCGGTAAAACTGCTTTGTCCGCGCATCACTTTATCATACTTGCTGTTGGAAGAAACCATCATGCCCATAAACTGGGATAAGGCTCGAAGCATCAGCTGGGAATTGATCTGTTCTGTTCCGAATGCAGCTTTGAACAATTTAGGATAGGCAGGGTCAGCCTTTAGTTTTGCAATTACATTTTCAATGGTTTCCGCCATTTCATTGGAGGCGGTGATAGGTGCCAGGGGCTGCACTTCCAGGTGATTGATCCCGCCATCCCAATGGAACTCTTTATACCAGGCAAGGTTGAACAAACCTGGGGCATTTCTCGTGGTGAACTGGTTGTTGAACCCATGGCTCAGCGTATGGTCAAAAGTGGCAAAGCCGGCAAACTGCTGATGGCAGGATGAACAGGGGAAGTTGCCATCCTTGGATAGCCTGCCATCGTAGAACAATTTTTTGCCGAGGTCAAAGCCTTGCTGCGTCAATGGATTGGAAGAAAAAATGTTTTCCGGCTGTGGCCATCCCTGGGGAATGCTTAAGGTGAGCGACTGCGTATCCGGAGCGGAATCATCCGTTTTTCTGCATGCCTCCATCAGGCCCACAGCCACTACGCCTGCTAATAATATGACCAGTATTTTCTTCATCAGGGATTGATCACGTTGGACAGTGTAAACATAGTGGCATAGTTGTCTGCAATCAAGAGCGATTTCCCTCCGGGTGTCATCAAGGAAGGTTCGTTGGCGATGGATATTTTGTGTGCACCATCAAACCAACGTGCAAGGTCAACATCGATCACAACCATTTCTGTCTTACCTAGCTGTATGGGCTTGTCTGCGGGCATATTCAACACGATCTTGCGCAACGCATTCTCTCCGGTCCTGAAGCCACCGATATGATACGTAAAGTTTTGTTGAAGGGCGGTAGACTGGGGCGACTGTCCTTCCAGTTTTGCGAAAATGTATCCTGAGTTCCATGTCCAGAACATACCAAGCATCGGGTCCAGCGCACCTGTTTGTGCACCACTTACATTGCGCAGACTATCCACGCCAAGTGTAAATTCCAGTTGCTGGTAGCTGCCATTATTCATCTTAAGCGTGAGTTCCCTGGATTCCGCATTGGCCAGATCAACCAGGTGATAGCTTTCTTTTTCTTCGCTCACCTGATTGTCCGAAGTGCGAAGTTTTATATTGGAAACATAAAATTTGAATACATCTACCCGGTATTGCTCGCCGCTGAAATTTAAATAGGTTTCACTGGTGTTCAGGGGTTCCCCATTGTTGAGGATCCTGAATGTCACTTTGAGGGTTGAAGTTCCCGTCTCATCACTTATATCTTTCTGGCAGGACGAGAGAAGCAATATTGTGCCCAAGACAAAGAGAAACAAGGGCATCATCTGAAATTTCTTACACATATACATGCATTTACCAATCGTTATCAATTCTTCTGCGGCCTGATTTGATTTCAGACCTGTTCTTCTTTCCGGTCAGTCGTTTTTCTTTGGCTCCCGCAGAAGGCTTGGTGGCTATCCTCGATTTCTTTTTCACCAGTGCGCCATTAACCCATGCGTTGATTTTTTCGATGGCCAGCAGTTTGTTTTCCAATTGTGAACGCGTGGCACTGGACCTTGCTGTCAGGTAACCGTCTGCATTGATATGGTTCCGGCATTTTTCCATGACCAGCGCCTTCTGCGCATCTGTGAGCAATGATGATTCCATTACCGGGAACATAGCTTCCACCATGGTCTCTACTTTATTGACGTTCTGCCCACCCTTGCCACCACTCCTCGCCGTCCTGAACATCAATTCCCGGCTAATAT
The DNA here is from genome assembly GCA_046317915.1 of Sphingobacteriales bacterium. Lineage (GTDB taxonomy): Bacteria > Bacteroidota > Bacteroidia > Chitinophagales > Chitinophagaceae > Pollutibacter. The sequence goes on from JBKCVJ010000046.1 coordinate 100,950, forward strand.
CTATCTTCATTTCTTAAAGTTACGATAAGATACTTGTTTCACATATGAGAGCAGTCATTCAGCGGGTCAAGGAAGCATCTGTAACGGTAGATGATACCATTACAGGATCGGTTGGTCAGGGACTCCTGATCTTTTTGGGAATTGAAGACGCTGATAATGAAGAAGATATTCTATGGCTCAGCGGGAAGATCGTGAACCTTCGGATTTTTGATGATTCCGACGGAGTTATGAATCTTTCTGTTAAAGATACGGGCGGAGACATTTTACTGGTCAGCCAGTTCACCCTGCATGCATCTACCCGGAAGGGGAATCGTCCTTCCTATATCCGCGCTTCCAAGCCAGAGATTGCCATTCCGTTATATGAGAAAATGATCCGCCAGCTTGAAACGGATCTTGGAAAAAAGATCCAGACCGGGGAGTTTGGTGCCGAAATGCAGGTGCGGTTGTTGAACAACGGTCCGGTAACAATAACGATAGATACCAAATCAAAAGAATAAACCATGACCATCGCACAGGCACAGGCAGACGTAGACCAATGGATCAAGACCGTTGGGGTCCGTTATTTCAGCGAGCTCACCAATATGGCTATCCTTACCGAAGAAGTGGGAGAGTTGGCACGCATCATGGCCAGGACCTATGGTGAGCAGAGCTTCAAGGAGTCTGATAAACACCGGGACCTCGGCGATGAAATGGCCGATGTACTTTGGGTGCTCATCTGCTTAGCTAACCAAACCGGTGTTGATCTTACCGCAGCACTGGAGAAAAATTTCCAAAAGAAATCCATTCGGGATGCTGAGCGCCATCGGGATAATGAGAAACTCAGGTAGCGTTGCCGCATTACCGCATTGCCGCATTCTCACATTGTCACATTGCCTTACTATCTTTGCCGCCATGAGCGTAACAGACCCAAACAAGTTTCAGGCGATCATTTCCCATGCCAAAGAATATGGATTTGTATTTCCTTCCAGCGAGATATATGATGGATTAAGTGCCGTATATGATTACGGTCCATGGGGCAGTGAGCTCAAGCGAAACATCCGCGATGCATGGTGGAATGAAATGACGCGCATGCATGATAATATCGTGGGGATCGATGCGGCTATCTTCATGCATCCTACCACCTGGAAAGCATCCGGTCACGTGGATAATTTCAGTGACCCGATGATCGACAATAAAGACAGCAAGAAGCGTTATCGTGTGGATCACCTGATTGAAGGATTTGCCGATGAGCTGTCGAAAAAAGGCGAGCTGGAGAAAGCGGAGCACCTTACTGCTGAAATGGATAAGTTGCTCTCAACGGACAATTTTGCAGGACTCAAGTTGCTCATCGAAGAATATAAAATCCCCTGTCCCGTCAGTGGTACCGTGAACTGGACCGATGTGCGCCAGTTCAATCTTATGTTCTCTACCCAACTGGGAAGTGTAGCCGAAGATTCTGACCAGATCTATCTCCGTCCTGAAACGGCACAGGGTATCTTCGTGAATTTTTTGAATGTGCAGAAGACCGCCAGGATGCGAATTCCGTTTGGTATTGCACAGGTGGGTAAAGCATTCCGAAACGAGATCGTTGCCCGCCAGTTCATCTTCCGGATGCGTGAGTTTGAGCAGATGGAGATGCAGTTCTTCATTCGTCCTGGCACGCAGAAAGAATGGTATGCCTATTGGAAAGAAGAACGCATGAAATGGCATACCTCACTCGGATTTTCCCCAGACTCTTATCGTTTTCATGACCATATCAAGCTGGCGCATTATGCGGATGCTGCAGTGGATATCGAGTATAACTTCCCCATCGGCTGGAAAGAAGTGGAGGGTATCCATTCTCGTACAGATTTTGACCTGAGTAGCCACCAGAAGTTCTCGGGTAAGAAAATGCAGTATTTCGATACCGAGCTGAACCAGAACTACGTTCCTTATGTCATCGAAACTTCAATAGGCCTGGATCGTATGTTCCTGCTGACTTTGTGCCATGCTTATACCGAGGAAAAATGGACGAAGGAAGACGGAACTGAAGATAGCCGTGTAGTGTTGCGCATCCCGGCCAAACTTGCCCCTATCAAATTGGCCGTATTGCCACTCACAAAGAAAGATGGCCTGCCTGAAATTGCAAGGGATATCATCAATACGCATCGGCAGGATTTCTATTGTTTCTATGAGGAGAAAGACAGCATTGGTAAACGTTACCGCAGGATGGATGCCTTGGGAACGCCTTATTGCGTGACGGTGGATCACCAAACCAAAGAGGACCAAACGGTAACCGTGAGGTATCGGGATTCCATGTTGCAGGAAAGAATTCCGATTTCTAAGATCAAATCAATCGTTTTACAATAGGTCGCAGGTCTGACTGCGACCTCGCGACCTATGCGAACTGCGACCTGTTTTCACTATCCTACCAGCGCAAGTTGTACCAATCCCATCCATTCCCGAAACAGGGTTGACCAATTCAGCAATGCATTGGCCGAGGGCACAAGATATTTAGGTCTGAATTCGGTATTGTCTTTAGTAACAAGGTAATTACTGGGGAAGGGGATCACCTGCATGCCGGCTTTCTGAAATACTTTTACTGCCCTGGGCATATGAACAGCTGAAGTGATGAGGATGACGGGTTCTTCCAATTGCAAACTGTCTAATATCTTTTTGCTGAACCGCGCGTTCTCCAGTGTGTTCTTGGCTTTCGTTTCCATGAACAGGTGCTGCCTGGGAATGTTTAATGCCGCAAAATTATTCAGCAGGAATTCTGCTTCACTGTAGGCCTGCTCTTTTACAAAGATTGCATTGCCTCCTGTGATTAGAATATTGTTGATCTTCCCGGCATCATACAGCTTATTGGCCTGGATAAACCGGTCTGCCGTTGGACCGAAGAATCCCATTTTCAGTTTTTCGTCATAGCCCGAAAGGCCGCCCAGCAGAATGCCGGATTCTACTTTAGGCAAGTTCTCCATTGCAACCGGTTGCCATTGGTACCTGTCCCAAACATTGTTCACTAACCATGAATTGGAGAAGAGCAGGAAACACCCGATAGCCAATTTGTATAGTCTTTTTTTCCAAAGCCTGTGTCTCGTAAATCTCCCGGCAAGCAATAACAGAATAATCCAGATCACCGGATCAATAAAGAAGGAGATGATTTTTGAGAGTATAAAGATCATCCGTACAATTCAAAATGAATATCGCTCTTGGCATATCCCAATCCCATAATATTTTCCCTCGCCTGGGTGATCATGTCTTTCCAGCCACAGAGGTAGAAACTTGCAAGGGGATGATCTGCAAGCAGGGATCTATATACTTCATGTACATAACCCTGATGCCCGTCCCATGTCTCCCTGCTCAATGTAGGATGATAATGGAAACTGGCCTCACTGGCGGCAAGTGTAAAGAATTCATCGGCATACAAAAGATCTGTTTGATACCTACAGCCAAAAACCAGGTGGATCGCTTTGTGTGAAATCTTCTGTGCATAGATGTGCCTGATCATGCTTCTGAATGGTGCAACACCTGTACCAGTGCAGATCAGGAAAAGGTCTTTGTCCAGTGCATCCGGCAGGGTGAATTTACCCTGTGGTCCTCTTACGTCAACAGATGACCCAATGGTCAGGTTAGAGAAAATATAGTCTGTCCCTTTGCCATCCTTGGCCTTTACAATCACCAGTTCAAATTGATTGCTGCCATCCGGTGCAGAGGCAATAGAATAGCTACGCCATCTTTCTGCATTCCTTTCCCCGATAGGAAGGTCTAATGTAACAAACTGACCGGGGATGAAATCAAAAACCTCGAGTTCAGGTATGGCGATAAAGTATCGCTTTGTTTCTGGCGCGATGTCCCTGATCTCAGTAACAATACCTTTTTTCCAGAGCGGAGGGGTCATGAAAAAATTTTTTCGAAAATAAGCCTTAATGCGCCAAGGGCAACAAGAAAAAAGCTGAACAAGCACATCGGGATTGTTGTATTCCCGATAGCGCCTATTCAGCCTTATAGATCAGTGGTTGGTCGTTAATTCTTTGTAAAGCGTCTTATGAATTGATATTTCCTGTCGCTGCTGGTGATCGTCAGAATATAGCTGCCACTGGGTAGTCCGGATATATTGACGGTTCCGCTTTGGTACTGTTGTTTTTGGTTATACAAAACCTGTCCGGCAAGATTATATACCTGCACCTGAATGCTGCTGACGTTGAGCATATTACCGGCCTGCCAGTTGATCACGCCGTTGGTGATGGTTGGAAATGCTTTAACGATAAAGTTTTTGTTATCCCGAATCGGTTCGTTGGTGCCAGTAGGAATGGTGATCGCGCTGCCGATGGTGGTATAGAACATACCGTTGCCGTGTGTACCTACAAGCAGGGCATTGTCTTTCCATCTATACGCGAGCGACTGGATCACGGCGGTATTCATTTCTCCTTTGGGTCCGCCGTTTTCACGCGTCCAGAAAGTTCCGTTGCCGGCAACAGAAGTTGTGCTGTACAATCCAACTGTTGTGCCCACATAGTATTCAACACCGGAGGTCTTAGCCACGATCTCGCAGCTGCGGAAAGACGGTAAGGTCAGATTGCCTTCGATGACCGTCCATGTTGGCGAAACGGCAGACGCATTGCCTGTCCAGAAGACCGAGTTCACGTTATAGTTGGATACAACCACAATGGCGGTGTCATGATTTCTTGGGTTGAAAGCGATGTCTTTGACAACACTACCCGCCGTCATATTGCCCGGCGTTATATCTACAGGCGATGTATTTGATGCAGTATTGGCAGGATCCAAGAGGCGATATAATTTACCGTCTGAAGTGCCGATGAGCATCATGCTGCTGGCACTGTAAGGTCCTTTGGTGGTAGCCATCGAATAGATATCTCCCGTCAGGATTGCATCAACGCCAGCCATTCTCACCCATCCGGAACTGGATGTCACTGAGGTTGAACTGGTGGTTCTGTAAAGGGTGTCATTAATTGGAAAATACATGAAGTCTGGGTTGTCATCATCCAGGTGATAATAGGTGACAAACACATTCTGGTCGGTATTTTCCGGAGTGATCCTTGCGGAGTTGAACTGGCCGAATAAGTTGAACCGTACCGCATTGCCTTCCTGCGCAGAAAGCAGCAGGTAGTAGTTGCTGGCCAGATTGTACAGATAGGCCTGGCCACCATCTCCTGAAGGAATGATCAGGTGATCATTGCTGTCTGGAAGTGACGGAAAGGCCACATTGTTAAGATCCCGGTACGAGGTGCCATTGTCCTGTGCACCACCCACGAAATTCCTTCTTCCCACAGCTCCATCCATGTTCACGTGATAATATTGAAAGGTTTGGTAACCGATGTTCGCGTTTTGCCAAAGCGGCTTGGTAGCTGTGGCATCATTGGTAAGGGCGATGCCACCATCAGAACCCACCAGCAGTCGGTTTGGCGAAGAGGGATCAAAACGGAACCGATGGAAATCCACATGGGAGATCTGGTCAGGATCCGTGTAGGTATTAGAGGTATCACCACGTACTGTTCCGCCCATGAAGAGATTATTGGTAGTGGTATTGAATCCGTCTGTTGACCGATACATGTTCACACCACCAACGTACACGGTATTGTTAATGGTTGGGTGGGGAACCACTTCCATATCATAACCTCCTTGTGTCTGAAGAAAGTTATCTGTGGTTCCATTGAATTTTCCGACCAGGTTGACGCCCAGGTTACCACTCCAGGTTACAGGACTTGCCGTTATATTTCCGCGGAACAGATCGGCTTCTGGTTGTCCGGCACTTGCGCTTAGGGAGTTTTCCACCAACGCATATAATTGATCCTGGTTAGCAGAAAGGCCGAGGACGATCCTTCCCCAACCGGCGGTAAAATCACCTACGGACGGACCGGTAAGATCATAAGCCCTCCATCCCGGAACAGAATCTGCTGCATTTTCTACACCACCAGCGATCCTCGTCCAGCTATTGACATCACCAGTAGTAGAGGTCCAAACACCTGCTGCGGCCCGGTCAGTATTGCGGCCAGAGATGGCTGCAAATAATTGGGAGCCGGCCCTGTTGATCAGGATATCACAAACACCCGCGAAAGTGAAGGATGCCGCTGTGCTACGGAGTACAAAGCCCCAGGTGTTTCCACCGTCTGTTGAACGGACAATGCCGTTGTGCGCACAGGCATATACATGTCCTGTGGTGGGATGAACGGTAATATTGGAAACGAGGTCAAATGAGTTATCAAATGCAAACTGGCCCGATGTGCCCACGGTAGACGCTAGCTTCGTCCAGGTTAGTCCGTTGTCTGTTGATTTCAGGATGCCATATCCAAATACAAATCCGCTGGGATAACCTGCTGATGCGCCGATGGCTTCGCCGGTTCCGGCATACCAGGTATCCTGAAAGCCGGGCCTGGTATCCTGAGCGAGGCAGGAAACACTTCTTACTTCTTCGGAATTATGAACATAGGTCCAGGTAACACCGCCATCGGTACTCCTGAAAATTCCACTGTTGATACCTCCCGCTAAAACAACCCGATTGGATGTACCGTTGTTCCTAATATCAAAAGCGAGAGCCCTTGTACGTCCGCCATTTCTGGATGGACCTACCGGAAAATAGGTATTAGCTACCAAGGCGGAAGGGTTCATGCTTGATTTGGTGGGAGCCGTAGCTGCCCATGCCAGCTCACGCTGCCTTGCTCCTTCGGGAATCTTTCCCGTCACGGGATCGCGGGCCAGGAGCCATTCATAGTAGCGACGTTTCTCACCGTTTTCCTGTTCGTTTTCCTCCATCTCTTCGCTGGCGTTTTCACGTTCAGGCACTGCTGAAAGAAGCCAGGCGCCAGAAAGGGTAATGAATGCAAGTGCAAGGGGCAATAAATATTTTCTCATGATATCTTAGTCTGGATAAGCAATTTAACAGATATAACCGTAACATGAAAGGTTTGTTGGGGTTGAATTGGACATTTTCACACTACCTTCGCCCAGCGTTCATGAATCTGACGGTTTTGATGGATAAGTATGTGCATGATCCCCGTATCCAGGCGATTACGGACAGGATCGGTATGCCTTCCCCCAAACCGTTGAAATTGACGCAGTTGTACGGAAGTGCCTCCCAGTTTGTGGTTGCGGCCACGTATGCCCACCCCCGCGCTGCAGGGATGAACCATCTGGTGATCCTCAATGATGCCGAAGAAGCTGCCTACTTCCACAACACACTTGAGAACCTGACCAAAGCCATCGATCTCTTTTACTTTCCTTCTTCATTCAAGAACCGTAAGAACTACCGCCTGCTGAACAGCAGTCACGTTATGCTGCGGACGGAAGCCCTTACCCGGTTCAGTCATGAAGGCAACAAGCGCATCATGGTCACCTACCCTGAAGCACTGTTTGAAAAAGTAGTATTGCCTGCTACCCTGTCAAAACATATCATCCGCATTAAAACCAATGATACACTTGATGTCAATAGCCTCATGGAGCAGTTTGTGGGCTATGGTTTCGAAAGAACGGATTTTGTGTACCAACCCGGACAGTTTGCGATGCGGGGCGGTATCCTCGACATTTATTCATTTGGCAACGACAAGCCTTACCGGGTAGAGTTGTTTGGGAACGATGTGGATTCTATTCGAATTTTTGATCCGGAGACACAGTTGAGTGAACGGAAATTATTACAGGTTACGATCATCCCCAATGTAGAAACGCAGTTTGAAGATGGCGAGAAGATCTCCATGCTTAACTATCTGCCGGAGAATACAATGGTATGGATACGGGACAGGCAATTCTTTCACGATAGCCTGGTGAACCAGGAAGAAGACCTCGCCCTTTTTTTTGAACGGAATCAGGAATCTCCAGTGTCTGAGTCTGAAGAGGGCGAAGAGAAATTGCAGGTGCGGGCTTCAGATTTTGAAACAGCAGATAACCTGATGCGCCAACTGCAACAGCGCATCCTGATTGAGATGGGCGGGCAGGCGCAGGACCAGTTGAAGGAAGAAGAACGCTCGTTTCATACGCGTGAACAACCCGCATTCAACAGGAAGTTTGATATGTTGATCAACGACCTGAAGGCGCATGATAAACGACTGTATTCAGTGTTCCTGTTTGCGGAGAACCCAAAACAACTGGAGCGACTGCATTCCATTTTCACGGACTTAAAAGCGGAGATACAATTCACGCCAGTACCAACGGCTATACATGAAGGTTTCATTGATGAAGACCTGAAGGTGGTGTGTTATACGGATCATCAGATCTTTCAGCGTTATCATAAGTATAAGGTCAAGCAGGCCTACAATAAAAACAAGGCGCTCACCCTTCGGGCACTCCGCGAGTTGCAGCCCGGAGATTATGTAGTGCATATTGATCACGGAATCGGGGTGTTCAGTGGCTTGCAGAAGATCGAGAGCAATGGCAGAACACAGGAAGCGGTGCGCCTCCTTTATAAAGACAGTGATATCCTCTATGTCAACATAAACTCCTTACACAAGATCTCCAAGTACACGGGCAAGGAGGGGCATGTGCCGAAAGTGAACAAGCTGGGTAGTGATGCCTGGCAGAAGCTAAAGGAGAAGACGAAAACAAAGGTCAAGGAGATCGCATTTGACCTGATCAAGTTATACGCGCAACGTAAGGCGCAGCCAGGGTTCCCACATGCCCCGGATAACTATATGCAACTGGAACTGGAGTCCTCGTTTTTGTATGAGGATACGCCGGACCAAGGCAGGGCCATCGCTGATGTGAAGAAGGATATGGAAGCGCCACATCCTATGGACAGACTCGTGTGCGGAGACGTGGGATTTGGTAAAACAGAGATCGCCGTACGTGCGGCATTCAAGACCTGCCTTGACGGTAAACAAGCTGCGGTACTGGTGCCCACAACGATCCTGGCTTACCAGCACTATAAAACATTCAGTCAGCGACTGAAAGATTTTCCAGTGACGGTTGATTTTGTGAATCGTTTTAAGTCAACGAAAGAGAAGAAGGAAACACTGAAAAAGCTGGAGGAGGGGAAGATCGATATCATCATCGGAACGCATGCGTTGATCGGAAAAGAAGTTAAGTTCAAGGATCTTGGTTTGTTGGTCATTGATGAGGAACAGAAATTTGGTGTTGGTCACAAAGAAAAGATCAAAACGCTGAAAACAACGGTTGACTGTCTGACGCTAACGGCAACGCCTATCCCAAGAACACTTCAGTTTAGTTTGATGGGTGCAAGGGATCTCAGCATCATCAATACACCACCTCCTAACAGGCAGCCCATTCAAACGGAGGTCCATGGTTTCAATGAAGACTTTATCCGCGATGCCATCTATTTTGAAACGGAGCGCGGCGGACAGGTGTTCTTCATTCACAACCGGGTGCAGAATATCATGGAGATGGCGGCGATGATTCGTGGACTTTGCCCTGATCTTAGTGTGGGTGTGGCACATGGCCAGTTGGAAGGGTTTGAACTGGAACAAAGGATCCTGGATTTCATAGACCGGAAATACGATGTACTCGTGTGTACAAACATAGTTGAAAGTGGCGTGGATATTGCTAACGTCAACACCATCATCGTTAACAATGCACACCAATTCGGACTGAGTGATCTCCATCAGCTTCGGGGAAGGGCAGGGCGTAGTAATAAGAAGGCATTCTGTTATCTGCTGGCACCATCTATGGCCACCCTGCCAACAGATTCACGGAAACGTTTGCAGACCCTGGAGCAGTTTTCTGACCTCGGTTCCGGATTCCAGATCGCGATGCGTGACCTTGATATTCGTGGTGCAGGTAATCTGCTTGGTGGTGAGCAGAGTGGGTTCCTGGTGGAAATTGGTTTCGAGATGTACCAGAAGGTGCTGGACGAAGCCATCCGGGAGCTGAAGAGAACTTCATTCCGTGAGCTTTTCAAAGATGAGATCCAGAAGCAGGACGATTTTGTACATGATTGCACCATCGATACAGATCTGGAGATCCTTATCCCGGACCGGTATGTGGAGAATACGGCGGAGCGCCTTAGCCTTTACAGCAGGTTGGATAATTGCCGGGACGAGGAAGACCTGAAATCATTTCACCAGGAGATGGAGGACCGATTTGGTCCAATTCCACAGTCGGTGGAAGACCTGTTTACTACGGTTCGTTGCCGTAAAATGGCTGTGGAGATAGGTTTTGAGCGAATGGTGCTCAAGGACGACACGCTTCGGTGTTACTTCGTCAATAATCCGGATTCTCCTTATTTTGAATCGCCTGTATTCAATGCCCTGCTTCACTATGTACAAACCCGCACCAATAAAGCCAGGCTCAAGCAAACAGGTAAGAATTTCATGCTGATTGTTGATGATATCCGGACCATGGAGGATTTGTACCGATTCCTGTTGGATATGCGGACAACCATTGTGGGACAAGTTTCGTCTACCTAACTATATTATATAGCCCGAAAAAGCTATATTAGAAGTACAAACAATCACATTATGGACCAGCAACAAAACTATTGGCAGGGCGGTTTTAAACCTGAGGAATCTGCTCCTTATCAACCTACCAGTGATGAAAGAACCATGGCGATCCTCGCCCACGTGTTAACCATCTTCTTTTGGGTTTTTGCTCCGCTCGTGATTTACCTGATCAAAAAAGATGAATCCAAATGGGTGGCCGAGCAGGCTAAAGAGTCGATGAATTTTCAGATCACCTGGTCCATCATCATATTTGCGATGGTCATTTCCATTATCGGTTTGCTATTGGTATGGATTGTAGCGCCGATCATGTTGGTGTTGGTGATTGTTGCAACCGTTAAGGCAAGTGAAAATAAGTTATACAGGTATCCATTGACGTGGAGACTGATTAAGTAGTGTTAAGGGTGAGGGTTTAGGGGTAGGCCTATCTAAACCCTCACCCTTAACACTCACGCTAAACCCTCCCCCTAAACTCTTCCCCTACTTCAGCTCTCTCACCCAGATATTCCTGAACGCGGTTAAGTTACCGTGGTCCTGTAGTTCTATCGGTTCTTTATCGCTGTGTTTTTTGTACACTGGTGATCCGATGTATTCTGTACTTCCCCAGATCGTTGTATTGTTCTGCACCAGCACACCATTGTGGATCACGGTGATTCTTGCCTGTGATTGCACGCGGCCATCTTCGTAAAATCTTGGAGCGGTAAAAATGATATCATAGGTCTGCCATTCTCCCGGAGGTCTGCAAGCATTGACCAACGGCGGTAATTGCTTGTAAATGCTGCCAGCCTGGCCATTGACATATGTGGTGTTATTGTAATTGTCCAATACTTGCAATTCATACTTTCCCATAATAAAAATACCACTGTTGCCTCTCCCTTGACCCTGACTCTCCACTTTCGCGGGTGTCCTGAATTCAATATGAATCTGGCAATCGCCAAAACCTTTCTTGGTTTTGACGTTGCCACTGCCTGGTTTTACCACCATGGCATCACCTTCAATGGTCCACATTACTTCCGGTTTTCTTACGCCGCTCCATTCAGAAAAATCCTTGCCATTGAATAAAACGATGGCATCGCTCGGCGCTTCTGATGCTGTTTTGCCAGGTGTAACCAACGGTGCCACGGGTGAATAGTATTCACTGAGTTTAGGAGAATTTTTGACAGAATCAAGCATTCGGTTGATCTCCTGGCCTTGAGTGGAGACGGTTGCCACCAACAGGGCTGTGCAAAATAGAAATCGCATGTTGAGTTATAGTTTAGGTAGTTTATACTGATTATGGTAGGCCGGTGTGATCAGTTGATTGGCACTTGCATCGGTGAACAATTGTTTGGATTTATCCCAGGTCAATTTCTTGCCTGTTTTATATGCAATATTGCCCATCTGACACACGGTGGCAACCGTTGCTCCGGCAGTGATGGGAGCGGTAAGGCTGGCCATGTCCCTGCTTTTCACCGCTGCAATAAAGTTCTTGTGATGATTACCGAGTCCATCGTCTGATTTCTGAACCTTCATGGCTTCCATTTTTTTGCCTTCTGGAATCACTTCCCACCCACCACGATCTAACACGAGCGTACCGTTATTGCCGATATAGGCAATGCCATGATTTCTTCCATAGTTACCGCCATCAATGGCCTGCGCGTGTTCCCAGAGCATGATGAAATCACCATAATCATAAACCGTTGCGAGGGTATCCGGTGTTTCTGCTGCGTCATCCGGATAGGCCATCTTTCCGCCACTAGCCATCACCGTTAGCGGGTCTTTGGCGTTCATGCCCAACAGCGCGTAGTCTACCAGGTGAACACCCCAGTCTGTCATGAGGCCACCAGCGTAGTCCCAGAACCAACGGAAATTAAAGTGAAACCTGTTGGGGTTGAATGGTCTTTTTTGAGCAGGACCGAGCCAAAGATCGTAGTTCACACCGGCAGGTACCGGCGCGTCAGGCTGTTTAGGAATATTCTGCATCCATCCCTGATAGGCCCAGGTTTTCACCATCCGGATCTTCCCCAGTTTGCCGGAGCGGAGCAGATCCAACGCACTTTGAAAATGCGCGTGGCTTCGTTGCCACTGGCCAACCTGTACCACCTTGTTGTATTTCTGTTGTGCCGTTACCATCTGCCGGCATTCATAGATGGAATTGGCGATGGGTTTCTCAACATACACGTCTTTCCCTGCTGCACAGGCATCGATCATCATGAGCGTATGCCAGTGATCGGGAGTGCCGATGATGACTACATCAACATTCTTATCTGCCAGCAACTTTTGATAGTCAGCATATTGTACGGGCTTCATGGAGAAATTCTTCTCCAGTTCTGCTGACCGCTTGGCAAGAACGTTGGCGTCCACATCGCAGATAGCTGTGCACACAACGTCTGGATTGGTCTTGAGCATGGCAGATAGATTTGACCAGCCCATGCCATTGATGCCGATGGCGCCCACACCAATTTTGTTGTTAGGTGAGATCTGTTTACGGACCATTGCCCAGCTCTCGCCGGTGATAAGACTGCCGATGCCAATGCCGGCAGCCAATGCTCCGGTGTGCCGAATGAATTTTCGTCTGGTTGGGTTCATAATGATGAAGTTGCCGTTTAAATTACGACATTATCAAATGAACCGTTCAGCAGGGGATTATTTTTGGAAGCGGATATTATTTTCCAAGGTCATTTGTTTGCTTCTTTCCAACAGGTTCACTGTCAGGCGCAGAGTTTTGCCGTCCGCATCCAGCTTGGCTTCTTTATTGGAAAAGCTGGCAACTTTACCAGGCAGATGGTAAATGGTGGTGTAGTTCATATCGCCGATCATGGACTTGAACATTTCCATGGCAGCTGCAGTAGAATCCGATCCACCTGCCCCATCCAGTTCTTTCATGGCATCGTTCATGCCGAATGCAGTGGTGTCCTGGAAGCTAAAACTTCCCGGCGTGAATGTGTAGAGGTCCTTTTGCGTTTCTGTTTTTTTGTTCCGCTTACGCATGGCCTCGTTCAGGGTTGCAATGTCTTTGAAGTCAAAAGAAACGGTGAACACGTTCCCCTTCTGTTCTTTCTTTACATTGGTAATGCCTGGAATGGAATCAAACACGTTGAAGTTATTCTTTACTGAATCCAGGATGTTGTCTTCCTTCATATCACCTCCCAACGAATCTGGCGCAAATGATTTCAGCATATCCATCATTTCCACAGCCTTTTCAAGGTCCATGGTCATGGCGTATTTGCCTGAGCCATTCTTTGCGAGGAAAATTTCTTCTGTTATATTGATACAACCACTCAGGAGGAAAGTAGAAAGGAGAAAAACGAAAAGTTTTTTCATGATATGTTCAAATAAAAATAGCAATTAGCAATTGACAATTAACAACTGACAATTAGCACTAGTTACTGGACTTTAACAACCAGTGCAAATTGCTAATTGTTAATTGCCAACTGCTAATTGCCAAATCTTACCAGCCCTGCTTTGCAACGCCATTCTTGATGGCTTCCAATGCTTTGGCTTCGCCGAGAAGTGCAGTCAGTTTGTTTCCTTTACCGTCATTTCCTTGCGCAATGTATCCACCCTTTGCGGTGCGGTTAACAACTGCATCATGTATTGGAACGTTTTTTTCCTTTGTTTTTACGTTGTAGGCGGTGAGCATGTTTTTGTTTGACATAATTGTAATGTTTGAATGTTTATACGTCCAGATTTGCGTAACGTGCGTGTGATTCAATGAATTCCCTGCGTGGAGCTACTTCATCGCCCATCAGCATGCTGAAGATGCGATCTGCCTCGGCGGCACTCTCGATGGTCACTTGTTTCAGGGTACGTGTGGCAGGATTCATGGTGGTGTCCCAAAGTTGTTCGGCATTCATCTCACCCAGACCCTTGTAACGTTGTACGTTTACACTGTCTTCCTTGCCATTGGCAAATTTTTCCACGAAACCCCTTCGTTGATCTTCATTCCAGGCATAGGCCTGTTCCTTTCCTTTCTTCACAAGATAGAGCGGTGGTTGTGCAATGTACACGTTTCCGCCTTCAACCAGTTCCTTCATATACCTGAATATAAAGGTAAGGATCAAGGTGGCAATGTGGCTACCATCCACATCAGCATCTGTCATGATGATCAGTTTGTAATACCTAAGCTTGGTAGTGTCCAGCGCCTTGGGATCTTCTGCGGTTCCGATCTTCACACCCAATGCGGTGAACATGTTTCGGATCTCCTCATTGTCATAGATCCTGTGCTCCATGGCTTTCTCCACGTTCAGGATCTTACCTCTGAGCGGAAGAATGGCCTGGTAATTTCTGTCGCGGCCCTGTTTGGCCGTTCCACCGGCTGAATCACCCTCAACAAGGAACAATTCGCATTTGTTGGGATCGCGCTCCGAACAATCAGAGAGTTTGCCGGGCATGCCGCCACCGGTCAATACGGTTTTCCGCTGCACCAGCTCTCTTGCCTTGCGCGCTGCCGCACGGGCCTGCGCTGCCAGGATGACTTTATTGATGATGTTCTTCGCTTCCTTGGGGTTTTCTTCCAGGTAGGCTTCCAGAACCCTTGATACAGCTCCGTCTACAACGCCAATGACTTCCGAGTTGCCCAACTTCGTCTTGGTCTGGCCCTCAAACTGCGGTTCCGGCACTTTCACGGAAATGATGGCACTCAGACCTTCCCTGAAATCATCGCCTTCTACATCCACTTTGGATTTCTCAAACAGGCCCTCACGTTTACCATATGCCTGGAATACACGGGTGATGGCTCTCCTGAAGCCTGCCACATGGGTACCCCCTTCAATGGTGTTGATGTTGTTGACGTATGAGAAGATGTGCTCACTGTAAGAGTCAGAATAGTTGACAGCTACTTCAACGGTTACGTTGGATTCTTCATCGTACCCTTCCATGTAAATAACACGGGGGATGATGGCATTTCTTTTAGCGCTCTCATCCAGCATCTCTACAAACTCTACAATACCGCCTTCGCTGTAAAAGTTTTTCGTGTAGGCGTCACCGTTGTCGTCTTTTTCACGGAGATCAGTAAGGGTAATGCTGATCTTACGGTTCAGGTATGACAGTTCACGCAGCCTGCCTTCCAGGATTTCCTTGTTGTATGTGGTACTCGTGAAGATCTCATGATCAGGCCAGAAATGCACTTCCGTGCCCGTGATGTCACTCACCCCGATCTCGCGCACAGGATACTGTGGTGCTCCGCGTTTGTACTCCTGCTCAAATACCTTTCCTTCACGATTGACTTTGACCTGCAACAGGCTTGACAGTGCGTTCACGCAACTGACACCTACCCCGTGCAGACCACCGGACACCTTGTAAGTGTTCTTATCAAACTTACCACCAGCGTGCAGTACGGTCATTACCACTTCCAGTGCGCTACGTTTTTCCTTCGCGTGCATGCCTGTTGGGATACCCCTGCCGTCATCTTTTACACTAACGGAATTATCTTCATGTATGATAACAAAAATGTTCTTGCAATAGCCAGCAAGGGCTTCATCAATAGAGTTATCAACCACCTCATATACGAGGTGATGCAGCCCCTTTACACCGATATCGCCAATATACATGGCCGGACGCTTACGTACGGCTTCCAAACCTTCCAGCACCTGAATGCTATCCGCGCCATAACCATTTGACACTGAAGGTGTAATCTCATTTACTTCTGTACTCATATGTGATTTGGGAACAATGGGTTTTTATCAAAAACCATATCCTGCAAATGTAACGAAAATCAGGCGGAGTTTCAAGGTTTTCCCCATGGTTTAGGGTTATGTTGACAACTTAGGGAAACCGCGAATGTTGTACATTTGCAGTTCATGGCGTATTCAACAGACATACTGGCCATAGCGCACAAACAGCAGGTACTTGCCGAAGATCTGGAGTTGCTTCACCAGAAGGAAAAACAGATCCCCGGCACCTGGAGTTACCAGATCCAGCGCTACCGCAGGCATTCCTTCTGGAACGCTGAGGACACCGGTGTGTTTGTATATCATGTGGAGCTGGATCAGCCCGAACGCAGTTATATGGAACTGAGATTTTGTGTGATGGGCAATGGTTATTGCGTAGAAAAAGAGAAGGATTGCGATCAGTGCCGGATGAGCAGATCCATGCATTGCGAGCATAAAACGCCTACGGTTGATGTGTTGAATTTTCGTTTTGCGCCTGCGCATCTTTCGCAGTTTGCGAAGGGGATGAAAGCTTCCGATGCAATGCAGGACATCATGCAGTTCCGCACTTCATCGTCTTTCACCCGTATCCTTCCCCTATGCGGCAAAATGCGCACCAGCATTGATTCCCTGCTAAATCATACCTACACTGATACGCTGGAAAATATCTTCGTCAACGCGCAAACACAGATCCTGCTTTTATACAGTATGGAGTGCATGATGGGCGTGAAGGAAGAACCCATGATCGCCTGTAAGTTCCTGCACAATGAAGCAGATCGTGAAAAGATCAGCATGGCCAGGGAGATCCTTATCGAGCATATTGGTGACCCGATCACCATTAAAGAACTGAGCAGAAAGGTGGCGATCAATGAGTGCTACCTGAAGAAAGGGTTTAAAGAAATGTTCGGTACTACCATTTTTGATTTTTACCAGAACCAGCGCATGGAACATGCTCGCTACCTTTTGTATGAAAAAGGATTGAGTGTGTCTGAAGTTTCTGCGATGTTGGGTTATTCATCGATCTCCCATTTCTCCACCGCGTTTAAGAAGCATACTGGCATTAAGCCCTGTGAATTGCTGATAAGAAATAACTAATAACAAGTAACCCGTAACTGAGGTTATCCGTTATTTGTTAGGTGTTATTTTGTCATTCAATTGTCAAATCCCCCACCTTTTCCTTTTCTCGTAAATTCATTTTCCTGATTGCGCAAATCAAGCTCGTTATTGCTTTGCAATTTTGTGTCCTAATTGAAGATGAGATGAGAAAATTGATGTTGTTGATCTGTGCAGGCTTGATGTCGCAGTGCTTCGCTCAATCCAATTCCAATCAACCAGACAGTTTACCCAAAGAACACAAGCGCCTGGCCGAGATCACCATTGTAGGGCTCGGCAGTAAGTCTGATATTCACCAATTACCCGAAATCGTAGGTACCAGCATCTATGCAGGAAAAAAGAATGCATTGATCCTGATGGATAATGTAAAAGCGAATGTTTCCACCAATACCATGCGGCAGGTAATGGCAAAAGTGCCAGGTATCCATATTTGGGAAAGCGATGGAAGCGGCATCCAGATTGGTGTTGCAGCACGTGGCTTGAGTCCCAACAGAAGTTGGGAATTCAATGTGCGGCAAAATGGGTACGATATTGCTGCGGATCCTTACGGATATCCTGAATCTTATTACAATCCGCAATTGCAGGCAGTACAACGCATCGAGATCATCCGTGGTCACGGCTCCCTGCAATACGGTCCGCAGTTTGGTGGCATGATCAACTACATCCTGCGCAACGGTAATGAGATCAACAAGCCTTTTGAAGTAGAGTCGCAACAAACTGTTGGAAGTTTTGGCATGTTCAATACATATAATGCTATTGGCGGGGAGACGAAGAAGTTTCACTACTACGCTTACTTTGATCACCGCCGTGCAGATGGCTGGCGGGATAACTCGGGATACTATACCAATTCAGGTTTCGGAACCTTCACCTGGCGGGTAAACAACAAATTATCTGTGACTGCTGAGGTCATGAAAAATCACATCAACAGCCAACAGCCCGGAGGCCATACGGACCTGAGTTTCAAGGCCGATGCGAAGCAAAGTTTTCGTGCGAGAAACTGGATGGACATCAGCTGGTTTACCACAGCCATGATCCTCAACTACCAGTTGGCGGAGAACAAGAAAATCAATGTAAAGCTCTATCGGGTGGCGGGCGACAGAAACAGTGTGGGTTATATACGGCCGCTCAATATTGCAGATACCATCAATGCATCAACAGGCAAGAATAACCCGCGTGCAGTGGACATCGATCAGTATCGAAACTATGGTGTGGAGGCTCGTTATCTCGGCGACTACACTTTGCTTGGCATGCGCAATTCATTATCAGGTGGTATCAGATACTTCCATGGCAATACATACCGATACCGGGATGGTGTTGGAACAACAGGGTCCGATTACACCCTGGAAAGAACCAATACACTGTGGCCCAGGGATATTGATTACAAGACGAATAATGTGGCCGCATTTGCGGAGAATATCTTCAGGATCTCCGAGAAGTTCCTGGTGGTGCCTGGCCTTCGTTATGAGTGGATTGATGCCGCAGCTACAGGCATCAACGGCTATGTCAACGGCCAGCCAGTGTTTTTGCAGAACCAGCAAAGGCAACGGGGATTCTTACTGGCGGGAATAGGTGCAGAATATCATACCACGGATAAGACCGAGTTCTATGGCAATATCACCCAGGCTTACCGGCCCATGCAATTTGCTGACCTCACGGCGCCGCCTACTACCAATGAGATAGATGCAAACCTGCAGGACGCAAAAGGCTTCAATGCAGACCTTGGATATCGTGGAAGAATAGGATCATGGTTATACTTTGACGCCAGTGCATTTTTCCTTCAATACAACAACCGCATCGGAACCATTATCCAACAAAGGGCCGATGGCAGTTTTTATAACCTGACTACCAATGTGGGCAACAGCAGGAGCAAGGGTCTGGAAGCTGTGGTAGAATTCAGTCCTGTTAAGGCTTTCATCCCGGAAACTAAATGGAGCGATATCAGGGTTTTTGCATCCTACAGTTATACCGAAGCGAGGTATGCTTCGTTTGAAGTTGTCCAAAGAGTAGGTAATGATCTGGTGAAATCAAATCTGTCCGGAAAATATGTTGAGAATGCGCCATTGAATATCCTCAGGGCCGGACTAACGTACACGTATAAGGGCTTTTCCGCTACGGGCCAGTTGTCTTATGTTGACAAGGCTTTTTCAGACGCTAACAATACGGAGACCCCAACAGCAAACGGACAAAACGGTGTGATCCCCGCGTATACTATCGGCGATCTATTCTTTTCATATTCTTTTGCAAAATACATCACCCTCAAAGCGGGGGTGAACAACCTCACCAACGCTATGTATTTCACGCGCCGAGCCGGCGGTTATCCTGGACCTGGTTTGTTGCCTGCTGATGGAAGGAATGTGTTTCTTTCTGTGGGAGTTAAATTCTAGTCACTTGGCATTGGGCATTGGGCATAAAGGAGGACTAAGGATTTCGTCAGTACCTAATGCCCTATGCCCAATGCCTATAACAGAGGAGGGAAACATAAAATGCTCCCCTCCATCCCTAATCCCTAAACCCTGGACTCTTTGGTTACAGGTGTTGCATCCTGTATTTAACCATAAATATTCTGTTCAAGGATTCTTCCCTTGTGATAATGTTACTGTGGCGTGTTGTTGATGAGACTTTACGGTCTTTTTTTGGCATCCGAAGTGCGGCATAGAGTAATCTCAGTGGATGACTGAAGTTTGTTTTCATATACTTGGATTTTATAGGTACTTAACAATGGATTTCAAGCTATAACTATGCCAACCGCTCATTTCTGTGGATAACTAGACCCGTTGCATTAAGTAAACGCCCGCTTGGGGGTTAATATTATGATCAGGTTAACGGGAAAAAGATCTGCCTGCAGCTGTTTTGGGGTTATGGGTTCCTTTACAATCATTTGCGAGACAAGTGCCCCGTAAAGAATTTTGAATCTTTTTCAAAAAGCCCTGTCTGCCGGCCAAGATGCTTCGTTTAAACTGCCTTGTAATCCGTAATTTTGCCCTCTTTTTACGCAACTATGGAGTCCAGATATAAAGAATTTGAACAGCTGAACCTGCCCGCTTTTGAGAAAGAGGTTCTGGCCCGTTGGGATCGGGAAAAGGCCTTTGAGGCCAGTGTCTCACTTAGGGAAGGCGCTAAACCTTTTGTGTTTTATGAAGGCCCGCCCAGTGCCAATGGGATGCCGGGCATTCACCACGTCATTTCCAGGACCCTGAAGGACCTGGTTTGCCGGTACAAAACCATGAGCGGTTTCCAGGTGAAGCGGAAGGGCGGGTGGGATACCCATGGTCTCCCCGTGGAACTGGGCGTAGAAAAGGAACTTGGCATCACCAAGGAAGACATCGGCAAAAAAATCTCCATCGAGGCCTACAACCAAAAATGCCGCGAAGCGGTGCTTCGGTACAAAGACAAGTGGGACGATATCACCCGCAAAATGGGCTATTGGGTTGACCTGAATGACCCTTATATCACCTTCAAGAATGAATACATTGAAACGCTATGGTGGTGCCTGCAGCAACTTTACAAGAAGGGGCTGCTCTATGAAAGTGTCAGCATCCAGCCTTATTCACCGGCAGCCGGAACGGGCCTCAGCTCCCACGAGTTGAACCAGCCGGGAACCTATAAAGATGTCAAGGATACTTCTGCCGTGGCGATGTTTGAAGTGACGAAAACGACAGACACGCAGTTCCTGTTTGATCTTACAGACCAGGCGCCAATGCATATCATGGCCTGGACAACCACACCATGGACGTTACCCTCTAACCTGGGTCTGGCCGTGGGGCCGCAGGTAGACTATGTGCTGGTAAAAACTTTCAATCCATACACGTCTCAGCCTTGCCATATCATTTTGGCGAAGGCGCTGCTGGGAAAATACCTTAAAGCAGAAGGGGAGAACCAGGACTTCAGCGCTTTTCAATCGGGCGATAAACTGATTCCCTGGACCATTATCGGTAGCTTCAAAGGCACTGAACTGGAGGGATTGCCATACCATCAACTGCTTCCGGTTGAAGCAAACAGCCTTGATGCAATCCGTGAGATCACACCGGAAGCGAAGCCCTTTCGTGTGGTGGTAGGTGATTTCGTGACCACCGAAGATGGTACGGGCATCGTGCATATTGCACCGGCATTTGGTGCAGACGACTATAAAGTGGGTCAGAAGAATCAGCTGGGTATACTCACCCTTGTGGATCGGGAAGGAAAATTTGTGGACGGCGTTGGAGAATTCAGCCATCGATATGTCAAGAACTATAAAGAAGAGCAGGACTACCAGGATGTGAACGTGGACATTGCGGTGAAACTAAAACTGGAAGGCCGGGCCTTTAAAGTGGAGAAATATGAGCACAGCTATCCCCATTGCTGGCGCACGGATAAACCTATTTTATACTATCCGTTGGATGCATGGTTTATCCGCACCACTGCCCTGAAAGACAGAATGGTAGAGTTGAATAAAACGATCAACTGGAAACCGAAATCCACCGGCGAGGGGCGTTTCGGGAACTGGCTGGAGAATATGGTAGACTGGAACCTTAGTCGCTCAAGATACTGGGGAACGCCATTGCCCATCTGGCGCACAGAAGATCATTCAGAAGAAAAATGCATAGGATCGATCGAAGAACTGAATGCAGAGATCCGCAAGGCCGGCCAGGTGCTGGGCGGCGATGTCAATAAGAACTATCTGCACGAAGGGATCCTGGATTTGCATAAACCGTATGTTGACGAGATCATACTGGTCAGCAACAGCGGCCAGCCGATGACGCGCGTGCCGGACCTGATTGACGTGTGGTTTGATTCCGGTGCTATGCCTTATGCGCAATGGCATTACCCTTTTGAGAACAAAGAGAAACTGGATAAAGGGGAGGCCTTCCCTGCGGATTTCATCGCCGAAGGTGTTGACCAAACGAGAGGATGGTTTTACACCCTCCACGCCCTGGGGGTATTGCTGTTTGATTCCGTGGCCTACAAAACGGTGGTGTCAAACGGTTTGGTGCTGGACAAAAACGGCAACAAGATGAGCAAGAGGCTGGGCAATGTGGTGGATCCATTCCAGACCATTGACCAGTTTGGTGCTGATGCCACAAGGTGGTACCTGATCACCAACGCCTCGCCCTGGGATAACCTGAAGTTTGATATCGATGGGATCAAGGAAGTGCAGCGCAAATTCTTTGGTACCCTTTATAATACCTATCAATTCTTTGTGCTTTACGCCAACGTGGATGGCTTCCGATTTAAGGAGGCGTATATCCCCGTGGCAGAACGGCCGGAGATCGACCGATGGATCCTTTCTTCCCTCAACTCGCTGGTGATCAGGGTGAAGGAATATATGGACGATTTTGAGCCAACGATGGCCGGACGGGCAATTGAGGATTTCCTGGATGAACATTTGAGCAACTGGTATGTAAGGCTCTGTCGCCGCCGGTTCTGGAAAGGGGAGTATGAGGCCGATAAGATCAGTGCGTACCAGACCCTTTACGAGTGCCTGGAAAAGATCTGTTTGTTGGCTGCGCCGATCTCACCCTTCTTTGTGGATGCAGTCTTCACTCAATTGAATGCGGTGACTGGGCGGTATGATGCCGCTTCCGTTCACCATGTGTTGTTGCCGGAGCCAGATAAGACGGCCATCGATCCATTGCTCGAAGAGAGAATGCAACTGGCCCAGGATGCATCGTCCCTGATCCTGTCTATCCGCAAGAAGGTGAACATCAAGGTGCGCCAGCCCTTGCAAAAGGTGCTGATCCCCGTCTTGAATCAGGGGATGCAACAGCAGCTGGAAAAAGTGGAAGATTTGATCAAGGCTGAAGTAAACGTAAAGGAGATCGAGTATCTTGGGGCCGACAATGCCTTCATCCAGAAAAAGATCAAGCCCAATTTTGTGGCGCTGGGTAAGAAGATGGGGCCGAAGATGAAACAGGTCAGTGCGGCTTTGGCGGCATATACCCAGTCGGATATCAGGGCCTTTGAATCCAAAGGTTCTGCAACCTTAGATATTGGAAATGAGGAGGTTGAGATATTTTTAGCCGAGGTTGAGATTCAAAGTGAGGATGTTCCCGGGTGGATGGTAGCGGCAAAGAACACGCTTACGGTAGCGTTAGACATCACGTTAACGCCCGAATTAGAGCAGGAGGGGAACGCCAGAGAGCTGGTGAACAGGATTCAGCGGATCAGGAAAGACAGCGGATTTGAGCTGACGGACAAGATATTCGTGAAATTGACATATTCGGATAAGCTGAATCCGTCTATTGCTCAATTTAATGATTATATTTGCGCCGAAATTTTGGCAGAAAAGCTGGAATTAGTGCCGGATTTATCCGGAGGAACCGAAATTGACGTGAACGATATTCCATTGAGGGTCATCGTCGAGAAAAAAGGCTAATTTCTATATATGGCAACCAAGAAAAATGCAAAAGCTGCTCCCAAACCGGTAAAAGCAGCCAAAAAGGCTCCAAAAGCGCCAGAAAAAAAAGCTGCACCAGCGAAAAAGGTAGCAGCGGCCAAGCCCGTGAAAAAAGCGGTAAAGGCTGCTAAACCTCTTGCGAAGGCGGCTCCGGTTGCCAAAAAGAAAGCACCAGCTCCGGCAAAACCAGCACCAGCAAAGAAAGCAGCACCTGTAAAACCGGCTGCGAAGGCTCCGGTAAAACCAGCGCCAAAAGCTCCCGTCAAAGCGGCCCCGGCAAAACCTGTTGCCAAAGCTCCTGCCAAGCCAGTTGCAAAAGCGGCACCGGCTAAACCGATGCCAGCTGCCAAGCTGCCTGTTAAGCCTGCTCCGGTCGTAAAAGCTGAACCCGCTCCGCCCAAGCCACCGGCCATTCCCTTGTTGGAAGTGAAACCCGTGGTTAAGCCGAAGCCGGTGAAGAAGGACCCACCGAAGCCCGTAGCAATGCCAAAGATCAACGCCACATCTTCCCGGAAATATGAACCGGAATTTACCAAATCCGTATTAGACCAACCGTCTCCTATTATGAATGGACCATCTTTAAGGTATAGTGATGCCGAACTCCAGGAATTCCGCGAACTGATTTCCAAGAAACTGGAGGCTGCCAAAAAAGAACTTTCTTACCTGCATGGCCTGATCACCCGCAAAGACGAAATGAGCGGTGATGAGCAGGACAACCGATATATGACGATGGAAGACGGAAGTCTCTCCATGGAGCGCGAACAGCTGAGCCAGATGGCCAGCCGCCAGATCGATTTCATCGATAAACTGGAGAAAGCGCTGATTCGTATTGAGAACAAAACATACGGCATCTGCCGCGTGACAGGTAGACTCATTGACAAAGCACGTCTCCGTGCTGTTCCCCACGCAACGCTTAGTATTGAAGCCAAGATGGGGATTGCGAAAAATCCCAATATTCAGTAAGTCGGAGTCTTTCCTAATTTTGGGATTTTTGACATTAGGCAATGGGCAATGGGCATTGTACCCTCCCTATGCCGAA
The DNA here is from genome assembly GCA_046317915.1 of Sphingobacteriales bacterium. GTDB lineage: Bacteria > Bacteroidota > Bacteroidia > Chitinophagales > Chitinophagaceae > Pollutibacter. The sequence goes on from JBKCVJ010000046.1 coordinate 125,466, forward strand.
TGCCCTATGCCCAATGTCTCATTTGACCTCCTGCAACTCTACGAGCTTCCTATAAATGCCATCTTTGGCAATCAACTCTTCGTGCCTGCCTCTTTCTGCGATGGTTCCTTTATTCAGTACAATGATTTCATCCGCGTGGCGTACGGTAGATAAACGATGCGCAATCACAATGCTCGTTCTATCGTGCATGAGGTTGTCCAACGCATCCTGCACCAGTCTTTCACTTTCTGTATCAAGGGAAGAAGTTGCTTCATCTAGAATAAGGATGGGTGGGTTTTTGAGCACAGCCCTGGCAATCGTCAATCGTTGACGTTCGCCGCCTGAAAGTTTGGTTCCTCGATCTCCGATGTTGGTATCGTATCCTTCTTCCTTCTGAATAATATAGTTATGTGCGTTAGCAATTTTTGCCGCTTGTTCAATGGATGCTCTTGGCGTACCAAGACTGCCTAACGCGATGTTGTTGGCAATGGTGTCGTTGAACAAAATAGGCTCCTGTGTAACGATGCCCATGAGCTTACGTACATCGCTGATCTTGTAATCCTTGATGTTTACCCCATCGATCAGTAGTTCACCGCTGGTGACGTCATGGAAGCGTGGGATCATATCCGCGAGGGTTGATTTTCCAGAACCGGAAGATCCTACCAATGCGATGGTCTTTCCTTTTTCGAGTTTCAGGTTTATGTTGTGGAGCACCTGTTTATCGCCATAAGAAAAACTAACGTTCCGGAATTCCAGTGAATGGTTGAAACCGGTCAGTGGCACCGGGTTTACCGCTTCCACAACGGTTTCCTTTTCACTTATCAGGCTCTGTATCCGCTCTATACTGGCCGCACCACGCTGAATATTGTAGGAGGCAGCGCTAAAGGATTTCAGCGGATTAATGATCTGGGTGAAGATGGCGATATAGGTGAGAAAATCCGGCCCACTCAAGGTAAAACTATGTCCCAACACCAATCGGCCACCATAATATAAAACACAACAAACGGCGAGAATACCCAAGGTCTCCGAAACGGGAGAAGCAAGGTCACGGCGACGGTTAGCCGAATTTTTGATCTCCAGTAATTTTTCGTTTTCAGTTTTGAATCTAACGATCTGCTGTTGCTCTGCGTTGAAACCTTTAACCACACGAATACCGCCAAGGGTTTCTTCAATGGTAGACAAGATGTCTCCCAGTTTTTCCTGAACACGTGTAGATACTTTTTTCAGGGATCTGCCGATCCGGCCAATGATCAACCCTGCCAAAGGAAGGAAGATCAGCAGGAAAAGTGAAAGTTCCGGACTGAGCTTAATCATCGCAAACAAGTACAGACCGATGGTAATGGGTTCACGAAAGAAAGTTTCCAGGAACGAGATCGTAGAGAATTCAACGTCCTGCAAGTCATTCGTTAGTCGGCTCATGATATCCCCTTTGCGCTGGTCACTGAAGTAACCAATGGGCAACTGCAGGATTTTCTGGAACATTTCATTGCGCATGTCATTGATGATCCTGTTTCGGATGGGCGTGAGTACATACAGGGCACTGTATAGAAATACATTTTTCAGCAGGATGGCAATCATCACTATCGTACACAGAATGCCCAGCGCCTGAATTTTTCCTTCGTCTGTCTGGATCAGTTGGGTCAGGTAATCATTGAAATTATTGGTTATCTTCCCCAGGGAGAACTTGGAGCCAAACATTTTTCCCGTACCAGTGTCTACGCCGAAGATAAGCGACAGAAAAGGCGCGAGCAGGGTGAGGGACATCAGTGAAAAAATGGACGAGAGCAGGTTGAGAAAAAAGTATAGTGAAACCAGCTTTGGGTAGCGCCGGATATATTGAAAGATGACCTTTAAACTCTTCATTTGTTAGGAATAGCGTATAGTGTGCGGCAAAAGTAACTAATTTTACACCCTTTAACTTTGAGGATTATGCAGGAGGGAAAAAGACAGAAGCAAGTGGCAGGAGTGATTCAGGAGGAAATGAACGAGATTTTTCAGCGGATGGGCCTTACCATGGTTGATGGGGGGATGGTTTCCATCTCAAATGTCAAGATCACGCCAGACTTGCTGGAAGCCAGAATATACCTGAGTTTATTCCAGGTGAAGGATGCCGCAAAGGTTATCCAGTATTTTGAAGATCGTAAACCTGAGATCAAGCGGGAATTGACGTCAAGGGTGAAACATCAGCTCCGTCGTATGCCGGAATTGAGGTTTTTCCATGATGATACCCTTGACCATGTATTCAAGATCGAAGAGATTTTCAAGAAGCTTAACGACGAAAATGATAAATCAGTTTAGTGATTTAATAGTGTAATGGAGTGCCATGATTTTCACTTTTGCCTGGAGGTATTTTAAAGCCAAGAAATCCACGAACGCCATCAACATCATCTCTTCGGTGAGTGTGCTGGCTATTCTTATTGGCACTGCAGCATTGATTATTATCCTCAGCGCGTTCAATGGATTTGAGTCCCTCGTGAAATCATTGTATTCCTCATTTTATTCCGATCTGCGGATCTCTGCACAAAAAGGTAAAGTCATCAATCTGACCGAAGAACAGATTAAGAAGATCAGGTCCTTGCCAGGGGTTAAGGCAGCCTCGCTTGTGGCGGAGGACCGTGCGTTGCTGCAGAACCACGAGCTACAGACCGTTGTGATGGTGAAAGGTGTTGATGATCAGTATCCGAAGGTTTCCAACCTTCCAACCAAACTGGTCAGGGGGCGGTATGAACTGGGTACGGCAGAGCAGCCACGTGCGGTGATGGGCGTGGGAATTGAAAATGCCATAGGTGTGCTGGCTGATAGAATGCTGATGCCACTAACGGTGTACATGCCAAGGAAGGGCGTTACGGATATGCAAAATCCGCTGGAAGCCCTGAGTGAAGGGATGCTTGTTCCGGCCGGGAGCTTTGCTGTGCAGATGGAGTTTGATAATAAGTACGTAATGACCAACCTGGATTTTGCCAGGCAGTACCTGAGTTATGGTCCGGATGAATACAGTTCAGTTGAACTGGCGGCGGACCAACAGGAACGCATACCCGAAATCAAACAGGCTTTGCAGCGGATGCTTGGTACGGCCTTCAAAGTAGAAGACCGATTTGAGCAAAACAGAACCTTATATACAACCATCAATCTGGAAAAATGGGCCATCTATAGCATATTCACCTTGATCTTACTGGTGGCTTCCTTCAACATGGTAGGCGCATTGAGTATGTTGGTGCTGGAGAAGAAGAAAGACATACAAGTCTTGCGCGCCATGGGGGCAAGCAAGAGTCTCGTTATGAAGATTTTTATTGCCGAAGGATTGGTGCTGGCTGGCATCGGCGCAATTGGTGGCGTATTGCTGGCTTTGTTGTTGTATTATCTCCAGGTGAACTATAAACTTGTGCCCCTGCAGGGAGACAGTTTCCTGATCGATTATTATCCCGTGAAACTTGTTTGGCGGGATTTTATACTAGTCATTACTACAGCCCTTGGTATAGGCTTTCTGGCTTCCTGGTTTCCGGCATACCGGGCGAGTAGACAGGCGTTTGAACTACGAAATTAGGGTGAGATTTTAGGGGTAGTGTTTAGAAAGGGCTCAGCCTAAACACTTCCCCTAACCCCTTCCCCTAATAATCCCCCAGCGTTTCCGGCAATTGAGCAAGTGCTTTTGACAACTGCTCGTCATTAGGTGCAACACCATGCCATTGGTGATCATTTTCCATGAAGTCTACTCCAGATCCCATAACGGTGTGCATCATAATGGCAACGGGCTTGCCTTGACCTAGCATGGATTTGGCTTTATTGATCCCTGCCACTACCTCATCCATATCGTTCCCATTCATATCCAGGGTTGCCCAACCAAATGCTTCAAATTTTTCTCTGATGTTACCGAGGTTCATCACTTTTGTGGTACTGCCGTCAATTTGTTGGCCATTCCAATCGATGGTTGCGATAAGGTTATCTACTTTATGATGCGCTGCAGACATGAGGGCTTCCCAAATCTGTCCCTCCTGAAGCTCTCCGTCTCCATGAAGGGAATAAACGGTGTGCTTGTCGTTGTTGAGTTTTTTGGCCAGTGCCGCACCTATGGCAACACTCAGCCCCTGACCCAGAGAACCGGAAGCGATCCTGACACCTGGAAGGTGTTCATGGGTAGTGGGGTGCCCCTGCAGGCGGCTATTCAATTTTCTAAAGGTGCCCAGTTCAGACAGGGGGAAGTAACCAGAACGGGCAAGGACGGAATAAAAAACGGGAGAAATATGCCCATTGGACAGTACAAAAACGTCTTCATTGACCGCATCCATCGAGAATGCGGGGTTATGATCCATCACTTCAAAATAGAGTGCCGTGAGGAAATCGGCACAACCCAGGGAACCGCCCGGGTGGCCACTTTGAACGGCATGAACCATCCGTACAATATCCCTTCTGACCTGCGTAGCAATTTGCTGAAGACGCTCCATACATTGTTATTGTGCCGCAAAGCTAATCGATTTGACCAAAAAAACTTCTCTGCTTCCTGGAAGCATGTGGATAATAAAACGCTCATTTATTGCGTTTTATCATTGAGTGAGTTATTTAGAATTCGACACATCATTTGCCTCCCATAAACCGGGTATGATTTTTGTTTAAAGACTATTTCAATCTATTTTTGCCTTCAAACAGCTGACTGATGGATAAGATTCTACTGGGAACGGCAATAGCATTCATAATAACCTTTGCTGCTATTCCCATTATTATCCAGGTTGCCAACTCCAAACAGCTATTTGACCATCCTGACGAAAGGAAGATACATGCTAACCCGATACCTTCGCTTGGCGGACTTGGTATTTTCGCAGGGTTTATCCTGGCCTGCCTTTTCACTATCAGTTTTTACAACGCACCCGGCTTTCAATATTATTTTGCTGCTTCCCTCGTAATTTTTTTCCTGGGTTTGAAGGATGATATCCTGGTTATTTCCCCGATGAAAAAATTCATGGGCCAGATCGTTGCCACTTTTCTGATCATATATAAGGGTCATTTACTGATCGACAGCATGCATGGATTTCTGGGTGTCTACGAACTTCCTGAGGTATTCAGCCTTGCATTTACGTATCTCACGATCGTACTCATCATCAATTCCTTTAATTTGATCGATGGTGTGGATGGATTAGCAGGAAGCCTCGGCCTCACTACGTCCCTGGTATTTGGCATTTATTTTTACATGATTGGTGAAGTAGAATACGCAACATTGGCCTTCTGTTTATCAGGAAGCCTGGTGGCATTCCTGATCTTTAATCATTCTCCTGCAAAGATCTTTATGGGAGATACCGGTTCCTTGTTGATCGGGATGGTCAATGCTATACTTGTAATCAAGTTCATCAACGTAGCCAATAATCCGGTATCGCCGATGCCTTTACAGGCAGCGCCTGCACTGGGTGTTGCGATATTGATTGTGCCATTGTTTGATACTTTGCGAGTATTCTCTCTCAGGATATTGAGCAGGAGGTCACCTTTCTCACCGGATCGTAACCACCTGCATCACCTGATGATGGATCATGGCATGTCTCATTCCTCCATCACATATACGCTGGTAGGAATGAATATCCTTTTCATCGCAGCTGCATATGCTATGCGGAACATGAATTGCACATGGGTTATTGCACTGATGATTGCAACTGCATCGATCAGTACAGGCATATTATATTATACATCCCGCAGACATAAACTCCGCATTCAGGAAAGACGCATGCAGTTGCAGGATCCGGAGCTTAGGTCCAAGATTCTCCAGATCAAGAACAAGACCACTTACATTCACCCGGAGCAGAACTAAGGTAATTTTTAGTTGCATTTCAGGGCATTTTGTAGATTTGCACCCACAAGATTAGACTATGGCAGACGATCTGAATGGAATCATAGCGCATGCGCAAGACAGCATGACCAAGGCAATCGCGCATCTGGAAGCAGAACTGGTTAAAATCAGGGCAGGAAGGGCAAACCCAAATATGTTTGATGGGCTTACTGTTGACTACTACGGCTCGCCAACACCCCTCGCACAAGTAGGTAATATTTCTGTGATGGATGCCAGAACGCTGACCATTCAGCCTTGGGAAAAAAACATGTTGCAGCCCATCGAGCGTTCCATCATCGCGGCAAACCTGGGGGTAACACCACAGAATGACGGAATCATCATCCGTATCTTTCTCCCGCCATTAACGGAAGAAAGGCGTAAGGAGATCGTTAAACGGGTGCAACAGGAAGGAGAACATTCAAAAGTGGCGATCCGTAATATTCGCAGGGATGCCATCGAACACATCAAAAAATTAAAGAAAGACGGCCTGAGTGAAGACGCATCCAAAGATGGCGAAGACGAAATTCAGGACATGACGGATAAGCAGATTGCCATGGTAGATAAACACCTGGCATCAAAGGAGAAAGAGATCATGTCCGTTTAACGCCTGGCTACGTATACACCTGCCAGGATCAATCCTAAACATAGCAATTGTGCACTGGTGATTTGTTCACCTGCAAGGTATCCCCAGGCCAACGCTACAAATGGAATACCGTAGGTGACCATCGATGCAAAAAGTGCTCCGGCCCTTTTCATCAGCATGTAGAATAAAATGGATGCGATGGCTGTGCCGAAGATGCCCAGAACTGCAGAAGCAGCAGTGCTATAGACCATATCCGGGGACAAATCCAGGGAGAAATATCCGGTGAATCCCAGGATGGCCAGGGCCGGGATGACCAACGTAGAAAAGGCAATGGCTGCCAGGGTGATGGAAGGGATATGTTTAAGCCTTTTGCTGACCATGTTTACATTCAGGCCATAAAAAACAGTGGCTATCAGGATGAAACCGGCGTAAGAGATGTTGTCGAAAGAAATATCCCTGCTCCCGGAAACAATGAGCAGCATCAATCCGGCCAGACCGGTAAGTATACCTATCCATTTCCATATGGATGGTTGTAATCCGAAAAAGGCAACGCCAAGGACAACGGTGAACAGTGGTGTAAGGGCATTGAGGATACCGGCAATGCCACTGTCAAGCTTGGTTTCAGCGATGCAAAACAGGTAAGCCGGGAAAAAACTGCCGAGCAGTCCAGAAAGGATGGTGTAAGGAATATCTTTCCGGTCAACCTTGCCCAGGTTTTTCACGGCAACAGGAACCAGGATGGCGCCGGCCGAGAATATCCGCAGTGAGGCAACCTGGTAAGCACTCAGGGTTTTCATGCCTTCTTTCATGAGAATGAAGGAAGAACCCCAGATGATGGAGAGAATAATAAAAATGACCCAGTTGATCAGATTCTGGCCGCCGTCCTGTTTCATACAGGGTGCAAAGGTTGTTTATTCTTGTACAAATCTTAAAAAAATTGACAAAGGGAAAGGGAAAAATTGTGTGGACTGCAAATGTCTAAATAATTTCACGCGTAAATTAAATAAATAACATATGGGATTCTTGAAAGAATTTAAGGAGTTTGCCATGCGTGGAAATGTGATCGACCTGGCCGTGGGTGTGGTCATTGGTGGCGCTTTTGGAAATATCATCACTGCTATGGTGGATTCCGTGATCATGCCGTTGGTTGCTATTGCCACGCCGGGAGGTATTGACGAGTTCGATAAAGTAAAAATAGGACCACTGAAGATCGGGTTATTGATCCATTCCGTACTAGAGTTTGTGATCATTGCCTTTGCATTGTTCCTGTTGGTTAAACTGATGAACAGCTTTAAGAAGAAGGAAGAAGCGGCAGCACCGGCACTGACCAAATCAGAAGAGTTGCTGATCGAGATCCGCGATGCCCTGAAAAAATAATCCAAGCTTTAAAAACGACATAACATGAGAATTCTGCTTACGGCCGTACTGCTGCTGGCGGGTGTTTATGGTTTTGCCCAGGATGCCACTGTATCCGAACTGAAATCTACAGCAGAGAAAACTTTTGAAGAAGACAGTACCCACATATCTGGTTGGAAAAAAGGCGGATTGCTCAACCTCGGCCTTGCGCAAGGTTCAACCAGCAACTGGGCCGCTGGTGGTGAGCCTTTTTCGCTGACCGTGACCAGTTATCTGAACCTATATGCAAACCTGAAAAATGGTAAGAATAAATGGATGAACAACCTGGATCTGTTTTATGCCATCCAGCGCACCACTTCACAGGGCATGCGAAAGAACGATGACCGTATCGATTTTTATTCGAAATATACCCATCAGCTTTCTGAAAAATGGTCCTTTGGTGCAGTAGCGAATTTCAGGACACAGTTCACAGATGGATATGACTATGGCAAAACACCTAAGGAGCGCATATCGGACCTGTTCGCACCAGCATACCTGACCCTCGCTCCCGGTTTTGAATGGGCACCTACCAACTATTTCAGTGTGTTTATGTCGCCCGCTTCAGTGAGGTGGACCTTCGTAACAAGCGATGCGGATAATCTCGGTCCCCGTTATGGTCTGGATCCGGGGAAAACGTCCAGACTGGAACTGGGTGCTTTCTTGTCTGCCAACTTCAGAAAAGATATCACGAAGAACATCACATTCAAGAGCCGTCTGGATCTCTACTCCAACTACCTTGAGAATCCGCAGAATGTTGATATCTTCTGGACAAATGTAATATCGATGAAAGTCACCAAATTCATCGCCATTACTTATAATTTCGATTTGATTTATGACGATGATGCCAGGCTGTTTGGCCCTACCAACAGTGCACCGAGAACGCAGATCAAATCTCTGTTGTCAGTAGGATTTGCCGGCAAATTCTAGAAAAGAAAACCTACATTTGAATAGCCAATAACTGATAACGCCTGAGTTATTTGTTATTGGCTATTTTTTTATATTGTGAGTTATGAATAATGCATCCTACCAGATAAAACTGCCTCAGTTTGAAGGTCCGTTTGACCTGCTTTTGTTTTTTATTGAGCGCGATGAATTGGATATCTATAATATTCCCATTACGAAAGTGATCGAGGATTTTATGAAGTTCATACATGCTTCTGGTGAGTTGAACATTGAGCTCAGCAGTGAGTTCATCCTGTTTATTTCTACACTGATGCGGATCAAGGCAAAAATGTTGTTGCCCAGGAAAGAGTTGGATGAGCAGGGTAATGAGATTGACCCCAGGCAGGAACTGGTTGACAAGATCCTTGAATACAAACGTTTCAAGGAAGCTTCGGCAAAGTTGGCAGATCTTGAAGCCACACGGATGCTGATGGTGAAGCGTGGGAATGTGCAGCGTGAACTGAATACACTCGGCGAAGAGAATGCAGAAGGTACCGAGATTCAGACCATTACGGTTTATAAGCTCATGAAGGTGTTTGAAAAAGTGATGAAGCGGCTGCATGAGCGCAACAACAAACCGCAACACGTGGTGTATCGCTACAATTACACCATGGAAGAAACGAGGGATTTCATGCTTTCCACCGCCCGGCGGGAAAAGAACATGGCCTTCGAGAAAATATTTGAAACTGCACAAGACCGCATCCATGCGATCTTTATGTTCCTGACCATCCTTGAACTGGTGCAGATGAAACACCTGGAGATCCTGATCGGGGAAGGGGTGAATAATTTCATTATCGAGTACACGGAAGGCGGAGAAGTTGAGGGAGTAGTGACTAATGACTAGCCCTTCATTGTCACATTGCCGCATTACCGCACTGCCACATTATTCTTGTTGCTGGTACGCAAAAATCAGAATGTTCGCTGTGCTTCCCTTCGCTTCGTTAGAGATGAGCAGATTGCCATTGGGCATAAAGGTGATGCCTTCCGGTTGGCGGAACATGGTTTTATCCAAGGGGTATACTGCATTCAACAGCCCGTCTTTCATGATCATTAACATCCTATCGTTAGAAGAAAGGATATATGTTTCACCGGTAATTGGATGAATAGCCGCAGCAGTAGGTTTACATCCCCATTTTTTCTTTCCGTAAAGCTTCGCGATGGTAACGGTATCTGGTGAATAGTAGGGGTCATGATTAAATGTACCTGAACTGGTATCCAGGGTGAACGCCGGAATGCGACCATCTTTAAACGTCAGGGGTGTCTTGCTGAGGAGAACGAGTTTTTGCCTGGCCGCGTCGAAAAACATCGTTTCAAACTCCCAGCCTTTTTCGGGGAAGCTGAAGACACGAGCCTGGGGACTGTCTGAAAAGGCTTTTTCCACCCGATGCACCTCACCGTCGCTTTTCACCGCATACCAATACAGTCCATCAGTTGTCAGGTCCTCAAAATCACTTTTTTTGGCAAACTTAAATGGCCTACCGATCAACTTTCCCTGCAGGTTCAATCGATAAAATTTTCCTTCTTCGTCGTTAAGGGTAACGATGCTAGAATCCGCCGCTATGTAAAAAATGCCGGAGACTTCATCAAGATCTTCATCAAGTGTTCGTTTTTCTGGTATAGACAGATCATACCCGGGAGGTGAAGCGATCCGCTTTTTTTCCTGTTGTTTGCAAGCCAACCCAATGAAACACAATGCGGTGAAGGCGATGGTTTTCTTCATACTGCTGAATTTATCAATAATATTGTATATTAACAATCGCAATCTTGAGTACATGGAATTGGACAAGCTCCTCGCGGACATAGAGGCCCACATCACTGCTGAATTTAATGCCCATCCGGATCCGAGGTTGTTATATCATAATATCGTTCACACACGTGAGGTGGTATCTGCCGTTACTACCATCAGTGGCTATTATAATCTTTCGGCTGAGGATCGGTTTCCGATCCTGGTTGCCGCTTGGTTTCACGATCTGGCCTGGGCCTTCAGTAGCGGTCAGGACCATGAACGCCTCAGTGCTGACCTTGCCGAAAAATTTCTTACTGGTAAGGGAGTGGATGAAACCCTGATCAATGAGGTGGAAAGGTGCATCATGGCCACAAAGGTTCCGCAACAGGCACTATCGCTGAAAGAAAAGATCATGGCCGATGCCGATCTCTATCATCTCGGCAAAAGCAATTTTCAGGAAAAATCAGATCTGCTTCGTGAGGAAACAGCCTTGCTGACCGGCGAAACATTAAGTGGTACTGCCTGGCGAGCCCAGGTTTTGCACTTTCTGGAAGGACATCGTTATTTCACAGAATTTGCGAAACAAGAATTACAGAAACATAAGGACGAGACCTACCAGATACTGAAAGAAAAGCAGGAACGTAAACTGGCTAAGAAAGAAAAGGAAGCGGCGTTGGCATCCTCTGCTGATGCGCCTTTTGTTAGTACTATACCGGAGAAGATAAAGGAGAAAGACAAGCCCTCGAGAGGGATAGAAACCTTATTCAGGCTCACATCCAGGAATCAAATGGACCTAAACGGGCTCGCAGATAACAAAGCGGGTATCATGATATCTGTAAACTCGATCATCATCTCTGTGATCCTTACTGTGTTACTCCGTAAACTGGAGGATCAGCCGCACCTGATTATTCCTACCCTTGTGATGCTTACCGTGAACATCCTCACCATCATCTTCTCGATCCTGGCCACCCGCCCCAAGATCATCGCCAATGATTTTACCGCTGAGGACATCAGCAGCCGGAAGATCAATATGCTGTTCTTCGGACACTTCCAGAAACTCAGTTTTGAACAATATAGTACTGGTATTAAACAAATGTTGAAGGAGAAAGAGTATCTGTACTCCAGTTTGATCAAAGACATTTATTACCAGGGGTTGGTTTTAAACAAGAAATACAAATACCTCAGTATTAGCTATACGATATTCATGTATGGATTGATTGTTTCAGTAGCTGCGTTTGGAATAGCGGTGTACGCGAATAGCATCTAACAATTAACAATTGGCAATTAACAATTAGCAATTGGCACTAGTCTTTAGATACTAGTGCCAATTGTCAATTGCAAATTGTTAATTTTTAATTGTTAATGAAACCTCCATCATCTCACGAGCTGTTTCCTCAATCCCCTGCGCATCATACCCACATTCCCTGTGCAGTTGTTTCAAGGTTCCATGTTCAACAAGCCTGTCAGGAATGCCCAACATGCGTACTTCTGCATGGTATTGATGGGCTGCCATGAATTCAAGGATGGCTGAGCCAAAACCACCGATAGTGGTACCATCTTCTACGGTGATGACTTTACTGTATTTTGAAAATACTTCGTGCAGCATTTTCTCATCCAATGGTTTCACAAAACGCATGTCATAATGCGCAGCATTGATACCATAGGTTTTAAGATTGCGAATAGCCTGTGTCGCAAAATTACCGGGGTGACCGATGGACAAAACAGCGATGGTGTCACCATCTTTGAGTTTGCGTCCGGTACCTATTTCAATCTTCGCAAAAGGCGCTTTCCAATCAGGCAATACACCTTCACCACGGGGATACCTGATCACCATGGGCAGGGTAGTGGATTCCAATTGCGCCGTATACATAAGGTTGCGTAATTCTATTTCATTCATGGGTGCGCTGACGATCAGGTTGGGAATACAACGCATATAAGGAATGTCATACGCTCCATGGTGAGTTGGTCCATCTTCACCAACGAGTCCTGCTCGGTCCAGACAAAGTACAACGGGTAATTTCTGGATCGCCACATCATGGATCACCTGGTCATACGCCCTTTGCATGAACGACGAATAAATATTACAGAACACGCGCATACCTTGCGTGGCGAGGCCAGCACTAAGGGTAACGGCATGTTGTTCGCAGATACCTACATCGATGGCACGATCCGGCATTTTGTCCATCATGAATTTCAAGGAAGACCCGGAAGGCATCGCGGGAGTGATTCCCATAATGCTTGGATTCTGCTCTGCCAGTTCAATGATGGTATGTCCGAATACATCCTGGTATTTGGGAGGCTGTGGCGTCTCGAATTTTTTCTTATAGATCTCTCCAGTCACTTTATCAAACAAACCCGGCGCGTGCCATTTGGTCTGGTCTTTTTCCGCGAGGGCATAGCCTTTTCCCTTGGTGGTGATGATGTGCAGGATCTTGGGTCCCGGAATGTTTTTCAAATCTTCCAGGGTATCCACGAGGTTGGTAATATTGTGTCCATCTATCGGACCAAAATACCGAAGCTTCATTGATTCAAACAGATTGCTGCTCCTCGATACAAATCCTTTCACCGAGTGTTCAATCTTGCTGGCAATATCCCGAGCCACGGGCAGTTTGCTCAACGCTTTCCATACATCGTCCTTGATCTTATTATAGGTCTGCGATGTAGTAATATCTGTCAGGTATTCTTTGAGCGCACCCACGTTTGGATCGATGCTCATGCAATTGTCGTTCAGAATGATCAGCATGTTGGCATCGGCAACGCCTGCATGGTTCATGGCTTCAAACGCCATTCCTGCCGTCATCGCTCCGTCCCCGATCACGGCCACGGATTTCCGGTCGTGCTCGCCTTTGAGCTTGGCTGCAATGGCCATACCCAGTGCGGCGGAAATGGATGTGGAAGAATGGCCCACCCCAAAAGTGTCATATTCACTTTCACTGCGCTTTGGGAACCCGCTAAGGCCACCGTACTTCCGGTTGGTATAGAATTGATCTTTCCGGCCGGTCAGGATCTTATGGCCGTAGGCTTGGTGACCCACGTCCCAGACCAGCTGGTCATAAGGCGTGTTATACACGTAGTGCAGGGCCACAGAAAGCTCAACCACACCCAGGCTGGCGCCAAAATGACCGCCTTCCACGCTGACGATATCAATGATATATTGACGTAGTTCGTCACAGACCTGGTTGAGCTGTTCTTTGGACAGCTTCTTAAGGTCGTCAGGCGAGTTGATTTCTTTCAATAATGGACCTGGGATGTATTCCATGCGCGCTTAAATTATAGCAAGGGGCAAAATTACGACAGCCGGGGTTACCAGCTGCTGTAATTTATGCTAAAACTAACAAGAATAATGCGGTATTGTTCTGATCCTAGCGTTTTATCACCCGGAAACGCTGCTGTGAAAGGTTGCCCAGACTGGCCCGAAGGATATATCGCTCTAACCCATTCTACCCGGTATATCACCATTAGTCCAAAAGACTTAATTTGGGTAGTTCATAACCATAGCTTTGTAGCAAGCATGCGTACTTTTATCAGCCGGATAGCTCAGTATTGGCTCTACCAGGCCGTGGGTTGGGGATTGTTTCTCCTGATCAATATCTTTTTTGCGATCTCTTTTGATCGCTTCAATTCACTTTTTGTAGGCAGGCTCCTCATTTTCGTTACGTTGGGGGTTACCCTCACGCATCTCATGCGGGAGACCATTCGCCGCCTCAATTTATTGCAGCGTTCCCTGAATCAGCAGATCATCGGATTTTTGTTAGTTACTCTTGGTTTTGCGGTAGTTGTTGCGGGTTTAGAATCAATACTCGTTGACTTTTTTAAACTCAGGGCTGATGTAGACGCCAATGAAGAAGGTTCATATATTCTGATCACCAATATTTTCAACTCATTTGTATACTTGTTTATCTGGAATATGATCTACTTTATAGATCACTATATCAATGCAGTTCGCAAACAAAAACTCGATACACTTCAGCTGCAGGCCTTGGTGAAGGAGCTGGAATTGAAAACGATCAAATCCCATATCAACCCGCATTTTATCTTCAATGCCCTTAATAGCATCCGGGCCTTGATCGATGAAAACCCGTCCCGCGCGCGGGCCGCCATCACGGAACTCAGCAATATTCTCCGAAGCAGTATGCAGGCAGAGAACATCGAGACGGTGCCGCTGACCCGTGAACTGGATATTGTAAAAGAT